>DAOTUS010000424.1:0-2996 GCA_034437415.1 Herpetosiphonaceae bacterium
GATCGGCGCGATCGACGAATATTACTGGCTGCCGGACTCGTGGTGGCGCGAGAGCGCCTGGCAGGGCCGCCGGGGCGGGCTGCTCAGCACCGTCGGCTGGACGCTCACCTACGCCCTGACGGCGCTGATCGGCTTCACCTGGCTGCTGCTGGCCCGACGCGGACGTCTGCGGCGGCGCTGGGCGACCACTCTGTTTGCGGCGGTGCTGGCGCTAGGCGTGCTGGTCATGCTCAACAGCATTCCGCTTGAGCTGGCCAGATACAACGTCAACACCAGCCTGCCGCTGCACCTGCTCAACCAGCTGAGCGGCTACCTCGCCCAGCTGGGCACGATTGGGGCGACGATTGTGCTGGCCGGAATGGCCGGCGAGGCGCTGGTCTGGGAGCGCACCAGCGGCCGCCTGCACATGGGCCAAACCCTGACCCGCCGCGGCCTGGTCAGCCGCCCGACCGTGCAGGCGCTGCTGATCGGCGGGCTGGTGGGCGTGACGCAGCTGGGTTTTGTCTCGGCGTTCTATGCCCTGGGCGGACGCTGGTTCGGGGTCTGGTCGCCGGTCACCGCGCTCTACGACGACACGCTATCGACCCCGTTTCCGGCCCTGTATGCGCTGGCGGTCGGCCTGCTGCCCGCCGTCGGCGAGGAGCTGCTGTTTCGCCTGGGCGGGATCAGCGTGCTGACCAGGTGGACCGGCAAGCCCAGGCTGGCGATTGTGTTCACCGCAATCGTCTGGGCCTCGCTGCACGCGACCTATTCCCAGCGGCCATTTTTTATTCGGGTACTCGAGCTATCGCTGGTCGGGATTGTCTTCGGGGTGCTGTTTGTGCGCTACGGCGTGCTGGCGGCGATGGCGGCCCACTTTACCTACAATGCCTCGCTGTATGTGCCGCTGTTCTGGGGCGGCTCGGTGCTGTATCTGATCAGCGGGGTGCTGGCGGCGGGAGCGGTGCTGCTGCTGCTGATTCCGGCGATCCTGCGCATCGTGCGGGGGATTCCCCTCGAGCCCGATGAGGCCGTCGCGCTGCCGCTGCCGCCGAGCGTGCCCGACGCTCTCCCGGCGGCGGCCGAGCCTGCGCAGCCCCACGACTGGCGGCGGCTGGCGCTGGGCGGCGGGGTGGCCCTGGCGGCGCTGGTGACGCTGGCAGTGGTCGGCTGGACGCTCGCGCCGCCCATGCGCCGCGCCGACACCCGCCCCACCGTGATCGTCAAGGCCGCGGCCACCGCCGCCGGGCTGGGCGTCGATCTGACGGGCCTCCATCCAAGCGTGCAGCCAGTCGCCGACTGGGTCGATCTGGACCTGAGCTACCTCTACGACGAGCTGGATCGCCCGACGGCGGCCACAGCGGTGCGCGAGGTTGGCAATCCGCGCGCCTGGCGGGTGGCCTGGACCGCCTGGGATCGGCCCGACTCGTGGCAGGTTGACCTTGGCCCGGACGGCGAGGTTCGCGCCTACACCCGCTCCATCCCCGAGGATGCCGCCGGGGCAACCCTGGAGCGCCCGGCCGCCGAGGCGCTGGCACTGGTGGCCGCCCAGCAGCAGGCCGATCTGGCCCAGTATGAGCTGCTTGATGCTGGCGCGGTGCAGCGAACGGCCCGCACCGACCACAGCTTCACCTGGCAGACCCGCCAGCCGGTGGTTGGCGCGGCCTATCGGCGGATCGAGGTGGTGGTACAGGGCGATCAGGTGGCGGCGATCACGCCAGCGCTGTACACGCCGCCGGCCTACCGCCGCGAGCGCGACCAGATCACCTTCGTGGAAAGCCTGGTCAGCAAAGTCCCCGCCGCCCTGACCGAGTGGCCCGCCCTGATCCTGCCGATCATCGGCCTGATCGGGGTGCTGCGCCGCCAGGTCGCCGTCAAGCCCTGGGCCTGGCTGGGCCTGGCTGGCGGCATAATCTGGCTGCTGCTTGGGGTTGGCCGCCTGAGCCACGGCCAGCTCGCCGAGGGGCCACGCCTGATCCAGGGACTGAGCTGGGCGCTGATGGATGGCGTGCTGAACGGCGGGGAGCTGGCGCTGCTGGCGGCTGGCGCGGCCACGGCCTGGCGCCTGGGAACGCGCAGCGATCAGCGCACAATCGTTGCGGGCAGCGCAGCGCGGCTAGGCGGCCGCCTGGCGGATGCGCTGCAGCTTGGCTGGCTGCTGGCGCCGTGGCTGGTGCTGTTCGTGCTGGCGCGGGCCTGGCCGGGGGCGAAGCCGGGCCTGTTTGCCCCAGTCGGCGCGCTTGGCGCAATGCTCCCGGCCCTCGATGTGCTGGGCCGGGCGCTGCTGAGCGCCACCACCACCACGCTCACCCTGGCGGGCGTGTTTGGGCTGCTCAGAGCCCTGCTCACCCGCTGGCGGATCGGCAGGCTCGATCCCACGCTGGTGGCGCTGCTGCTCACCACGTTCGGGATGCTGCTGGCCGCGATCAGCCTGCGCGAGCCGACCCAGATCGTGGTGGCGCTGCTGGCCTGGCCGCTGGCGACTTGGCTGGGCGGGCAGACCCGCGGCAACCTGCTGGCGATCTGGTGGGCGCTGGTGGTGCTGCGCGTGCTGCCGGCCAGCCTGGCGCTGCTTGGCGCCGCCGGGCCGCTCTGGTACGGCCTGAATGGCGGGCTGGTGCTGGTCGGGCTGGCGCTGAGCGCTGGCTGGGCGCTCGGCCGCCTGATCGAAACATCCGCGCAGGGGTGAGGAGCGGCGCCAAGCAGCATAAAATCCGCAAAGACCATAGCTTTTTCGATGGGCTACTATACCAGCCTTCATCCAGTTTGCCCGCTGGATACCCCGCAGCTTGCTGCGGGGAGGAATGCGGGCCTCCCACCATCGCGGTCGGTCGCACGTCCTGTTTATACTCCATAGTGCGCGAAAACCCCACTGCTGGTCGGTGGGGATGAAGCGCACCAGGGCATGTGCAAAGTCGCGATTCGGGCCAGTTGTACCCCACTGCTTCCCCTCGCCGGGGTGCCCTCTGGGCCACGGGGCGGGTGCCCTCTGGGCAGGTGGCCGCCGCTGCGGCCGG
>DAOTUS010000425.1:0-11597 GCA_034437415.1 Herpetosiphonaceae bacterium
GACACCTACGGGCGTCTGACGCTGCCGGAAGAGGACTCGGCGCCTGATCCGAACGCGCCGCAGTATTTCGATCTATCGAAGGACGCATCGGCATGAGATTCGACCGCTCGTGGCTGCCGGGAATTGTGGTGGTGCTGGTGCTGGTGCTGTTCCAGCGCCAGGTGCGGGGCCTGCCGTGGTCGGCCCAGGCCCTGCTGGCGGTGGCAGGCGGCCTGTGGTTTCTCTGGACCGCCTGGAGGCTCTGGCGCAACCCAACCGGCGGCGCTGAGTTTGGCGGCGGCGGAAAACGGGTTCAGTACTGGCGCGGCCAGCGGATCGAGCTGGCCCCAGCGCCCCGCCAGCAGCAGCGGCAGCTCAAAACCCCGCCGCCGCTGCAGATGGTGATGGCGCTGGCGTACGGGCTGGCCGGGGCTGGAATTCTGGCGCTGGTTGTCGGCGGGCTGATCCGGCGGATCGGCTAAATATTGGCGTGGGCCTGGCTACAGCGTTGTGCCAGGCTCGCACAGCGAGAGAGACCAGGCCATGGAGTGCCGCAATGCTGCGTTTTACCTCACTTGGACTGCTGATTGGTGTGCTGGTGCTGGCCGGGTGTTCGCGGGCAACACCGGAGCTGCTGCGTCCGAATGGCGTTGTTCCGGCGCGTGATGGCAGCCTGTTTGTGATGGATCGGGGCAACTATCGCGTGGCTCGGCTATCGGCCTCTGGGGAATTGCTGGCGTCGATTGGCACGTTTGGCACCCAGGCCGCGAATATCCACTTTGGCTGGGATCTGGAGCAGGATCGGGCGGGAAATCTGTACTTCAGCAATCTTGTCTACGACCCCGAAGGCTCCACGGTGATTCACGACAGCGTGAAGGTGTTCGCCCCCGATGGCAGCTTCCTCCGCGAAATTGGCGCCAGCGACTACGACCCCGACGCCGAGCCGCCCGCCCACGCCCCCTACGCGCTGGAGCTTGACGGCCAGGATCGACTCTACATTCCCGGCTTCACCACCAACACCCTGCGGGTCTTCTCCACGACCGGCCAGCCGATCGGCACGTTCTTTGGCGTGACTGGCAGCGCGCCCGGCGAGTTCGCGGGCTTGACCGATGTGGCGGTTGACGATCGACGCGGCTGGCTGTATGCGGTTGATACGCCCAATAGCCGCATCCAGCAGTTTCGCCTGAGCGCGACGTCACCTGCCAGCCTGACCCTGACCTACGAGCGGAGCATCGGCACCTACGGCAGCGGCCTGGGCCAGCTGGCCTACCCGCAATATGTCGCCGTCGACCAGGAGTCGGGGCGCTGGTACGTCAGCGATATGGGCAACGAGCGGATTCAGGCGTTTAGCGCTGATGGCACCCCGCTGTTTGCCTTCGCGCCGCCGGAGATCGCCCGCTGGCAGGTGCTGGGCCTCAACCTCGGCCCCGACGGGGCGATCTATGCCGCCGATGCCTTCAATAACACGATCTGGGTGTTTGCGCCCGATGGCAGCCTGCGCAGCCGGATTGCGGTGGCCAAATGAAGCTGCGCGTGCCTTTGATGCTCAAGATTTTGCTGCCGCTGATGTTCCTGATCAGCGTGACGGTCGGCTTCTCGGGCTACAAAATTTACCAGACTAGCACCCAGCGCTGGCAGAC
The DNA here is from genome assembly GCA_034437415.1 of Herpetosiphonaceae bacterium. Lineage (GTDB taxonomy): Bacteria > Chloroflexota > Chloroflexia > Chloroflexales > Herpetosiphonaceae > JACCRK01. The sequence continues at coordinate 1,620 of DAOTUS010000425.1, forward strand.
CGAGATGGATACGCGCCTCCAGCGGGTGGTGCGCCTGCTGGCCTCCACGCTCGATCAGACGGCGCTGGCGACAATTAATCTGCCGACCGATGTTGATACGCCCGAATATGCCCGGATTAGCGACCAGCTGAATGCGGCGCTCACCGCCGGCAACCTGGCCTGGATCGGGATCTATCGGCGCGAGGGCGAGCGGCTGTACTACTGGGCCGACAGCGATGCGACCGGGGTTGGCTATCCGTTTTTCTACGCCACGCCGGGCCATTTTGCCGCCTTCAGCGCCACCGAGCCGCAGGCGATTCGCTACTCCGATGAGTTTGGCACCTACTATGGCTTTGTGGCGCCAATTCTGGCCGAGACACCCCAGGGGCCGCAGGTGATCGGGATTGTCGAGGCCTCGCTGAGCGGCGAGTCGCGCGATATTCTGCAGCAGACCACGATCCGCCAGATTGTGCCGATTATGCTGCTGGGCGCCGCCGCCGCCATGGTGGTGGCCTGGCTGATCACGATTGTGCTGTTCAACCGGCCGCTCCAGCGCTTCAAGCGCGGCGTGATGCAGCTAGCCAGCGGCAATCTGGGCCTGACCCTGCCGATCGGCGGGCGAGTCCGCGATGAGATTAGCGATTTAACCACGACGTTTAACGACATGTCGACTCAGATCGCCCGGCTGTACGCCGAGCACTCCGAGCGCGAGCGCATGTCGCGGGAGCTGGAGATCGCCCGCACCGTCCAGCAGACCTTGTCGCCGCTGGAGCTGCCCAGCGTGGCCGGGCTTGAGGTTGCCGCGATCTGCCTTCCGCATCGCGAGACCTCGGGCGATTTCTATGATGTGCTGGCGATTGATGCCGATACACTCGACATAAGCATCGGCGATGTCTCGGGCAAAAGCATTCCGGCGGCGATGGTGATGGTGGCGGCCTACAGCACGCTGCGGGCGCACGCCGCCCTGTACGCCTCGCCAGCGCAGATCATCAGCCAGTCGAACGCCATTCTGAGCGAGAAGATCCCGCGGAATATGTTTGTTGCGGTCAGCTACGCCCGCCTGAACGCCCGCGAGCGCACGATGGTCTGGGCCAACGCGGGCCAGATCTACCCATTTCTGCTCCACCGCCTGCGCCCGGCCGATCCGGCCGCCTATCCCCACTATCTCAACACCGAGGGCCTGTCGCTGCCAATGGGCATGCACCGCACGCTGCAGTACGAGGACAATCATCTGCAGCTGGAGGTGGGCGATATTGTGCTGTTTTATACCGATGGGGTGATTGAGGCCATGAATCCCGCGCGGGAAATCTACGGCTTCGAGCGCCTGGAGGTGCTGGTGCGCTCGCTGCCAACCGCGATCACGCCGCAGGGGCTGCTGGATGCGGTGCTGGCCGATGTGCGCAGCTTCGTCGGCGCCGCCGAGCAGCACGATGATATTACGGTCGTCGCGGTGAAGTTCCTGGAGCGCTGAGACCTCACCCCGTCCGCATTGCGGACACCCCTCTCCACTGCAGTGGAGAGGGGAAAAGTGAGATTCTCGCTATTTGATATTTCGTGCCCTTCGTGGAGCAAAATAGTGATCTCTACCCCAGTTCGATCGCCACGTCCTCCAGGAGGTCCAGCGCGTCCTGCATGCCCGCTTCCATGCCCGAGTTGATGTGGGCGTCGCGGTGCTCCTGGCAGGAGTGCTGCACGAGCAGCGTCATCGACGTGACGCCATCCTTTTCGGTCAGTGTCAGCGTGTTGTCAAGCAACAATCTGGCGCGGAACCCGATCCAGCCAGCCGAGCGGCCGCCAGCGCGTTTCTCCCCGATTGGCCGAGCGTGTTACAATTTCCCGTATGCGAAGAATACCGTTGATCTACCAGATTTTAATTGTGAACAGCGCGATTGTCTGCCTTGGCGCCATCGCCGGGACCTCGATCACCCGGCGGCTGGCCAACACCGAGGGGATCACCCTGACCGTGATCTTTGCCGTGATCGGCGTGGTGATGAGCGTGGCGGTGAACTATGCGCTGCTGCGCTACGCCCTGCGCCCGCTGACGAATCTGCACGCCGCCGCGGTGCGGGTGACCACCGGCGACCTGGGGGTGCGGGTGCCGCCAGCGGTCGGCGGCGACCGCACGATCGCCCAGCTCTCGGTGGCCTTCAACACAATGCTGGAGCAGGTCGAGGAGGATACGCGGGCGATTGAACACTCGCGGGCGCTGACCGAGCGGCTGACCCAGCAGGTGATCGACGCCCAGGAAGAGGAGCGCCGCCGGATCGCCCGCGAGCTGCACGACGAGACCGCCCAGGCCCTGGCCACGCTGGTGATCTACGCCGAGACCGCGGCCCAGCAGCCCAACACCACCCCGGTTGTCCACGAGCGGCTGGTCGGGCTGCGCGATCTGGCCAGCCACACCCTGGAGGGCGTCCGCGCGATTATCGCCGATCTCCGCCCATCGCAGCTCGACGATCTGGGCCTGGCGGCGGCGGTGCGGGCGCAGGCGGTCGAGCGGCTGGGCGGGCGCGGCATTCGGGTCGATCTGCAGGTGCGCGGCGAGGAGCGGCGCCTGCCGTCGGTGGTGGAAACCGCGCTCTATCGGGTGCTGCAAGAGGCGTTTTCCAACATCATCAAGCACTCGCAGGCGAGCTATGTCGAGGTTGACCTCGATCTGAGCCAGCCGAATCTGGTTCAGGCGCGGGTCGAGGACGATGGCGTGGGCTTTGACTCCCACGTGGCCCTGCCGACGCTCCGCGATGGCCACGGCGTCGGGCTGTTTGGCATGTACGAGCGCACCAATCTGTTGGGTGGCACAATCAATGTTGATAGCACGCCTGGCGTTGGCACGGAGATTCGAATTGTTATTCCCCTGGGGCGGCGTTGCAACAATGCTGAGCTAACCCTGGACGAACGGAGCATATGAGCGAACACGTGATTAGGATTGTGCTGGCCGATGACCACGCGGTGATGCGTGACGGTGTGCAGATGGTGCTGGAGGCTCAGCCGGACCTCCACGTGATTGGGACGGCCTCGAACGGGGCCGATGCGGTCGACCTGGTCGATGCGCTGCGGCCGGATATCGCGGTGCTGGATATCGCCATGCCCAAAACCAACGGCCTGGTCGCCGCCCGCGAGATTCGCCAGCGGGCGCCCAACACCAAAATCATCTTCCTGAGCATGCACGAGGGCGAAGAGTATCTCAAGGAGGCGCTGCGGGCGGGCGCGGCCGGCTACGTGCTGAAGCGGGCGGCGGCGACCGACCTGGTGGCGGCGATACGGGCGGTGCAGCGCGGCGACGCCTACCTCGATCCGGCCCTGACCCGCACCCTCGATGACCTGCGCGATGGCGACACCGGCCGGCTGGCCGACCTGACCGAGCGCGAGCTGGAGGTGCTCAAGCTGGTCGCCGAGGGCCTGACCAACCGCCAGATCGCCGCCCAGCTGGTGATCAGCGTCAAGACCGTCCAGAGCCACCGCACCAATATCATGGAGAAGCTCGATCTGCACGACCGCACCGACCTGGTGAAGTATGCCATCCGGCGCGGCATGATCGAGCCGTGAGCGGGGCTAGGGATCGGGGATCGGGGATCGGGATTCGAGGTTTGTTAAATCCAGTGATTCCCCTCTCCGGGGTGCCCGCTGGGCCACAGGGAGAGGGGTGGCCGCCGCAGGGCGCCCTCTGGGCACCGGGGAGAGGGCCAACCAATGTTTGAAGGAATCCGCGCGCTGTGGCGCGGCTCGCTGGGCCGCTGCCCGCACTGTGGCTATGGGCGGATTTTCCGCTCGTTTTTCGAGCTGGTCGAAGGCTGCGCCCAGTGCGGGCGTCGCTACGAGGGCACCGGCGACCAGAGCACGGGTGCAATGGGCATCTCGCTGACCGTCACGACGCTGATCGGCTTCATCGGGGCGGTGCTGGTGGTGCTGTGGCTGCCCAATCAGCTGGGCTGGGGCGTGACGGCGCTGCTGACCACGCTGAGCGGGTTTCAGGCGCTTGCCTACCGCGTGTCGCGGGGCATGTGGATTGGCCTGCTGTGGATCACCGGGGCGATGGATGAGGATGAGCATCGCGACGAGTTCTATCGCTAGCTTGTCGGTGCTTAATCTTTTCCGCTACAATGGACATGCAATTCTTCATCAATAATCAGCGAGAGATGCTATGACTGATCTACTGCTTGTCGACCAATCCGAGGCCGTGCTGGACTTCACCGACCCCTCGCTCTACCTCAACCGCGAGCTGAGCGTGCTGGCCTTCCATCGGCGGGTGCTCGAAGAAGCCCTTGACCCGTCGCTGCCGCTGCTGGAGCGGGTTAAGTTCCTGGCGATCTTCAGCTCGAACCTCGACGAATTTTTTATGATTCGAGTCTCCGGCATCAAACAGCAGATCCTGGCCAACGTTTTTGAGCGCTCGATGGACGGCCTGACCCCGCTCGAGCAGCTCCAGGCGGTCCGGCGCAAGGTCGTGCCGCTAATGGAGCAGCAGCGCATGTGCTTTGGCCAGGATCTGCTCCCCAAGCTCCACGATGCCGGGATCTACATCGTCGACCACGACCATCTCTCGATCCATCAGCAGGCCTGGCTGAAGAACTTTTTTGATAACGAGATCTTCCCGGTGCTGACCCCGCTGGCGTTTGATCCGGGCCATCCGTTTCCGCATATCTCGAATCTTAGCCTGAATCTGGCCGTGGTGATCCACGACCAGGATAACGATGAGCAGTTTGCCCGCCTGAAGGTGCCCGCCTCGCTGCCGCGCCTGGTCAGCGTGCCGAGCGAGCAGCCCAACACGGTCTGCTACACCTGGCTCGAACAGATTATTGCGGCCAATATCAACACGCTGTTTCCCGGCATGCAGGTGGTCGAGTCGTATACGTTTCGGGTGATCCGCAACGCCGATATGGAGATCGAGGAGGACGAGGCCGCCGATCTGCTCCAGACGATCGAGCAGGGCGTGCGCCAGCGCCGCTTTGGCTCGGTGGTCAAGCTCTCCATCCAGGCGACCATCCCGGTGCGCGTTCTGGAGCTGCTGCTGGAGAATCTGGAGGTCGAGCGCGACGATGTGTATCTGCTTAGCGGCCCGCTCGATCTGAGCAGCCTGATGACGCTGAGCCGGGTCAGCCGCCAGGACCTGAAGGATCCGCCGTTTATGCCCAGCGTCCCGGCCGTACTGCGCACCGGCGAGGATATCTTCAACATTATCCAGCGCCGCGATGTGCTGCTGCACCATCCCTACGACTCGTTCTCGCCGGTGGTAGATTTTCTAGAGGCCGCCGCCCGCGACCCGCACGTGCTGGCGATCAAGCAGACCCTGTATCGGGTCGGCAGCAACTCGCCGATTGTCCACGCGCTGCTGCGGGCCCGCGAGAAGGGCAAGCAGGTGGCGGTGCTGGTCGAGCTCAAGGCCCGCTTCGACGAGGAGAACAACATCGAGTGGGCGCGGGCGCTGGAGCGCGAGGGCGTCCATGTGGTCTATGGGCTGATGGGCCTGAAAACTCACTGCAAGGTGGCCCTGGTGGTGCGCAAGGAGCGCGATGGCCTGGCGCGCTATATGCATCTCGGCACCGGCAACTACAACGCCGTGACCGCCCAGTTCTACACCGATATCGGCCTGCTGACCTGTCGCCCCGACTTTGGCGCCGACGCCTCGGACCTGTTCAACTTCCTGACCGGCTACTCGCGCCAGAGCGACTTCCGCAAGCTGCTGGTCGCCCCGATCAGCCTGCGCCGCCAGCTGATGGGAATGATCGAGCGCGAGATCGAGCACCAGCAGGAGGGGCGCGGCGGGCGGCTGATCTTCAAGATGAATGCGCTGGTCGATCCGCAGATTATTCGCCTGCTCTATCGGGCCTCGCAGGCCGGCGTCGCGATCAATCTGATGGTGCGCGGTATGTGCTGTCTGCGCCCAGGCGTCCCCGGCATCAGCGAGACGATCGAGGTCAGGAGCATCGTCGGGCGCTTTCTGGAGCACAGCCGCATGTACTACGCCCGCAACGGCGGCGACGACCGCCTGTATATCGGCAGCGCCGATCTGATGCAGCGCAATCTGGACCGCCGCATCGAGGTGCTGTTTCCCATCGAGGATCCCGCCATGCTCAGCTATATCCGCGACGATCTGCTCGGCACCAGCTGGCGCGACACCGCCCAGGCCCGCATGCTGCTGCCCAACGGCATGTACTGCTGCGAGCTGCCCGCCCCTGACGAGCCGCTGTTCGATAGCCAGCTGGATTTCTTGCGCCGCCACACGGGCTAGGGTTCGTTTCGCAGCGTCTTACCGTTGGCTGAGCCTGTCGAAGCCAAAGCGCTCGGCTTCGACAGGCTCAGCCAACAACAAATCCCCCCATTCTCCAAAATCTAGACGGAGGCGCGGCGCCATGGCCTGTGGTGTGCAACTGTCCTGCGGCGAGGTGCTGGCCCAGCTGCTGGTGATTGGCCTGACCAACGGGGCGATCATCGCCCTCAACGCCATCAGCGTGACCCTGATCTACTACCTGTCCCCCAACCTGGCCGAGTTTCGGATCTCGGCGCTGGTGCTGATTATGGTTGTGCTGGGCGGTGCGCGGCGGGTGGTCGGCCCAATCGTTGGGGCGGTGTTGATCGCCAGCTACGATCTGATTATTATCTCGCGGGTTGGCGACTGGTTCGATCAGCTGCGCGAGAGCACCGGCAGCTGGTTCTGGTCGGCGGTCAATCCGCGGGGCAGTAACTTTTTGGCGTTTGGCCTGCTGCTGTATCTGAGCGTGCTGTATCGCTCGCGCCGGATGGCCCGCTGATGCGCCGCCCGCACGGCCGCCTGGCCTGGGCGATTCTCGGCTGGACCCTGCTGGTGCTGCTGCTGGAGGCGCTGCAGCGCACCCCGGCCCGCCGCTGGGGACCGCTGGCGCTGGCCGATCTGCTGCACCCGTGGTGGTTCCTGCCAGCGCTGCCACTGGCGCTGCTGGGGCTGCTCGGCCAGCGGCGGCGCTGGGTGCTGCCGCTGGTGCTGCTGGGAATGATCTGGCTGGCCAGCTATGGGCCGCGCTGGTTTCCGCCGCCGCCCCAGGCTGGCGCTGGCCCGACGCTGCGGGTGCTGACCTGGAATGTGGCGGGCTGGAACCTGGATGCCGCCGACCTCGACCGGGTGATCAGCGCCGAAAACCCCGATATCATTGCGCTGCAGGAGGTCGATGGTGGCCTGCGCCTTCCGCTGATCGAGCGCTGGGGCACGCGCTATCCGTTTTTCGAGCTGCGCCTGCCGACCGTGCCCGGCCGGGAGCCTGCCGATCTGGCGCTGTTTAGCCGCTATCCCTACGCCACCTCGCCGCTGGACTGCCCCTACTGGGAGTGCTATCGCCGCGCCGTCACTGTCACGCTGCCAGATCGTGAGCTGACGTTGATTAATGTCCATATCGAGCGCTCCGCGCTGCGGGCCTGGCGCGACCTGGGCGTGCCGATCCCCTACGCCGTCAGCTCCGAGCGCGAGGATCGCACGATCGCCCGCCTGCTCGACGATACGGCGGGCTGGACGGCGCCCCTGCTGATCGTCGGCGACTTCAACACCAGCGAGCGGCAGCCGGGCTATCAGCAGCTGGCGGCCCGCTGGGGTGATAGCTGGCGCGAGCGTGGGCGCGGGCTGGGGATGACCTGGCCGCGCATCGCCCTAACCCCGCCACTGCTCCGCATCGACTATCTCTGGCACAGCCAGCACCTGAGCGTGCAGCGGGCCGCGCTTGGCTCGGGCCGCTCCGATCATCGCTACGTGCTGGCTGATTTTCGGTGGCGCTAACGCCGCTTTGCTCTATAATCAAGCGGTGTGTGTCTAAAATTCTGGAGGATCTGGCAAATGTCCCCGACGACTCTTCTGCCCCCTGGCTCAAGTGGCTGGCCGCTGGTTGGCGAAACCCTGCACTTTCTGCTCGACCGCAACTTTATGCAAAAGCGTCAGCGGCGCCACGGATCGATTTTTCGCAGCAATATTCTGGGCACCCCGACCATTTTTATGATCGGCCCGGAGGCGGTGCGCTTTGTCCTGGCGAGCCACTTCGACCATTTCTCGTGGGGCCAGGGCTGGCCGGAGTCGTTTCAGACCCTGCTCGGCGAGTCATTATTCGTTCAGGATGGTGCCGAGCATCAGCGCAATCGGCGGCTGCTGCTGCCGGCGTTTCACGGCAAGGCGCTGGCCAGCTACTTCGCCACGATGGACAGCATCACCCGCCAGTACCTGGAGCGCTGGCTGAACCTGGGCGAGTTTGCCTGGTTCAGCGAGAATAAACAGCTCACCTTCGATATCGCCAGCCAGATTCTGCTTGGCGCGACGCCTGGCCCGGAGGTGGCCCGGCTCAGCGGCCTGTTCGCCACGCTGACCAACGGTTTCTTTGCCTTGCGCCGCTCGACCCTGCCCTGGACGCGCTTTGGCAAAGCCTTGGCCGCCCGCGACGAGATTCTGCGCCACCTGGCTAAGGTGATCAAGGATCGCGAGCAGTCGCCGACCAACGATGCCCTGAGCCTGCTGCTGGCGGCCCGCGATGAGCACGGCGAGCAGCTGAGCCAGCGCGAGATTATGCTGCAAAGTATGCTGCTGCTCTTCGCCGGCCACGAGACCACCACCTCGATGATCACCAGCCTGTGTCTGGAGCTGGCCCGCCACCCGAAGGTGCTGGCGCGGGCGCGGGCCGAGCAGGCTCAGCTGGTCGCCCAGGGTCCGGTCAGCCTGGAGCAGCTTGGGCAGATGCCGTACCTGGAACAGATTCTGCGCGAGATCGAGCGGCTGCACCCGGCGGTGGCCGGTGGGTTTCGCGGCGTGGTCAAGCCGTTCGAGTTCAATGGCTATGCGGTGCCGGAGGGCTGGCGGGTGCAGTATTCGATTGTCCGTACCCACAATACGCCCAGCGTCTACGCCGCCGCCGAGCGCTTCGACCCCGACCGCTTTGGCCCGGAGCGTGAGGAGCACAAGAAGCAGGCCTTCAGCCTGATTGGCTTTGGCGGCGGGCCACGGGTCTGCATCGGGGTGGCTTTCGCCCAGATGGAGATGAAGCTTATCGCCGCCCACCTGTTGCGCAGCTACCAGTGGGATCTGCTCCCCAACCAGAATCTTGATCTGGCGACTATCCCAACCCGCCGCCCGAAAGATAATCTGCGGGTCTTTTTTCGCCGCTGGCACCCGCTCGAGGCCTGATTTGCTGTACAGAAAGAGGGAGCCGGATGGCCCGCCGAATCGTAATTATCAGCGATACCCACACCCAGCATCGGGGAATCTCGGTCCCCGACGGCGATATTCTGATCCACGCCGGCGATATCACCCGGCGTGGCGCTCTGGCCGATGTGCGCGATTTCAACGCCTGGCTTGGCACGCTGCCGCACCAGCATAAAGTGGTGATCGCTGGCAACCACGATTTCTGCTTCGAGTCCGACCTGGCGGCGGCGGCGGCGCTGACCAACTGTATCTACCTGCAAGATCAGGCGATCACCATCGCGGGGCTGGTGATCTATGGCAGCCCCTGGCAGCCCTGGTTTCACGACTGGGCTTTTAATCTGCCACGTGGGCGGGAGCTACAGGAGAAGTGGGATCTGATCCCGCCCAACACCGATATTTTGGTCACCCACGGGCCGCCGCTCGGCATTGGCGACCGGGTCTGGAGCGGCGAGCAGGTTGGCTGCGCGGATCTGCTGGCGGCGGTCGAGCGCATTCGTCCGCGGCTGCATATCTTCGGCCATATCCACGAGGGCTATGGCACATTCGGGCACGCTGCGACGACGTTTGTCAACGCCAGCAGCTGCAATCGCGCCAACACGCTCGCCAACCTGCCAATCGTGATCGACCTGTGAATATTCCTTCGCTGACCACTCGACTACCCAGGATCTCGTGAGAAAGAGAGGTTTCAGATGGACGATGCCACCCTCATCCAGCTGCTTGAGATGGCGCAATACGACAGCCGGATCAAGCAGCGCGACCAACGCACGATCCAGGAATTGCTTCCCGCCCTCCGCACCAGCACCCTCGCCGCGAAGAAACGGCTCGATCTAGAGGAGATCGCCGCTGAGTAT
>DAOTUS010000426.1:0-2412 GCA_034437415.1 Herpetosiphonaceae bacterium
CTGGAAAAAGATCATATTGACCGAGGTGGCGCGGCCGCGCAGCTCGTCCGGGGTGGCGATCTGGCGAATGGTGCCCCGCAGCACGGCGCTGACCGTGTCGGCGGCCCCGGTGCCCGCCAGGGCCAGCAGGGTGAGCGGCAGGAAGGTTGAGAGGCCAAAGACGGCGGTCGCCAGGCCATACAGCGCCACCGAGATAATCACAATCATGCCCTGGCGGTGTACCTCGCCGAGCAGCGACATGACCAGGGCCGAGCCTAGCGCACCGACGGCGGGAGCCGCGTACATCAGCCCCAGCGCACGGGCGTCGACCTTGAGAATCTGGTCGGCAAACAGCGGCAGCAGCGTCATCGCCGCGCCGAAAAAAGTCGCCACAAAATCCAGCAGCATGGTTGACAGGATGATCGGCGAGGAGCGCACAAAGCGCAGTCCCTCCATAACCGAGCCGCGTTTGGTGGTGGTGGCCAGGCTGGGCGCGTGGCGGGTGCGCAGCAGCAGCAGGCCCAGCAGCACCGCGCCATACGAGATCGCATCGATCAGGTAGATCACCGCCACCGAGCTGCGGACCAGCAGCAGGCCGCCAAGCGCCGGGCCGAGAATATGCCCGGTCTGCCAGGCGATCATGTTCAGGCTCAGGGCGTTTGGCAGGGCCGACCGTGGCACCAGCAGCGGCACCAGCGCCTGGCGGGCGGGCGTGTCGAAGGTGCGGGCGGCAAACGTCAGGGCGATAATCCCGTACAGCAGCGGCAGCGAGATCAGGTTCTGCGGATCGTCGATCAGTGCCCCGAGTGCGCACCCGGCGATATCGACCTGAGCGAATCCGCCTTTGTCCAGATCGCCGACAAGATCGATGGCCGAGTGCCGATCAGCTGGCGGATCGTGACTCCGGCGCTGAGCGGGCCGATCCGCTACCACTTCAAGGACGGCAGCAGCCAGTGGTGGACCGCCGTGCAGATTCGCAATCACCGCACGATGATCTTCAAGGTCGAGTATCTGACCGCCAGCGGCTTCAAAACCCTGGAGCGGGCCGAGTACAACTACTTCATCGACCCGAGCGGCATGGGGCCGGGGCCGTACACCCTGCGGGTCACCGATATCTACGGCAACGTCCTGACCGACAGCGGAATCGCCCTGGTGCCCAACGGCGAGGTCGCGGGGAGCGGGCAGTTTCCTGGCGTGGTGCCGTAGAGGGCGGCACGGAGCGGCGGGTACGGAGACCCGCCGTACGGGATTTGGCGGACGAGGTCCCGATCCCCAACACCCGGCCTCTGACCACTAATCACTGAGCACTAAAAAACTATGCTTGAGCTATCGATCGACAGCCAGCCGCTTGGGGCTGACCATACGCTTCACGCCAGCGACTTCGCCGAGTGGTCGCCGATTGAGCTGGCCTGCGTGCCGCTGCCCTGCGCCAGCGCGGTCAGCCTGCGGCTTGGCGGCGAGGATCTGGGGCTGCCGACGACCTCGCCGTTCGACCCGACCTGGCGCTGGCGCTGGCTGCCGCGCGGCGTGGCCGGCGAGGTCCGCGGCGAGCTCAGGGTGGATCTGGCCGCTGGCACGAGCGAGCGGCGCACGTTCGCCCTGCTGCTGCGCCCGCGCCTGCTCGATGCCGACACCTGGGCGGCCCTGCTGGCCGACACAGCCCGGCTGGCCCGTGGGCTGGCGGTCACGCTGGGCGGTGCGGCGTTCGCCCAGGCGCTGCTGGTGCCGCTGCGGCCCGACGAGCGCACGCCGCTGGAGGAGGCGCTGGCCCTGCTGGAGCGCCACAGCCGCGAGCTGATCGAGGTCGTGCGCACCCTGAACGCCCGGCCGGAGTCAACCCTGCGCCCGACCAGCCGCCAGCAGCCGCTCAGCGAGATTCGCTCGCCCGACCCGGCCGCCCTGACCACGCCGTTCAGCGACTTTGACCTCGACGAGCGGCCCGCCGAGACCCCGGCGGTGCGGGCGCTGCGGGCCAGGCTCGGCGGCGCACTGCCACGCTCGCTGGCCGCCAGCCACGCGCAGGCCACCGCCGACCTGCCCGAGCATCGCTGGCTGGTCGGGCTGATCGGGCTGGTCGAGCGCCGTCTGCGCAGCGTCCGAGCGCTGGTCGAGGCGGCCCAGTCCGGCCAGCCGAGCGCGCGCTTGCAGCTGGCCCTGGGCGACCTTGGGCAGCGGGCCGAGCGCACCCTGGGCACGCTGCGGCGCCTGCGCGAGACCCCGCCGCTGGTGGGGCTAGCGGCCCAGGCCGCGCCGCCGTCGCAGAGCCAGCGGCTGGCCCGCGACCAGCGCTACCGACCGCTGCGGCGAATCTGGCGCGAGCTGCGGGAGGCCCCGCTGCTAACCCTGGAGGCCCCAATGCTGGCGCTGCCGATCGCCGACCTGCCGACGCTGTACGAGCAGTGGTGCGCCCTGAGCGTGGCCGAGACGCTGCTC
>DAOTUS010000427.1:0-2010 GCA_034437415.1 Herpetosiphonaceae bacterium
GATGGTCGCCGCCGCCGACGGCAGCCAGCCCCGCACCCTGCTCAGCGTCCGGCGCGGCTTCCATATGCTCGACGCGCCGCGCTGGTCGCCCGACAGCGGTCGGCTCCTGGTGACCGCGAGCACCGTCGCGACCAGTCGGGCGCCCGCCCGATCGTGGCTGGCCGAGCTGCTGGGCGTGTCGACGGCCGCAGCCCACGGCGATCCGGCCAACCTCTGGCTGGTGAGCGCCGATGGCCAGCAGGTGCGCCAGGTCACCGCCGCGCCGGTCGACGATCCCCACGCGGCCTGGGCGCCGGCCGGCGAGCAGATCGTCTACGTCACCACGCTTGGCGCGGTGGTCAGCCACGATCTGCGCACCACCAACGAACGTCAACTCACCCAACCGGGCTTTGCCGGGTTGATCGACTGGAACTGGCAAGAGGTCAAGTAAGAATCACGAGCTGTGATGCTGTGTCATAGCTCACCCCGTGGAGGAACCAATGCGACGTTCAAAACAAGCCCGCTTGATTGCTATCATTGTTCTCCTGTTGATCGCTGTGTTGCCGACGGCGGCGCTGATGGCCCGCCAGCCCGAGGCCGAAAAAGTCGACATGGCGCGCCGAACGCCAACGCCGCCGCCGCTCGAACAGCAGCCCGACCATCACAAGGTCATGCCAAATGTGCCAGTGCCCGCAGATGAATGGATGAGCCGAGGCGCGGTCACCACGTGTGTCGGCGGAATGGCCGGCACGTATCCGTGCAACGGCATCGACCTGATGAGCCGGGTTCCGCTGACGACCATGTCCAGCGGCGCCACGGCGGCCTCGAACCTGTGGGGCTACGTCGACCTCGATGATAACCGCGAGTACGCGGTGGTGGGCTTGAACAACGGCACCTCCGTGGTTGAAATCACCGACCCGGCCAACCCCCGCGTCGTCGGCCACATTCCGGGCAACAACTCGCAGTGGCGCGAGCTGAAGGTCTACCAGTTCCGCAACACGACCACGAACCGCTGGGACGCCTACGCCTACATCACCACCGAGGCGACCGGCAGCGGCATCCAGATTATCAACCTGTCCCAGCTGCCCACCAGCATCTCGCTGGCCGCCACCTGGAACGGCGTCTCGACCTCGCACACCGCCTTCCTGAGCAACGTCGACTGGGGCACCAGCGTCGGCAATAACCCGAGCTTCCCGCCGGTTCTGTATATCAATGGCGCGAATAAGCGTGGCTTCCGCATGCTCAGCCTGGCCAACCCGACCAGCCCGGTGCAGATCGGCGCCTGGGACGTCAACTACGCCCACGATATCTACACCCACGTCTTCACCGACGCCCGCGCTGGCCAGTGCGAGGCCGGCCACAATCCCTGCGAAGTGGTCTTCAACTTCAGCGGCAACACCAACGGCGTCCAGGTTATCGATGTGACGGATAAGACCCGGCCGACGATGATTGGCTCGCTGCGCTACCCGAATCAGGCCTACACCCACTCCGGCTGGATCTCCGCCGACACCCAGAAGCTCCTGGTGATGGACGAGCTGGATGAGCAGAATTTGGGCACGAACACGCTGGTTCGCACGCTCAATATCGCGAACCTGCGCAGCCCAACCCTGAGCGGCGGCTGGACCGGCCCCGGCAAGTCGATCGAGCACAATGGCTATGCGCTGGGCAACAAGTACTATATGTCGCACTACACCCGCGGTATGGTCGTGCTGAATATCGCCAACCCCAATGCGCCGACCGAGGCCTCGTTCTTTGATACCTATCCCGCCGATAATGGCAACACGTTTGTGGCCGCCTGGGGCGTCTATCCCTACCTGCCGAGCGGCAATATTATCATCAGCGATATCCAGCGCGGTCTGTTTGTTGTCCGCGAGCAGAGTCTGACCACGCCAACGGCCACGCCGCTGCCGACCGCCACCCGGACGCCGCTGCCGACCGCCACCCGCACGCCGCTGCCGACCGCAACCAACACGCCGGTCATTCCACCGACTGCAACCAACACGCCAGTCACGCCGCCGACCGCCACCAGCA
>DAOTUS010000428.1:0-39021 GCA_034437415.1 Herpetosiphonaceae bacterium
CGGTGACGCTGACGCCATAGCGGGTCGCCTCGGAGCGAATCATCTCAACCACCCGGTGGATCGGCGTGCTGCGATAGTTGACCAGGTTCATCGAGATCTGGGCGCGGCCGTCGACCAGCATCCCCAAGGCTTTGACATGGCGCAGGCCGCCGCCAAGAAAGCGCACAACTTTGGCGATTTTGCGGGCGATCTCAACATCGCCGGTGCTCAGATAGACGTTGTAGGCGATCAGCGGCGGGCGGGCGCCGACGACCGTTGCGCCGGCCGGGGTGGCCTGGGCCGGACCGAAGTCGGGCTGGCGGGCGGGATCGCTGGCCACGCTCTCGCGCCAGGCCTCGTACTCGCCCCGCCGCACATCGGCCAGATTGCGCCGCTCCGGGCGGGTGGCGGCCTCTTCGTACAGATAGACAGCAATCCCCAGCTCGTCGCCGATACGGCGGCCAACCTCGCGGGCCAGCGTCACGCACTCGGCCATTGTGGTGTCGCCGAGCGGCACAAACGGCACCACATCGGTGGCCCCAATTCGCGGGTGGGCGCCCTGATGCGTATCCAGATCGATCTGGCCCTGGGCAACTTTGGTCGCCTGAAACGCCGCCTCGCCGACGGCATCGGCCGGGCCGGCAAAACTAATCACGGTTCGATTGTGGTCGCTATCCGACTGCACATCAAGCAGCTGGACGCCTGCGACCCCGCTGATCGCTGCGCTGATCGCGGCAACCACGTCCTCACGCCGTCCCTCACTGAAGTTCATAATGCTTTCAACCAGGCCCATTAGTGTCTCCTTTGACAACACGTTTGCGGCCAAGTATAGCGCAAACTCGCTGACAAATGGCAAGCGCACCCGGCGGCTGGGCCTGGCTGTTAAATGGAGGGAGCACGGTTTGACCGCGTTCCTGCTCAACCCGTATGCTGGAGGCTGAACTAGGCGGCCTGGGCGCTGGCTGTCCCGGCAACGAGGAAGGTGTTGCCGTCGGGATCTTTGAACATGAAGAAGGTGCCCCAGAACTCGGTGGTAATCGGCTGGGCGATCTCGACGTCCTGGGCGGTTAGCTCGGCGAAGGTTGCTTCGATATCATCGGTATTAAACATAATATCGGAGAAGCTGCCAATCCGATTTTTGTGCTCATCGGCGGCAAACAGCACCAGCCCCGTCTCAGCCCCAGGAATCCGCACCTCGATCCAGCGGCCATCATCGCCCATCGGCACATCGGCGCTAAGCTCCCAGCCCAGCTTCTGGGTGTAGAACTCCAGCGCCCGCTGCTGATCGCTAACCGGAATCGAGATCTGGCCAACCCGACTGATCGCCATTGCTGTCCATCCTTATCTTGCCTCATTCTTGAAGCAATGAAACATATGTTCTTTTTTTCTGAGTATAGCGCACGCTGGGGAGATCTGCAAGAGCCAAATTGAGTTCTATCAAACATTTGGCCTGTGACCCTGGCCCAAAACCCTTCTGCAGCCCGCCCCCACGTCGTTCGCACGGCTGATGGCAAAGCGCGCCCGATCCGCTACAAGTATGAAGAGCAGCATACTTGTTATATTTTTGTCCTCTTCGTGGCCTTCGTCGGGTACCCGCGTGCGGGTGTCGTGGACAAACCGTTGTGTGGAAAGGAACCCCGTGTCGTTGCCACTTGGCCCGTATCTCAACCTCTTGCGCCAGTATCTGCGCCCACAGTGGCCGCGGGTGGTCTGGCTGGGGATTTTATTGCTGCTGGGCATTGGGCTGCAGCTGCTCAACCCGCAGATTCTGCGCGCCTTCATCGATAGCGCCACCGCGAACGGCGCGCTCGATGGGCTGCTGCAGCTGGCCGGAATCTTTATCGGCGTGGCGTTTGCCATCCAGCTGGCCAGCGTGGCGGCGACCTGGCTGGGCGAGAACGTCGGCTGGACGGCGACCAACGCGCTGCGCAAGGATCTGGCCGACCATTGCCTGCGCCTCGATCTGGCGTTTCATAAAAAGCGCACCCCTGGCGAGCTGATTGAGCGCATCGATGGCGATGTTGATGCGCTGTCAACCTTCTTCTCCCAGTTCATCATTGGGATCGTGAGCAATCTGGTGCTGATGGTCGGCGTGCTGGCGCTGCTGTTTCGCGAGGACTGGCGGATTGGGCTGGCGCTGGCGCTCTTTGCGCTCACGGCGCTGGCGGTGCTGCTGCGGCTGCGCTCGGTCGCCGTGCCAACCCTGGCGGCCTCGCGTGAGCGCAGCGCTCAGTTTTTTGGCTTTTTGGGCGAGCACCTAGCCAGCACCGAGGATATCCGGGCCAATGGCGCGACTGGCTTTGTGGTGCGCTCGTTCACCACGCAGCTCCAGGGCTGGCTGCCGCTCCAGCGCAAGGCCAGCCTGCTGATGTACACAATGTGGATGACGACGATTGGCCTGTTTGCGCTGGGCAACGCGGTGGCGTTTGGCCTCAGCGCGGCGCTCTGGAGCAGCAAAACCATCTCGATCGGCACGGTCTATATGATTTTCTATTATACCGAGCTGCTGCGCCGCCCGATCGACCAGATCCGCACCCAGATCCAGGATCTGCAAAAGGCCGGGGCGAGCATCGCGCGGATCAGCGAACTGCAGGCGATTCAGCCGACCCTGACCGATGGCGCCGGGCCGCCGCTGCCAGCCGGGGCGCTGCC
The DNA here is from genome assembly GCA_034437415.1 of Herpetosiphonaceae bacterium. Classification (GTDB taxonomy): domain Bacteria; phylum Chloroflexota; class Chloroflexia; order Chloroflexales; family Herpetosiphonaceae; genus JACCRK01. Next base: position 2,632 of record DAOTUS010000428.1, read on the forward strand.
GGTGGCCTTCGATCAGGTCCATTTCCACTACGATGACGACGAGCGGGTGCTGAACGATGTCTCCTTTACCCTGCGGCCGGGGCGGATTTTGGGCCTACTTGGCCGCACCGGCAGCGGCAAAACCACCATCGCCCGCCTGCTGCTGCGCCTGTACGATCCAGCGGCGGGCGCGGTGCGGCTGGGCGACCACGACCTGCGCACGGCCCAGATCGCCGATCTGCGCCGCCGGGTTGGGATTGTGACCCAGGATGTGCAGCTGTTTCACGCCACCATCCGCGATAACCTGACCTTTTTCAACCGCACTATTCCCGACGGGCGGATTGTTGCCGCGCTGGAGGAGCTGGGGCTGGGCGTGTGGCTGGCCAAGCTGCCCGCAGGCCTCGACACCGAGCTGGAGGGCGACAGCAGCCTGTCGGCCGGCGAGGCCCAGCTGCTGGCCTTCACCCGCCTGTTCCTGGCCGATCCGGGGCTGGTGATTCTCGACGAGGCCTCGTCGCGGCTCGACCCGGCCACCGAGCAGCTGATCGAGCGGGCGATCACGCGGCTGCTGGCCGGGCGCACCGGGGTGATCATCGCCCACCGGCTGGCGACCGTGCAGCGCGCCGACGACATTATGATCCTCGAGCACGGCGTGATTGTCGAACACGGCCCCCGCCAGGCTCTGACCGCCGATCCGCAGTCGCGCTTTGCCGCCCTGCTGCAGGCTGGAATTATGGAAGTGCTCGCCTGATGCGCGGCAACCTGCGCACCACCCCGCGCTTAATTCCGAGGTACACATGAAAACCTATCAATTGCTCTGGCAGCTGATTCGCTACCGACCGTGGCTGTATCTGCTCAACGCAACCCTGTGGACGCTGGTGCACCTCTCGCCGCTGGTGCCAGGGCTGATTATCCGCGAGTTTTTCGATACCCTGAGCGGCGACTCGGCCCGCAGCTGGAGCGTTGGTGCGCTGATCGCCCTGCTGATCACCACGGCGCTGGTGCGGGTGCTGGTGATTGCTGGCGGCGCCATCGCCGACCCGCTGCACCGTTTTACGATGAGCGCCCTGCTGCGGCGCAATCTGCTCGAGCGGGTGCTCCAGCGGCCGGGCGCCCGCGCCCTGCCCGACTCGGTTGGCGAGGCGCTCAGCCGGTTCCGCGACGACGCCGAACAGGCCGAGGACTCGATCAGCTGGACCCTGGATGTGATTGGCACCTCGATTTTTGCGGTGTGCGCGATCGCGGTGCTGCTCAGCATCAACGTCCCGATCACGCTGTATGTCTTTTTGCCGCTGGTCGGCGTGGTTGTGGTCGCCCGGCTGGCCAGCAACGTGGTCCAGCGGGCGCGGGTGGCCAGCCGTCTGGCGACCGGGCGGGTCACCGGGGCGATTGGCGAGATGTTCACCAGCGTGCAGGCGATCAAAGTCGCCGGCGCCGAGACGAGCATCATCGGCCATTTCCGCACGCTCAACGACCAGCGCCGCGTGGCGATGCTCAAAGATCGGGCGGTCAGCAAAACCATCGATGCCGTGTTTGGCAATATCGTCAGCCTGGGCACCGGCATGATCCTGCTGATCGCGGCGGGGGAGATGCGCGACGGCAGCTTTACCGTGGGCGATTTCGCCCTGTTTGTGTCGTATCTGGCCTTTGTGACCGAGTTCACCGAATTTTTCGGCGTGTTTCTGTCCCACTACCAGCAGACCAGCGTAGCGTTCGACCGGATGGGCGGGCTGATGCAGGGCGCTCCCGCCACAGCGCTGGTCGCGCACACGCCGCTGCATCTGACCGGGCCGCTGCCAGCCAGTGTGTACCCGGCCAAAACCGCCGCCGACCGCCTGGACACGCTGGAGGTCGCTGGCCTGAGCTATATCCACCCAGACTCCGGCCGCGGCGTCCGCGACATCAGCCTGCGGCTCCAGCGCGGGACGATCACGGTGGTGACTGGGCGGATCGGCGCGGGCAAAACCACGCTGGTCCGGGCGCTGCTCGGCCTGCTGCCAGCCGACGGCGCGATCCGCTGGAACGGCGCGGCGGTGGCCAATCCGGCGACCTGGTTTGTGCCGCCACGGGCCGCCTACACGCCGCAGGTGCCGCGGATGTTTAGCGGCACGCTGCGCGAAAATATCCTGCTCGACTACCCGGCCGATGCGGATGCCCTGAGCGCCGCGCTGCATCTGGCGGTGCTCGATCGCGATATCGCCACGATGGAGCACGGCCTGGAGACGGTGGTCGGGGCCAAGGGCGTGCGCCTCTCCGGCGGCCAGGTGCAGCGCAGCGCGGCGGCGCGGATGTTCGTGCGCCAGCCGGAGCTGCTGGTGTTCGACGACCTTTCGAGCGCCCTCGATGTGCAGACCGAACAGATCCTCTGGGAGCGGCTGCTGGCGGCGGGCGACCTGACCTGTCTGGTCGTCTCGCACCGCCGCACCCTGCTGCGCCGCGCCGACCAGATTATCGTGCTCAAGGATGGCGCGATCGAGGCCGTTGGCGCACTCGACGAGCTGCTGGCGACCAGCGCCGAGATGCAGCAGCTCTGGCAGGGCGAGATCGCCCCCGAGGCCGTTGCGGCATAAACCGTTGGTCTGAGCCTGTCGAAGCCAAAATGATGCGGCTTCGCCAAGCTCAGCCAGCAAGCACCTATAAGTGGGTTTTAGGCTGATCAAGCGCCGTGGATTCCTGCCCTTCAGGTAGATTCCACGGCGCTTTTTGTTGCAGCCAGACTCGGCTTTTGAGGCATCTGGAAAACCTGTTTTTAATTTCGACCGAAATCTGGTAAGATAGCGCCCAGGTGTCCCCACAGTAGCTCACATTTCCAAGGAGATGCTTATGGTCCAGGTACACAAAGTAGCGTCCCCGCAGATTGAGCTTGACCAGATCTACCAGGGCGACTGTATCGAGGTGATGGCGCGGCTGCCTGAGAAAAGTGTCGACCTGATCTTCGCCGATCCGCCCTACAATCTCCAGCTTCGCGGCGATCTCCTCCGGCCTAATCTAAGCCTTGTCGACCCAGTCAACGACGAGTGGGATCAGTTCGCCAGCTTTGCGGAGTACGACAGCTTCACCAGAAAGTGGCTCGGCGCCGCCCAGCGCGTCCTCAAGGACAGCGGCACAATCTGGGTGATCGGCTCCTACCACAACATCTACCGCGTCGGCAGCATCCTCCAGGATCTGGACTACTGGATTCTCAACGATGTCGTCTGGATCAAGAACAATCCAATGCCGAACTTTCGCGGGGTCCGCTTTACCAATGCTCACGAGACGCTGCTGTGGTGCAAAAAAAGCCAGGCCCAGAAGAAATACACCTTTAACTATCATGCGATGAAGAGCGTGAACGAGGCCAAGCAGATGCGCAGCGACTGGGACATGGCGATCTGCACCGGCCCCGAGCGGATCGAGGTCAACGGCGTCAAGCTCCACACCACCCAGAAGCCCGAGGCGCTGCTGTATCGGGTCTTGCTGGCCAGCAGCAACCCCGGCGATGTCGTGCTCGACCCGTTTTTTGGCACCGGCACGACCGGAGCGGTGGCCCGGAAGCTGGGGCGCCATTTCATCGGGATTGAAAAACAGCAGATCTACATCGATGGCGCCCGCCAGCGCATCGACGCCATCGCGCCGCCCAGCTTCGATGCCGAAGTGCTTGGCCGCTTCGAGACCAAACGCTCGATCCCCCGGATCGCCTTCTCCAGCATTCTCGAAAACGGCCTGCTCCTGCCCGGCATCACGGTGTACTTCAAGCGCAGCCGCGAGCGCCCGGCGACCGTGCTAGCCGATGGCTCGCTGCGCCTGCCCGACGGCCGCAGAGGCTCGATTCATCAGATCGGCGTCCTGGTTGGCAATCAGCCGACCTGCAATGGCTGGGAGCACTGGTACTACGAGAACGATCAGGGCGAGCTCGTGGCCATCGACCAGCTCCGCGAGACAATCCGCAAAGCCCTGAAGTCCAGCGGCGAGTGATTACGAAAATCCTCCACCGCCCCAGCTGCTCCAATCACCTGAAAACCGTCCCCGCGCCTAGCCTTCGAGGAATCGCTGGCGATTGCGGCCCGCCGGAGCGCAAACGAGCACATGTAGGGATGCCGCCACCGCAGTAATTTCTAATGCTATTCACCTTGACAGCGCGTTATGGCATCGTTATCATAGCGTGAGAACGGGTCAAATCGACCCTCCCTTACGCTCCACAGGTGCTATTTAATGTCTACAGGTGGCTATCGGGTTTACGTCTGCGCTGGTGTTCACTGCGCGGCTCAGCAGGTTGATACTGTCCGCCTGTTTGCCGAGGCGATTGCTGCGGCCGAGCTTGGTGCGGTGAGCGTGCAAACGAGCGGCTGCCTGAGTCGCTGCGAGCGCGGGCCGAACGCAATGGTGCATCCTGGTGGAGTGGCCTATGTTGGCCTGACAAGAGCGGCGATTCAAACCATTGTTTCTGAACACCTCCGCGATGGCGTGCCAGTGCCAGCGTACCGCGACGGGGCTTTTGAAGAAGGACACACGATGACGCAAGATTTTTCGGTCCATTTTTGGGGCGTGCGCGGCAGCCATCCCAGCGCAGGTCCCGAGTTTGTTGAGACTGGTGGAAATACATCGTGTGTTGAGGTGCGCGTTGCCGGCCAGCGCCTGATCTTTGATGCCGGGACTGGCCTAGTGCCGCTTGGCGAGACGATTATTGCCAGCGGTGACGTGCGGCCAATTCTGATTTTGCTCTCGCACTATCATCACGACCACATTCAGGGCCTGCCCCACTTCTCGCCGCTGTACGCCAAAGATCAGCTGCTGCACATTGTGGCGCCCTGGAACATGTACCAGGATCGAGTCTGGGATTTGCTGACCCACGCCTCATCCCACTCAGCGCTGGCCGAGCGGCCGGGGCTGCGGGCACGGCGGCGCACAATGCTGATCGAGGGCGGCGAGCGCCTGTGGTGGAACGCCGACTCGACTATGCCGCTCCAGGTTGGCAGTGGCTCCGGCCCGCTGCCAGCAGGCTGGGTCGAAATCACCACCTACCGCTCGCACGCCCATCCTCGCGGCGGCTCGATGTGCTATCGGGTCACCCACAACGCCAAAAGCATCGTCTTCGCCACCGACACCGAGTCCTACCACGGCGCCGATCAGGGCCTGGCCGACTTTTCCCGCGATAGCGAGCTGATTATCCACGATGCCCATTTCACGCCCGCCGAGTATAGCCACCCGCAGTTTTGCCGCCAGGGCTGGGGCCATAGCACCTGGGAGATGGCGGTTGAGCTGGCGCGGCTGGCCAATATCCGCCAGATCGCGCTCTTTCACCACGACCCCAGCCACACCGACGCTCAGATGAACGAGATCGATCGCGAGGCCAGCGCCGCCCATCCAGGCGCTTTTGTCGCCCGTGAGGGCATGGGGATCCGTATTGAGCAGGCCGCTCCGGCCTGCCTGGAGCCAGCCGAATCGCAGCCATAACAATGTGATATTTGTCCCTATTGATCAATTCAAGCTATGTTATAATCGTTCTAGATGTCTAAATCTGGCTGTAGTTTGAAAATTGATTTGGCGCGAGCCGCGACATCTGTGCGCTGGTTCGCGCTATTTTTTATCAGGAGCAAACCAAACAATGGGATTGTTCAATCGAGGTCCTGAGGCTCCAACCCAGGAAGCGGTGCTGGCGGCGCTGGCAACCGTTCAGGAGCCGGAGCTTGGCGGCAACCTGGTTTCCCGCAAGATGATCAAAGAGCTGCTGATCGAAGGCGGCCGCGTTTCGGTCGTCGTCGATCTGACCACCCCGGCCTGTCCGTTCAAAGCCAAGCTGGAGACCGATGTCGTCGCCGCAGTGCAGAAGGTGCCCGGCGTGACCGCGGTTCATGTGGATTTCACCGCCACCGTGCGCTCGCTGACCGGCATCCCCGATAAGGCCAGCGTCCCCGGCGTAAGCCACATTCTGGCGGTTGCCTCGGGCAAGGGCGGCGTGGGCAAATCCACGGTTGCGGTCAATCTGGCCGTCGCGCTGGCCCAGGATGGCGCCCGCGTTGGCCTGCTGGATGCCGATATCTATGGCCCGAGCGCCCCGCTGATGACCGGCGCCCGTGGCAAGCCCGGCCTGACCGAGAACAAGAAAATCGCCCCGCTCGAAGCCCACGGGATCAAAATCATCTCGGTCGGCTACTTTGTCGACGATAGCCAGCCGCTGGTCTGGCGCGGGCCGATGATCTCCTCGATGCTGCGTCAGTTCCTGTTCGAGGTCGACTGGGGCCAGCTCGATTACCTGATCGTGGACCTGCCGCCGGGCACCGGCGATATCCAGCTGACCCTGGCCCAGTCCATCCCGCTGTCGGGGGCGGTGATCGTCACCACGCCGCAGGATGTGGCGCTGGCCGATGCGATCAAGGGCGTGGAGATGTTCCGCAAGCTCAACGTGGCCATCCTGGGAATTATCGAGAACATGAGCTACTTCATCGCGCCCGACACCGGCAACCGCTACGACATTTTCGGCCACGGTGGCGCTAAATCCGCCAGCGAGCGCCTGGGCGTGCCGTTCCTCGGCGAGATCCCGCTGGGCATCCCGATTCGCGAGGGTGGCGACAGCGGCCAGCCCGCAGTCACGAACAGCGGAACCCATTCGTATGCGCAGTCGTTTCGCGACGTGGCCCGCCATCTGGCCGGGCGCATCAGCGTCGAGACACTCGTTTAGTTCCACCGCCGCGCCGCTGCGGGTTGAAAATCAACCCTCAGCGGCGCCGAATCGTCGCGGTGAGAAGGCAATCATATGATCGCTGCTCCAATCCATTTGATCGAGCCTGCGCAGGGCGAAATCGCCACCACTGGCCCGGCCCACGACTCGTATGGACGGCGGATTAACTATCTGCGGATCTCGCTGACAGACCGCTGTAATTTTCGCTGTTTCTACTGTATGCCCGCGGTCGGGATGCAGTTCGCCCCGGCGCCGGAGCTGCTGAACAACGCCGAGCTGATGCGCCTAATGCCGATTCTGGCCCGCAGCGGCTTCGAGAAAATCCGCCTGACCGGCGGCGAGCCAACCCTGCGCCGCGATCTGGTGCCGCTGGTTGAGGCGATGGCCAGCACGCCGGGAATCACCGAAGTCTCGATGACCACCAATGCCCTGCGGCTGCGCGAGCTGGCCCAGCCGCTGGCCGCTGCCGGCCTGAAACGCCTCAACATCAGCATCGACTCGCTCGATGCCGAGCGCTTCCGCCAGATCACCCGTGGCGGCGATCTGGCGCGGGTCTGGGCCGGGATTGAGGCATCCGAGCAGGCCGGGCTGACGCCGCTGAAGCTGAACTGTGTGGTTGTGCGCGGCGTCAATGACGACGAGGTCGTCGAGCTGGCCCGCCTGACGATCGACCGGCCCTGGCAGGTGCGCTTCATCGAGGTGATGCCGCTGGTTGGCGTGGCCGATATCGCCGACGGCGGCGTGGTGCCGAGCGCCGAGCTGATCGAGCGGATCGGCCGGGAGCTGGGGATCGAGTTTCTCGGCTGGTACGGCGCCGATCCGGCCCGCACCTACACGATTCCGGGCGCGCAAGGCCAGCTAGGCTTTATCAGCTCGGTCAGCGACCCATTCTGTGCCACCTGCAACCGCATGCGCCTGACCGCCGACGGCAAGCTGCACCTGTGTCTGCTGCGGGATAACGAAGTCGATCTGCGCGACGCGCTGCGCTCCGGGGCCTCCGATAGCGAGATTGAAGCAATCATTCGCTACGCTGTCCACACAAAACCGTGGGGCCACGGTCTGCCCCAAGGCATCAAACCAACCCTGCGCGGCATGTCGCAGCTGGGCGGCTAGCTGGCCTGCGGCGACAGCGCCCTGACTATCGAACGGCATGGGTGATCATCTGCCAGCTATGCCAACCAAATCTGGAGCAATGTTCATGTGCTTGTTCATCACCGCCGATCTGTATCGTGATGCCGCCGCAACCAGCGTGATCGCCCAGCAAATCTCCTGGCATTCCGATCTGGATGTGTTTGTCGGCGAGGGCGATTTCGCCACGGTGCTCCACTTTTCCGAAGAACACAGCTGCGCCTGCTCCCTGCTTGACGACTCGGCCCACTGGAAACACGAATGCTGGCTGCTGCACAGCGATGCCTGTGAGGCGCTGGCGGCGGCGGTCGCGCTCCTGATTGAGCAGCACCCCGGCGCGTGGGCCTTCGAAATGCTCTGGAATGGTGAGCGCTCCAAGGGCGAGCTTCTGATTTCGGCACCTGAATTGCTGGAGCTGATTCGGCATAATCAGGTTCGCAACAAAATGACTTACCACGTTGTTCCCAGCCAGCCCCCGCTTGACCATTGATTAGCTCCCTAGGTTTAAACGATGCAACTACCAAATGATCTGCGCCTCGCCCTGGAGCGAGCTCTGCGTGGGATTGCGCCCAAGCCGCTGGCGGCGGTGGCGGCGGAGCTCTCGACCCGCTACCGCGAGGGCCACGCCCGCGACCAGGCCACATTTCTGCGCACACCGCAGGACGTCAGCGCCTACGCGGCGACTCGAATGCCGGCCACCTGGGCGGCGGCCTACGCCGCGCTTCACGCCGCTGCCCAGCGCCAGCCCGACTGGAAACCGCGCAGCCATCTCGACATTGGCGCCGGCCCAGGCACGGCCAGCTGGGCGGCGACCACCATCTGGCCAAGCCTTGAGCGGCTGACCCTGCTGGAGCGCGACATACCCATGATCAAGCTCGGGCGCGATCTGGCCGCCCAGGCGCAGTCCACCGCCCTGCGCAGCGCCACCTGGACACAGGTCGATCTGGCGGGCCAGTGGCAGGCGCCGCGCCACGATCTGGTGACGCTGGCCTATGTGCTGGGCGAGCTGCCGCAGAGCAAACACGCCGCGCTGATCGAGCGGCTGTGGAGCGTGACCGGCGGCATGCTGGTGATTGTTGAGCCAGGCACGCCGCGTGGCTTTGAGCTGCTGCGGGCGGTGCGAGCGCAGCTGATTGCGGCCGGCGCCCAGCTCGTCGCCCCGTGCCCGCACGCCCTCGCCTGCCCGATGGCCAACGGCGACTGGTGCCACTTCAGCCAGCGGATCGAGCGCAGCAAAATTCATCGGGCCATCAAAGGGGCCGAGCTGGGCTACGAAGATGAAAAGTTCAGCTACATCGCCGGATCGCGCCAGCCCGCCGCGCCAATTGCCGCCCGCGTTCTGCGCCACCCGCACACTCAGCCGGGCCGCATCACGCTGCAGCTCTGCACCCCGGCGGGACTGCAGGAGCGCACCGTCACCAAGCGCGATCCCGGCTGGCGCGAGGCCCGTGGTCTGGACTGGGGCGATGCGCTGCTGCCCAACGAGGAAGAATGAGCGCTCGCCAAAGCTAAATTGTCCACGACACCCGCACGCGGTTACCCGACGAAGAATCACGAAGAACTGATCCCTGATCCCTGATCCCCCCGATCCCTGATCACTGCAGTATGAGGAGACACCTATAATGCCTGAACGACGTGAACGAGTCCTGGGCTGTCTGTTTGGAACCGCGTTTGGCGATGCCCTGGCCGCCCCAGCCGAGTTTCTGACCCTCGACCAGATTTTGCAGCGCTGGCCGCCGGCTGGCCCCTTCGATCTCGAACGCCAGCCAAGCCGGGTCACCGACGACACTCAGATGATGCTGGCGGTTGGCGCGGCGATCGTTGTGGCGCAGGCTAGCGGCGCGCTGACGGTGGCCACGCTGGAGCCGGCCCTGCGCAAAACCTTCATCAGCTGGCTGAACGACCCCGAGAACAACCGTGCGCCTGGAATGACCTGCCTGCAGGCCTGTGGCAACCTGGAGCGGGGCCAGCGCTGGCAGATCGCGACGGTCGCTCAGTCCAAGGGCTGTGGCGCAAATATGCGCGTGCAGCCAGTTGGTCTGCTCCAGGTGGATGCGCCAACCCGCGCCGCGCTGGCCCAGTTTCAGGCCGCGCTAACCCACGGCCACCCCACCGGGCTGGCCGCCGCCGACCTGACCGCCTGGGTGATCGCCGATCTGCTGGCTGGCGGCGCCGTGGCCGGGCTAGCCAGCCGCCTGCGCGCCTACGCCGAGAGCCAGCGCGAGATCTATCATGCCGAGTGGCTGGGCGACCTGTGGCAACACTTTGGCAGCACCGCACCGAAAAGCTTTATTGCCCGCGGCTGGAACGAATGTATCGGCGTGCTGGATCGGCTGGACGCGGCCCTGGTCGCCCCCGACGTGACCAGCGACCCGTGCCTGGCCACCGGGCTGGGCTGGATTGCCGAAGAGGCGCTGGCGACCGGCCTGCTGTGCTTCCTGCTGTACCCCAACGATCCGCGCAGAATGCTGCAACGAGCGGCGGCCACCGCTGGCGACTCCGACTCGATCGCCTGTCTGGCCGGCGCGTTTGCTGGCGCCTACCACGGCATGGCGGCGTGGCCAGCCGACTGGATTGACCAGATCGAATATCGTGAACAGCTGGACCAGCTGGCGCATGACTTGATCTGACGTGGCGGCCGCAAATTCTGGCTGATCCAGAATCGTGGTTTGTCCAAGCTTTGTTCTGCTGTTGTCCGTGCGTTGCCATGCAAAGACCTGCGCTATACTTGCGTTTCAGCCGATTTTCCAGTATTCTTTCTGCATACGCAAGATACAAATTAGCGGTACGCCACATACTGTATTTCTCTATTATTTCACGAGGAGGCTCACGAATGAGCGATACTATGACCCGGCCGGTGACGGTTATTGATGTTCAGACCAGCCCTGTTTCGATTAGCGACGAGGCAGCCCGTCGTTTACAAGGCTTGATGCAGGAAAAGAATCTTTCTGAGCAGTTCGCCCTGCGCGTGTTTGTGGCTGGCGGTGGTTGCTCGGGCCTCCAGTACGGGATGACGTTTGACGATCAGGTGCGCGAAGGCGATGCCGAATTTGTTGAAAGCGGCCTGCGCGTGCTGGTTGACTCGATGAGCGCCAACTACATGGCCGGTGCATCGATTGACTATATCGACAGCCTGATGGGCGGCGGCTTCAAGATTGACAACCCCAACGCAGTTTCGAGCTGTGGCTGTGGTACCTCATTCAAGCCCAAGAACGAATCCGGCGAAGCTGCCCAGAGCGGCGGCGGCAGCTGTGGTTCGGGTGGCTGTGGCTGCAAGTAGGACACATCAGCCGCAGCCTAGCCGGATTAGCACTCGATAGTGAGCGGAACGAGCGGGGACGAGCTACTCGTCCTCGCTCGTTTTGAAGTGAGAGGCAGCGACGTATGGGGATACGTCCTCACATAGCAGGGTGGCTATTGCTGATCTACACGGGCATTATTGTCGGGCTGAGCCAATGGCACCTGTCACCCTCCAGCGCACATCCCCAGGTGGTGAACCTGGTACCGTTCTGGGGCCTAGGCCAGTCGTTGGCAGCCGGCAGTCTGGCAGTGTTGATCAACATTATTGGTAATATTGTTGCCTTCATGCCGATCGGGCTGCTGTTGCCGCTCTGGCGCAGCCTTGGTCGGCAGCTCGGCACTGTTGCGCTGATTGGGTGTGGCCTGAGTATCACAATTGAATCGCTCCAATGGATTCAAGGTCAGCGTGTGACTGATGTTGATGATGTGATGCTCAACACACTTGGGGCCGTGTTGGGCTATCTTGTTTTTTGGGTATTGACAAGCTGGATTTTTCGCAGTATCAACAACGATAAACCTGAAAACAGCGTCTGAAGGATTGGATTTTGGAGTGACTGAATATATGGCGATGGTGACCGCGTATCTTTTTCGCAGCAATAATCATCATGTGATTACCGCCGCAGTGCGTGCGGTGACTGCGTGTACGGATACCCCCCCGGTTGCGGTGCGCTGGAACCCCCCAGAGACTCCGCTGCTGGATCTGGCGCCGTCGGCCCGGCCACCCCTGGCCACCGCGTACCACATTGCCCCGCCGCAGAATGGCTGGGTGGTTGTCTATCCAAATGTGCTGCTGTATGCGCCCTTCGCCGCCTCGCTTTCCCGTCAAACCCGTAAATTTACGCTCAGCGTGGTCGATCAGCGCATCGAGGCCTGGGATCGTGGGCACCCGGCATTGACCCCTGACGATCTGCCGCAGACGCTGCTCGACGGTCGCTATTTTCGCGATCAGGTGATTCCGCCAGTGCTGGACTGGAACCAGTGGCTGCATGTCTGGAGCTCCCGGTATGGACACTGAGCGTTGAAAGGATTTTAATGTACAAGACTACTCCGGCTGAACAGATTGCTCAACGCTTGCAGGCGGGTGAAGATCTGCTGCTGATCGATATTCGTGAGCCAATCGAGTGGGCCATCGCCGCCATTGAAGGGACGCAGCAGCGGGCGATGAGCCAGGTTAACCAGTGGTGGGAGGAGCTGCCCACCGACCGCGAGGTGGTGATTTTCTGCCATCACGGCGGCCGCTCGGCCCAGCTCTGCCAGGCTCTGGCGACCCAGGCTGGCCTGACCAATCTTACCAATATGAGCGGCGGGATCGATCGCTGGTCGTTGCAGGTCGATCCTGCGATTCCACGGTATTAGGCTATGACCGCCCAGCCAGCCGATCCGGAGCAGACCGCCCTGGTCAACGATGCGGACTATCGTGAAGGCATTGATCTGTTCAATTGCGGCGAGTTCTGGCACGCCCACGAGGCCTGGGAGACGCGCTGGCTGCGTAGCTCAGGCCGCCCGCGCCAGTTTATCCAGGGCCTGATCCAGGTTGCGGCGGCCTTAGTCCACTGGCAGCGCGGCAATCACCGGGGCCTCCTGCGCAACTGGCACAAGGCGCAGATTAAACTTTCCGCCGTCCCGTCGCCGTATGCTGGGATCGATCTGGCCGCTCTGGGCGCATGGATGGACGGTATGGCGACGCAGGCAATTACCACTGCGCCAACGCTGGCACTGGCGCCTGATCACCTTAGCCTCAGCCCCAAATGAAGCAATCTAAACAGACCGAGGTAGTGTTATGACAGCCACCATTCTTGTTGTTGATGATGAAACGCGCAGTATCGATACACTCCGCCGGGTTCTAGAACGTGAGAACTATACCGTTCGGGTTGCACGCAACGGTGTGGAAGCGTTAGCCGATATTGCTGAATGTATGCCCGATCTGGTGCTGCTTGACGTAACGATGCCTGTGATGGACGGCTTTGAGGTGTGTCAGCGGCTGCGCGAAAAAGAAGAGACTCAGCTATTGCCAGTCGCAATGCTAACTGGTCTCAACGATGATGAGTCGCGGGTCAAAGGTCTGGAAAAAGGCGCCGATGATTTTATCAATAAGCCCTTTGAGCGCACCGTTTTGCTGGCGCGGATTCGTTCGCTGCTGCGGGTGCGGCACCTGACCGACCAGTTGGAAAATACCGAGCGGGTTATTTTTGCCCTGGCGGCCACCGTCGAGGCCCGCGACCCCTACACCGAGGGCCATCTGCGCCGCCTGGCCGAGTACAGCTATGCGCTGGCGGTCGCCCACGGCTGCGACCAGCAGCAGTCGCGCCTGATTCGCTATGGCGGCATGCTCCACGATATTGGCAAAATTGGCATCCGCGAGGCGGTGCTGCAAAAACAAGGCCCGCTGACCCCCGAAGAGTACGATGAGATGAAACGTCACCCTGAGATTGGCACCTATATTGTCAACCCAATGCGCTTTGCCGGTGCCGTTGGCCCGATGATTCTGCACCATCACGAGCGCTGGGATGGCAAGGGCTATCCGGCCCAGCTCGTCGGCCCGACGATTCCACTCGGGGCGCGGATTATCTCGGTGGTGGATAGCTTCGATGCGATGACCACCGATCGGCCTTATCGCAAAGGCATGAGCGAACATGACTCGCTGGCGATTTTGCGCAGCGGCCGCGATCAGCAGTGGCAGGGCGAGCTGATCGACCTGTTTGTGCAGATGGTCGAGGGTGGCGATCTGCCCCGGATCGATCTGCAGACTGCGACTAGAGGTGAATAGTGCATCCTGACATTCTGCCCCTGCTGCGCTGCCCCCGCTCCCACCTGCCGCTGGTGCTTGAGGCGGCCACCTATCGCGCCGGCCTGGTCTGGGATGGCACGCTGCGCAGCGCGGCGGGCCACTCCTGGTCGATTAGCCATGGCATTGTCGACCTCCTCGACCGTTCCGCCGCCTGGAATGGCGCCCAGATTGTCAACCGGCTGGGGCTTGCCGCCTGGGGCTATGAGCGCCTCTGGCGTGGCCGGGCGCTGGGTCTCCTCAGCGGCCGGCCGTTTCCGCTGGACGAAGAGCGGGCGCTGCTCGTGGCCCAGCTGGCCCCCGAGCGCGGCGGCGTGTATCTCGACCTGGCCTGCTCGACCGGGGTGTATGGCCGGGCGCTGGCGCGGGCGCTGCCCCCAGGCGCTGGCCAGATCGTCTGCCTTGATCATTCGAGCGCTATGCTGCGCGAGACTCAGCGCAATGCCGCTGCCGAGGGCGTGGCGCTCACACTGGTGCGGGCGCTAGCCGAAGATCTGCCCTTTGTCGCTGGCGGTCTGGCCGGAGTTGGCTGCGGCGGCTCGTTCAACGAGTTCAGCAACCGCGACCGCGTGCTCTCCGAGGTGCGGCGCACGCTGCAGCCCGATGGCCGCAGTTTCTGGATGCAGGCGCGGCAGGCCCCAACCTGGGCTGGCCGTCTGCTGCAGCTGGCCTTGAGCCCCGGCGGGGTCGCGTTTCCTACGGCTGATGAGCTGGCCCGGGCGCTGGCGGCGGCAGGCCTGCAGGTTGTTTTTGATCAGCGAACTGGCGCGGTGCAGATTATCGCGTCACGTGGACGCATTCTTGCTAGTTAGTCGATCGAGGAGATACCCATGGCTCAGGCCCAGCTGCTCTACGTTGGAACAACCGAGGGTGTGGCGATTCTTAGCAATCCTGGCCGCACCGATCGCTGGATTACGGTTGGGATTGAGCTGCCCGCCCAGCAGCTTGTTGCGGCTGCCTGTGATTCCGATGCGCCAATGCACGCCACCGTCTGGTCAGTGAGCGCGCAGTTTACCAGCACTGATGGCGGTCAGCAGTGGCAGGAAACCCCCGCCGAGCAGCCCTGGCCCGCCCCAGCAAGCAGCCTGGTATTTCCTGGCACACCGCTTGCCACCGTACGCCTGACCGCCGCCGGACTGCTGGAGCGCTCGGAGGATGCGGGGACAACCTGGAGCACGCTGGCCATCGATATGGCGGGATCCTGGAGCGTCATCGCGGCCCCGGCATATCACCCCGATAGCGCCTATCTGGGCTCGGCCAGCGGCGAGATCTGGCTTTCCAGCGACCGCGGACGGAGCTGGCAACGCATCAAGCGCGATCTGTCACCGATTACTGCCCTGGCCATCGGGCGGGTTATTTCATAGTTGCTGAGCATACGTGTCAGTCATCGAGCTAGCGATTTGAGGGGTACCAATGGGCAAAACGCATGATCGTTTCGCACGATTCAGCAATGAGCCACTTTTTAATACCAAAGCTGTTGTTCAGCGCACTGGGGTGCCGGCTGATACGCTGCGGGCCTGGGAGCGCCGCTACGGCGTGCCCCAGCCGCAGCGCACCGGCGGGCGGCATCGGGCCTACTCTGAGCGCGATGTGGCCCAGATCGACTGGCTCCGGCAGCAGACTGAAGAAGGCGTGACGATTAGCCAGGCCGTGATGTTGCTTGAGTCGAATCTAGAGACCCTGGCGCCACGGCCCACGCCCGAGGTCCTGGCCCTCGAAACCGTCTGCACTGCCTGCACTGCCGCGATCCTGGCGTTTGATCTGCCACGGGCTGATGCGATTTTGAACCAGGCCTTCAGCGTCTACCCGATTGAGACCGTCTGTATCGAAGTGCTGCAGAAGATGATGGCGCAGATTGGGCTGGGCTGGCACAGTGGCACGATCTCGGTTGCCCAGGAGCACGCCGCCAGCATTTTTGTGCGCACCAAGCTTGACTCCCTGATCCAGTATGCCCAGACGACCTCAAGCCGCAGCTCGATTGTGCTGGCAACCGTCCCTGGCGAGCAGCACGAGCTGGGCGTCATGATGGTGGTGCTGTTCTTGATCCGCCGGGGCTGGCGCGTCACCTACCTTGGGAGCAACCTTCCGGGCGATGAGCTGCTGAATGTTGTGCAGCAGCTGCGCCCTGCGCTGGTTGGGGTTGGGGCGACGCTCACCGAAAACAAGGCCATCTGCGCGGTTCTCTTACAGGCCCTCGCCGACCTGCCCCAGCCGCCCATCCTGGGATACGGTGGAACCGCCTTTCATCAGCCAGGCAGCCGTGTAGGCTTGCCCGGCCATTACCTTGGGATCAACGCCTTTGAAGCTGCTACGCAGATTGAAGCACTTTTAGCCTGAAGTGAGTTCTGCTCATCCATCTTTGCCTTTTGTTCGTAGCTAGAAGCAAAGGATAGTATCTGCAAGATTTAAGGATGCATTATGTCGTGGCCTTCGCTTGATCCGCAATATTGTAGTGGCTTAACGTTGCCGCCGCGCTCGATCCCTTCGCTGAATGATATTGCACCCGAACACCGCGCCGATACCTGGCTCGCGGCGGCATACAGCCACTGCGCCGCGCTGACCCAAACCCACTCGAAGAGCTTCTACTTCAGCACGCAGCTCCTGCCGCTCCCCAAGCGCGAGGCGATTCGGGTGCTCTACGCGTTCTGTCGCACCAGCGACGATCTGGTCGATCTCAACAGCGATAACCCCCAGCACCATCTGGAGCAGTGGCATCAGACCCTGCGCAACCCGCCCCGCCGCGACGATCCGGTGCCGCTGGCCTGGAGCGACGTGCGCCGCCGCTTCCGGCTGGTGGCCCAGCTGGAGGCCGAGCTGCTGGCCGGGGTCGAGATGGATCTCTCGATCAATCGCTACGAGACTTTTGCCGACCTGTGGCTGTACTGCTATCGCGTGGCCTCGGTGGTCGGGCTGCTGAGCATGCAGGTGATTGGCTACGCTGAGGGCGCGGTGCCGTATGCGATCAAGCTCGGCGTGGCGCTGCAGCTCACCAATATTTTGCGCGATGTTGGCGAAGATGCCAGCCGCAACCGCATCTATCTGCCCCGCGAGGATCTGGCGCGCTTTGGCGTGAGCGAGGCCGAGGTGCTGAACGGGGTCCACAGCGATCGGATGACCGCGCTGCTGCAGTTTGAAATCGCCCGCGCCCACCAGCTCTACGAGGAGAGCTGGCAGGGGATTGGCCTGCTGCACCCCGACTCGCGCTTTGCCGTGGCGACCGCCGCCACCGTCTATCGGGGGATTCTGGGCAAGATCGAGGCGAACAACTACGATGTGTTTACCCGCCGCGCCAGCCTGACGCTGACCGAAAAGGTCTCGCGGCTGCCCCAGATTATCTGGCGTCTGCGGGCGCTCAATCGAGCCTACTCGGTCGCGGATTGGGAGCGCTAGATCACAACGGCTAAATAATTTTTTATCGTATCTGATACTGCGGTATCTGGGAGCTTTCATGATTTTGGTGACAGGTGGGACGGGCTATGTTGGCCAGCGTCTGGTGGAAAAACTTCGCGCTCGCTCCGCGCCAGTGCGGCTGCTGGTCCGCGATCTCAAGCGCTCGCAGAAGTACGCTGGCGGCAATATTACCCTCGTCCAGGGCGATGTTACCGAGCCGGCTACGCTTGCGGCGGCGCTGGAAGGGGTGGATACGATTATCCATCTGGTGGCGATTATTCGGGAGCGCTCCGGCGGCATCACCTTTGAGCGGCTGAACTATCAGGGGACGGTCAATATTGTTGATGCGGCCAAAGCCGCCGGAGTGCAGCGCTTCATCCATATGAGTGCCCTGGGCGCCCACGCCGACCTGAATCTGCCGTATATGGATACGAAATTTCGCGCCCAGCAGTATGTGCAGCAGAGCGGCCTGAGCTGGACCGTCTTTCAGCCGTCGGTGATTTTTGGCGAGGGCGATGAGTTTATCAACACCCTGGCCGATCTCGTCCGCAAGCCGCTGCTGTTTCTGCCGGCGCCGTTTCTGCCGGTGGTTGGCAACGGTAAAACCAAGTTCCAGCCAGTCAGCCGCGAGGACGTGATTGATGCGTTTATCAAGGCGCTTGACGACCAGGGGACGGTTGGCAAGGTCTACCAGCTGGGCGGGCCAAAGGTGCTGACCTACGCCGAGATGCTCGATGTGATTATGGCCAAGCTGGGCAAAAAGCGGGGCAAGATCTACGTTCCTGTGGCGCTGATGAAGCCGGTCGTGGCGATTATGGATAAGGTGCTGGCCAAGCCGCCAGTGACCCCGGCCCAGCTTTCCATGCTGCGGCTCGACAACAGCGCTCCCGAGTCGGCCACCCAGAGCCTGATTGGCCGACCGCCGCTGGCCCTGGCCGATGGAATCGACTATATCAAGGACCCCAAAGGCGGACGCCAGGCCTAGATCCGGGGCAGTGTGCGCCAGGCTATAGTTTTTGCTATAGCCTGGTTTTTTGTTTAGGCCAGCTACGTGCCAAACTGGCGATCGCCGGCATCGCCCAGCCCCGGCACGATGTAGCCCTGCTCATTGAGACAGTCATCCAGCGCCGCCAGATGAATCTCCACATCCGGGTGGGCCTCCTGGAGCCGCGCCACGCCCTCGGGGGCCGCGATCAGGCCGAGAAACTTGATGTGGACGGCGCCCCAGTCCTTCAGCACGTCCACCGCCGCCACCGCCGAGCCGCCTGTCGCCAGCATTGGGTCGAGAATTAAGCACAGATCGATATCTGGCTGGGCCGGCAGCTTATTGTAGTAGCTGACTGGCTCGAGGGTGCGATGATCGCGGTAGAGCCCCAGGTGCCAGACTCGCGCGGTTGGCAGCAGGTCGATGATCGGCTCGACCATGCCCAGCCCGGCGCGGAGGATCGGGATCAGGCCAATCCGCGCCCCGATCTCGACCCCCTGCATTGGGGCCAGCGGGGTCTCAATTGGCCGTGGGATTAGCGGCAGGTCGGCGGTGGCCTCGTAGAGCAGGAACTGCGAAATCTCGCGCACGACCTCACGGAATTTTTTCGGCTTGCTGCCAATGTGGCGCATGAGGGTTAACTTATGCTGTACCAACGGGTGCTGTGAAATGTGAACAGCCATACATACTCCTCGCCATTGCTGGTCAATATCAAATCGTCGTCTCGGCCTCATCTGCCCCGCTATTGTATCCCATCTTTGCGCGGGGCTACCCGCCGCTCTGCCGGGCCACCGAGCGGGTCAGCGCCCGCGAGCTGCGCCAGAGCAAAAACGGAATCAGCAGCGTCCACACCAGCAGCGACCAGATCCACAGGACCGGGATTCGGCCGCCGCCGAGCTCGCTAGGCAGGCTGTGCGTCCAGAGGCTGCCGCCTTCGTTGATGGCGATAAACCACGAGAACAGGCCGACCAGCGGGCTGAGCGAGAGCAGCGCCAGGGCGGGATAGCGCACGATCGGGCTGTTCAGCAGCCACGCCGCCAGCTCCGAACCCCGGCGCTGTTCGTTGGCTAGCAATGCGGCCAGAACGAGCGCAATCACCGGCACACCAATTGCCAGCAGCAGCACAATCCCCTGGGCGATTAGCGTGCCGCTGCGGCTGGTCTGCGCGCGAGCCGCCGCCCAGATGCCGATTGTCCCGTAGGAGAGCGTCGTGATCAGCAGCAGCATAAAGCCAACCACCAGATCGCGAATCTCGATGCCGCCGATCAGGAAGGCGAACGCGGCCAGCGGCAGCGTGGCAATGCTCAGGATGAGCAGAAACAGGCACGGCGCGATCAGCTTGCCAATAATGAGCTGCAGCGAGCTGAGCGGGGTGATCATCAGCAGGTCGATCGTCTGGCGATCGCGCTCGCTGCCCAGCGATGACGCGTTCATCGCCGGCGCCAGGAAGGTCAGCTGGAGCAGCGCCAGGCCGATGACGACGCCGTACAGGCTGAGGCCAATCTCGGCCCGATTGACAAAGCCCGACGAGATTGAGGTTGAGTAGATCAGCAGGAGCAGCCCGCCTAAAATCGTCAGATAGACGCTGATCAGGGTGAACGGCCGCGCCCCGCGCAGGTATGAGCGGAGCTCTTTGACTAAGATTGCGTTCATGCCACCGCCCCTTTGGTAACTTGCAAAAACACTTCTTCCAGGTCCGAGTGGCGCTCGGCAAAGTGGGTGACCGCAAACTGGGCGCCCACCAGCGCGTTGAGCAGCGTGCTCAGGCCCTCCGGCGCACCCTCGTAGCTGATCAGCAGGACGCCGCCAGTCGTCGGGAGCTGCGGCACGTCGCCGTCGCCGGCCAGCAGCGCCTCGGCGGGCACCAGCTCGGCCTGGCTGATGCTGGGCTGGAGCTGCAGGAAGCTGAGCGCCTCGGCCGCCCGATCGGACACGTGGATCTCCAGCAGCTTGTGGGGGCGCAGCCCGGCCATAATCGTGTTGACATCGCCGCTCGCCAGCAGCTTCCCGCGCTCAATGATCCCGATATGGGTGCACATCTCGGCCAGCTCGCTCAAAATATGCGAGCTGATCATAATCGTCTTGCCCATCCGGCGCAGCTCGCGCAGCAGCTCGCGCAGCTCAATCCGAGCGCGGGGATCGAGGCCGCTGGCTGGCTCATCGAGGATCAGCAGGGCCGGGTCGTGGGCCATCGTGCGGGCCAGACTCAGGCGCTGCTTCATTCCCCGGCTCAGCGTCATCACATAGCTGTCGCGCTTTTCACCCAGGTCGACCAGATCCAGCAGCTCGCCAATCAGGGCGCTGCGGCGGGGCTGCTTGATGCCGTAGACGTGGGCGAAAAAATCCAGATATTCCCACACCCGCATGGTGTCGTAGACGCCGAAATAATCGGGCATAAAGCCGATCATCCGGCGGACTTTGTCGGGCTGGCGGCGCACCGAGTAGCCGGCCACGCTGGCATCGCCCTCGCTGGGTGGCAGCAGGGTGGTCAGAATGCGCATTGTGGTGGTTTTGCCGGCCCCGTTTGGGCCAATAAAGCCATACACTGCGCCGACCGGAATAGTCAGGTTCAGGTGATCGAGCGCCAGCGTTGAGCCAAAACGCTGGGTGAGATTGCTGGTTTCTACCATTGCGCTCATTAGTTGTTCTCCACCGACAAATGGATGTTGTAAATCGTTACCGCAGTGCTGGTGCTGCCGCCATCAAGGGTTGTTGGCAGCGCCGGCTGGCTATCCAAAATAACCAGTCGCGGGGATTCGGCGAGCTGGTTGTTCCCTTCGAAGTTGCGCGAGTTATCGTAGACCGTGGTCAGGGCTTCGATCTGGAGATCAGAGATGCTGTCATCAAAAATATAGGGAAAGCCACTCTGCTCCTGGAGCGGATCGACGGTGTAGCTGGCGCCTGGCGGCAAGGTTGGCAGCCGCAGGTAGGTTTCGCCGATCACCAGATAGGCCCGCTCGATCGGCACGCTGCCACGGTTGGTGATGGTGCCGCCGCTCCAGGAATTGTTGGTTCGCTCTAGATTGCTGGCCTCGATGCGGTAGGGCACGGCGACCGCGCCGACGGCGGTGGCCTGGCGGGTCTCGCCGACGTTGGCGGTCCAGTTGGGCAACACACTGCTGCCATCGCTGTTCTGCTGAATCTCAGGTGTGTTTGAGTCGTCGATGCCGCCGAAGTTGTTGCTCCGGCTAGGGCCAAACACCACGCCAGCGGGAGCGGTGGTTGTCCATTTGCCCCGGCGGCCAGCGGTAAAGCCAACATTGGCGATCACCCGGCCATCGTCCAGCTCCGGGGCCGTATCCACCACGGCGACCTGGAGGGCGGCGGCGCTTGGGCCACGCAGATCGCCCCCGGCCAGATAGGCGATCACCATAAACAGCACCACGCCAGCCGGAATGCTCACCCAGGCCCACTCACGGCGGTCGATCCGGCGCAGGACAAGATAGTTCAGCGGGCCGACGACCAGAATATAGCCCAGAATCAGCAGCGCCAGCGTGCCCGCCGAGGGCAATCCGGCGCTGTCCCCGTTGCTCATCCGCCACGGGAAGGCCGGGTTCCACTGCAGCGATGGGCTTGGTCTGATGATGGCTGGCCAGTTGCGGTTGCGTGTGTCATCAACCGGCAGCGCGGCGATATCAAATCCGGTCGCCATGATTGTCCCCAGCCCCAGCGGCCGCTGCACCAGCACGACGGTTGGGCCATCCTGGGCCAGCACGGTTGCATCGGCGGCCAGCTCCAGCAGCGGGCGGGCGGTCAGCGTGACGGGCGCGCTCAGGTTGGTGGGGCCAAAGGTGCGGATCGCCACCGTCTGTGGCGCTGTCTCCGCAGCGCGCGCCGGGGCCAGCTGGCTCAGGCTGGCCGGGATGCCCAGGCTGCTTGGCCCGCTGTCGATCAGCAGGGTTCCACCGCTGGCCACCCAGCGCTGGAGCGCCGCCGCCTGCTCGGCGGTCGGCTCCGCGCCAACCAGGGCGATCACGGTGAAGTTCAGCAGCTCGGCATCGCTGCCTGGCAGCCCAGCGCTGGGCAGATTAAGCACTGTGGTTGTGCGCCCACGCACGCGAAATCCTGCCAGAGTCGTGGCTGGCCCGCCGAAGACGCCGACCAGCACATCGCCGCTATCGTGAACAATGTAGCGCTCGCTCGCGGTGGCCAGGGTCGCACCTTGCTCGGAGCGGAAGGTTGCCCGGATATTCGAGTGGTTGAGATCGGCCCGATACAGCAGGGTGACCTGCTTGCGGGCGCCGCCGGGCAGATCCAGCGGCTGGCGCACGATTGCCGCGCCTGCGCTCGCCTGGATCTCCAGGGTTCCGCGCAGGTCCGCCGCCGGGTTGGCGATGGTGACGACGACCGGGATCCAGGCGCCGCTCAGGGCATTGCCCTGGGCATCGAAGCCAATCCGCTCGATCGTCACCTCGACCGGGTTGCCCTGGGCGGCGGTCGGCAGGGCGACCAGCAGGTAGCAGGCCGCCAGCAGCCAGCCGAGATAGCGGCCCCACGTTGGTTGTTTGCTCATGATAAAGATACTCCTACCACAGACCGCAGGCATTATAGCCTGTCTTCATGCTGCTGAATCTGAAACGTTGCTGATGGGACGGCGGTTCCGCTCCCAGCCTGAACACAAAACAGCCGACAGCGTGATCTGCCGACTGCTTGGGGGGGGTTGTGCTGGGCGCTCAGGGAAGCTTTTGGGTTGGCGGGAGCGGCGGCGGCGGCGGTGGCGCCAGCAGCTTCTTCAGCTCCTCCTGCTGCAGCGTGTGATAGTGCTCGAGGATCATCAAGGTGTTATCGAACTCACTGTCGCGGGCGCGGCGCTGAAACTGATCGCGGTAGTCGGAGATCACGGCCAGCACGCTATCTGGGGAGCCAACCCGCCGGAAGGTGAAATTATCCTGCTGTCCGGCGGTGGCCAGCTCAATATTGCCGTACTGAAAAATCCGCGACCAGAGGTTGGGCTGGGTCAGCGAGACTTTCTCGATGCGGTCCCAGGTGGTCTCGCGCTTGGTCTCCTGGCCGAGCGGCTTGCGCTCAATGTCGATCACGTTTACCGGCGTGATGATGTACTCATCGTCGCGCCAGTCGGCGATCTCGTAGATCATCCAGGCGAGGATCAGCACAAGCAAAATCACCAGGATCGCGATCGCGCCGACCCCGGCGATCAGGCCGCCCTGATAGAGCAAATTCCAGGTAATCAAAATAATCAGCATCAGCAAAATCGGGTTGGTGATCTCGACAAACAGAAATAGCCAGTGTTTGCGCCAGATAATCGAGTCGCCGCGAATCTGCGGGCTGGGCGGAATAATGCCCAGGAAGCCCCGGCTGCTCTTATCGATCGGGATAAAGGTTGTGAGCGGCGGCGGCTCCAGGGGCGTGCCCTGCTTCATCACCTTGGCCCGCACCAGCTTCTGCATGCGCTCGACTTCGTACTCTTTCTTGAGCGGAGTTACATTTCTTAGAATTGCATCGCGGACGATGGCAGGGTGGGCGACCCCATTGAACTGGATGTTGCGGAGCCGGCTGGCGGTCTGCACATCGATCTGTCCATAGTTAAACTGGCGGGCGACCACCGACTCGGTGGTCATCTTCACGTCCTGGATATCGTGATTGTAGAGCTCATTGCGCTGAACGCTGACCAGAAACTGGGCATCATAAAAAATCACCCGCCGATTGGTGACCACCAGCGCATCGTTGCGCCAGTCGAAAAAGATATACACCATGCCTAAAAAGATAATGCTGCCGATGACAAACAGAATCAGATTGAGCAGATCCAGGCCATTGGTTGAAATTCGCCACAGGAAGATCAGCGAACACACCGACCAGAGCAGCACCAGAATGATCTCATCGCGGACCAGCACGAACCAGTGGCGCCGCGCAGTCAGCTGAACCCGCTCGTCGGGCTGGAGATTAACCTCGAAACTTTCGTTAGGGTTGCGGGTTGGCATAGATCTCAGGCCCTCCGCTTAAATTTGATTCAACAAGGGCTGGGCGTGGCCGCCGTAGTCGGGCGGCAGCAGCGCCGCAATCCGGCCCATCAGCCGCTCGGCCACCTGGGCGCGATTGGCGCTGGTAATTGGCTCGCTGGTGATCTCGCCGAGCCGGAAGGGTGCGCCAACCGTCAGCGTCACCGTCGGCCGCCCGACCCAGGGAAACTCGCGCCGAAAGACGTGCTCCATCCCGGTGATCGCTATCGGAATGATCGGCGCGGCGCTTTGTTTGGCGATCAGCACAACCCCGGCGCGCGCCTCGTGGACGTGGTGGTCGAGCGAGCGGGTGCCCTCCGGGTAGATCCCAAGCAGATCGCCGCGCTCAAGCACGCCTAGCGCGTGGCGAATCGCCTCACGATCGAGCGCCCCGCGGCGAACTGGAAAGGCCGCGGCCCTGGTGATCACCCAATCCATAAAGCCACCATTAAACATTTCGGACTTGGTCATAAAGTAGACCTGCCGGTTGACATAGCCGATAATGCTGGCCGGGTCGGAGTAGCTCAGGTGGTTCGAGATGAGAATGGCGGGGCCGTGAGGCGGGATATGCTCCAGCCCGCGGACAACCATGCGACGGGTGAAGATCCAAAATAACACTTTGGCCAGATAGTGGTAGAAGCGGTAAAAACGGCTCATGCATACCACCTTCTCAACAGTAAAAAAGAACCACCGGTAGAGCATTGCGGCCGCACAGCACGCTGTCTCTCAGGTGCGGGGCGGCGGGATTGGAAGGGCTCCAGCGCGAGCGTTGGCCCAAAAGTCAACGCTCGCGCTGGGGTGTGATCGGAGTGGTTGGGTGCTAGCCGCTGCTCTGCTCGGCCATCCCGATCAGGTTGACAATATCGTCGACGAGCTGCTCGGGGCTGCGGCCTTCGGTGCTTAGGGCGACCGCATCGGCGGCGCGAAAGGTGTTCTGGGCGTCGCGGGTATCGCGGCGGATGAGATCGTTGAGGACATCAAGGTACTCGACCGTGCGCCCCTGGTCGCGCAGCTCGCTGGCGCGCCGCAGCGCCCGCTCCTCGACCGAGGCATCGAGATAAATCTTCAGGTCGGCGTCGGGCATCACCACCACGCCGATATCCCGCCCGGCCATCACGACGTGGCCGGCCTGCCCGATCTGGCGCTGCTGCTCGTGGAGAATCTGGCGCACCCGTGGGTGCGACGAAACCTGCGAGACATGCTGCTCAATCTGGGCCGAGCGCAACATCCAGGTAATATCCTCGCCATCGGCGATGACCGTATACTGGCGGCCGTCGGCGACGGTTGGCGGCAGCACGGTGAATAGGGTGGTGCTGGCCAGCTCGGCCAGGCTCTGACCGTGGGCCAGATCGAGCTGATGCTTAAGCGCCATATAGGTGAGCGCTCGATATAAAACCCCGGTATCGAAATATAAATAGCCCAGATGTTGTGCTAACATCTGACCTAGCGTACTTTTACCGGACGCGGCCGGGCCATCTATTGCAATTGTTGATGGTGTAGACATGCCTATAACTCTAGCGAATGGATGTTCGCTGCTCATACAAACGTTCGAAATCGTATCAAACCGCTTTGCAGCTATTGTAGCATAATGATTTCGCCCAGTCAGCGAGCAGCGAGTTTGTTCTTGCTGGCTTGTGGCGCAACTGCTATAATCGCTCGCCGATGAATACAATGGAGGATACAATGCAACGACTCGTGCGAGGGTTGCTCCTGATCGCCTTTTGCTTTGTCCTGACGGCCTGTGGCGCGCCAGCGACAATTTATGATTTGACAAAAAATCCGGCTACCTACAATGGTAAAGATGTTACGGTGCAGGGCTACTATCTGTGGCGGCCCGGCGACCCAGGGCTGTCGGTGCTAGTCAAGGCGGTCATAACCCGCGACGATGGCACCGATGCCCAGCCGGTCGATACGGCGGTGTGGCTGGAGGGTTTTCCCGCCGATGTGTCGGCGAGCCTGCATCGCCCGGTTGACTCGATCTACGGCGTGGTTGAGCTGAAGGGGCGCTTCGAGACCAACGGCCAGTTTGGGCCAGGCGGCAGCTATCCCAGCCGCCTGCTGGTGACCAGCGCCAAAGCCGTCGAGCAGATCGAGCGGGTGAAATATCCGGCCCCAAGCGAAGCCCAGCCCAACCAGGTCTCGATTTACGAGCTGGAGCAAAACCCGGACCAGTACAACGGCCAGACGGTGACAACCCGCGGCTTTTACTACTGGACGCAGACCACCTCGGGGCTGCTCACCACTGGGGTGGAGACCGAAAAGCCGCTGGTCCAGGATACCCAGAGCGGCAGCAACCCGCAGCCTCTGGGTACACCAATTGCAATGGAAGGCTTTCCGCCCGACCTGTCTGAGCAGCTGAATGTCGGCCCGGCCAATGGCTTTGTCTGGGGGCTGATCGAGGTGAGCGGCAGGTTTCAGACCGGGGGCCAGTTTGGCCTGGAGGGGCGGCGCGCCTCGCAGCTGCTGATCGACCCGGCCTCGGTGAAGCCGATTAACTAATTTTGAGCAGCCAGCCAGCGAATCTGGGGTTTTGCTTCCATAGCGAGAACGTAGCGTAGGCAGTTCGATGTATTATTTTACTCAACCAATGCACGAGGATGACATTCCTTTTGTGCAGGAGATCGAGCGGCAAAGTTTTACGGCGCCCTGGTCGGCCAACACCTATCGGCGTGAGCTTGGCATGCCCGAGACCAGCCGCTATCTGGTGGCGCGGGCTAGCCCGACGCTGCCGCCGGACGCGCCGCTTAGCCCGCCGACGCGCCGCAAACCGCTGCTGCAGGCGCTGCTGCCGACGGTATTCAGCAAGCCCCATCCGCCCAGCCCGTACCCGCTTGTTGGCTACGGCGGCCTCTGGCTGATGGTCGACGAGGGCCATATCACGACGATTGCCGTGGCGCCTGCGCAGCGTGGCCAGGGCATCGGCGAGCTGTTGCTCAACGGGCTGATCGATCAGGCGATTGATATTCACGCTACCCGCCTGACGCTGGAGGTGCGCATCTCGAACGAGTCGGCCCAGCGCCTGTATCTCAAATATGGCTTTGAGCCTAGCGGAACTCGGCCACGCTACTACACCGACAATGGCGAAGATGCCTTGATTATGTGGACCGATGTGATTACCGATCCAGCCTATCAGAGCCGCCTGGAGGAGCTGCGCGAGCGTCTGGCCGCGCGGCTGCAACGTCAGGCGGGGATGACCGCCTAAGCCTACTTAATGACGGAGAAGGGCCGCTTCTCCTCCGCCGGCACAACTTTAGGTGCCACCCAAAACCAAACTTAAGGAGAAATCATGAAAATCATCGTCGCGGGAACGGGTTTTGTTGGCCTGACCCATGCTGCCGTCTGTTCGGAGTATGGGCATGAGGTCTATGCGTATGATATCGATCAAAAGCGTCTGGCCGCCTATCGCTCGGCCGAGCGCGAGCAGATTGAGCACTATGTCAGCGAGCCGGGCCTGGTCAATATTATTCAGGAAAATATCAATCGGTATCTGTTTTTTATTGATGATCTTAGCCCAGTGATTGAAGGTGTCGATGCGATCTTCCTCTGTCTGCCAACCCCGCCCAACCGCGATGGCTCGTCGGATCTGAGCTTTTACTTCGATGCGCTCAACCATATCGCCGGGCTGCTGGCTCAGCGCACCGACCAGCGCCGCGTGGTGCTGATCAACAAGAGCACCGTGCCGATTGGGACCGCCCGCCAGCTCGAGCGCGTGCTGCGCGACCACAATGTGCCCAACGTCGGCGTGGCCTCGAACCCCGAGTTCTTGCCCGAGGGCAACGCGGTGGAGAAATCGCGCCACCCCGACCGCGTGGTCGTTGGCGGCGATACCGAGGACGACTTCCGAATTATGCGCCGGATCTACTCGCAGTTTGTCAACCACGTGCGGATTGCGTTCCTTGAGACGACGCCCGAGACCGCCGAGGCGATCAAGTATGTCGCCAACACCTTGCTGCTGACCTACATCTCGTTCTGGAACGGCGTCGGCGCTCGTCTGGGCGAGTCGATGCCGAATGTGCGTATGGAGGACCTCAAGCGCGGCGTGACCTCGGACAACCGCATCAGCACCTGGGGCTCGTATGTCTCCAACGGTGCCGGCGGCTCGTGCTTTGGCAAGGATATTCAGTCGCTGATCTATCAGCTGAAGACCGCCGGCCAGAAAACCGACCTGCTGCAGTCGGTCTATGGGATCAACGAGTACCAGAAAACCTACCTGATCGACCGTGCGGTCAACGAGGCCGGGGTGCGCTTCAACAATAAAACCGTCGCGCTGCTGGGCCTGGCCTTCAAACAGCGCACCAACGACATGCGCGACTCGTCGTCACTACAGGTTGTCGAGGCCCTGCTTGGCCGGGGCGTGCGCGAGATTCGCGCCTACGACCCGCTGGCCACCAGCGAAGCCAAGCGCTTCCTCAACCCCGAGCATAACCACCTGTTCGAGCGGATCACTTATCACGACTCGCCCAAGGCGGCGCTGGAAGGCAGCGATATGCTGTTTATCTCGACCGACTGGGAGGAGTTCCGGGGCCTGTCAAGCACCATCGAGAACACGGTCAAACCACCGTTCCTGATCATCGATGGCCGCCGGATGATCCCCGACTACAACGAGCTGGTCGAGCGCGGCTATGGCTATCTGGCGGTCGGCTCGCCGGTGATTATGCCCAAAGATCAGTAGCTTTCGCTCCGGCTGGCGCGGGATGCAGCGGGGCTGTGTCCCGCGCTTTTTTGTTGAATCTGTAGTGAGGATGCCTGTATGACCGCAACGATTCTTGACCAGATCTTTGCCCACAAGCGCACCGAAGTCGAGCGCCAGCGCCGCAAAGTGCCGCTCGATCGCCTGCAGGAGCTGGCCGCAGCGGCGCCGGCCCCGCGCCCGTTCGCCCCGGCGCTACGCAACCCCGAGCGCCTGACCCTGATCGCCGAGGTCAAAAAGGCCAGCCCCTCCAAGGGCGTGCTGATCGAACCGTTCGAGCCGCTCGATCTGGCGCTGACCTATGCCGAGAACGGCGCGGTGGCGATCTCGGTGCTGACCGATGTGCGTTTTTTTCAGGGCAGCCTGCAGTATCTGCGCAATATCCGCCAGCACCTGAGCGCACGGGGCCACGCGACCCCGCTGCTGCGCAAGGATTTCCTGTTCGACGCCTACCAGGTCTATGAGGCGCGGGCCTATGGCGCCGATGCGCTGCTGCTGATCGCCGGAATGCTCGACGACCCCAGCCTGGCCGAGCTGCATGAGCTGACCTTGGCGCTGGGCATGACGGCGCTGGTGGAGGTGCATACCGCGATGGAGCTGACTCGCACGCTGGCGCTGGGCGCAACGCTGGTCGGGATCAACAACCGCGATCTGCATAGCTTCAGCGTCGATCTGCACACCACCGAGCGGGTTGCGGCGGGCCTGCCGCCGGTCGGCGATCCTGGGCGGCCGCTGCTCGTGGCGGAGAGCGGCATTCGTGGGGCGGGCGATCTGCCGCTGCTGCGTGCCTGGGGCGTTGATGCGATCCTCGTCGGCGAGTCGATCGTGGTGGCCGCCGATCCCGCCGCGCAGGTGCGCGAGCTGGCGCAGGGCTAGCGCTGCAACATCGCGCAGTCTGGCTGCGTCAAATCGAACGTTGCCTTACCAGAGCAAGGAGAGTCTATGACCTCGACAAGTCAGTCACGGCAGGCGCTGCCGACCATGGTTAATTCCGCTGCCTATCCGGCCTCCAGCCACCGCTTCGACATGCTGGTGGTGCTGGCGTCAGCCTGGTTTATCGGCGGCCTCTACTGGGATGGCTGGGCGCATAATCAGCCAGGCCTGGTCGATTCGTTCTTTACCTTCTGGCATGCGGTGCTGTACTCGGGCTTTCTGGCCGTGGCGGCGGTGATCGGCGGCAGCCAGGTGCGCAATATGTGGCGGGGCCATCGCCTGACGCGGGCCTTGCCCAAGGGCTATTGGGCCGCCCTGATCGGCGTGGTGATCTTTGCCTTTGGCGGCGGTTTTGATGGTGTCTGGCACTCGGTGTTTGGCTTTGAGGCCGATATTGATGCGCTGCTCAGCCCAGCCCATCTGCTGCTGGCGTTTGGGGCATTTTTGTTTATAACCGGGCCGCTCCGGGCCGCCTGGGCGCGCGCCCGCACCGCCCCACAGCAGGGCTGGGCCGATCTGCTGCCAGCCGTCCTGGCGCTGTTTCTGGTCTATGTGGCGCTGTCGTTTTTCACCCAGTACAGTCATCCGCTTGGCAATCCCCACCTGCTGACCCGCACCACGGCGCTGGAGCCGTACTTTATCGCCCTGCAGGCCGTCACCGCCACCCTGGTCTCCACGGCGCTGCTGATGGGGATTGTGCTGGTTGGAATGCGGCGCTTTCAGCTTCCGGCTGGCGCGATCACGCTGCTGCTGACCGGCGGAATGCTGCTGATGTTCATGATGCGCTATCGCAGCGCGCGCGGTTTTTGGATTGTGCTGCCGGTGGCGCTGCTGGTTGGGCTGCTGGCCGATCTGGGGGTGTGGCGCTGGCGACCGTCGGTTGAGCGCATTCTGGCGCTGCGCATCTTTAGCTTTGGCCTGCCCTTTGGCTTCTTTATGGCCTACTATAGCGGGATTCTGCTCACCCGTGGCCTGGCCGTCACCGTGCATCT
This sequence comes from Herpetosiphonaceae bacterium, assembly GCA_034437415.1. GTDB lineage: Bacteria > Chloroflexota > Chloroflexia > Chloroflexales > Herpetosiphonaceae > JACCRK01. Next base: position 33,426 of record DAOTUS010000428.1, read on the forward strand.
GTGGGTGGGCACCAGCGTTATGGCCGGAGTCGTCGGCCTGTTTCTGAGCTACCTGGCGGCGCCGCCGGAGGTCAGTAGCTAGCAGCTAGAGATTAGCAGCCAGCAGCTAGTAGCTAGTGAATTCCCCCCACTAGCTACTAGCTGCCAGCTACTAGCTGCTCCTGGTGCGCGGCTCCGGCAGGCGAATCGACAGCAGCAGTCCCCACAGGGCCAGCAGCGCGGTGATGCTGAACACCGGCATGTAGCCGAGCACATCGATCAGCACGCCGCCGAGGACGGGAAAGAAGGTCGCCAGACCCATCAGCGTGTTGGAGACGCCCATGTACAGCGGGCGCTCGGCGGCTGGCGCCAGCTCCATCACATAGGTCAGCCCGGCGGTGCCCGAGCCGTCGATGCTCAGCCCAACCAGCAAAAACACCCCGCCAAACACCCACGGTGCCGCCGTTGGCCCCAGCATGCCGCCGAGCGGCGCGGCCAGCAAGGCCCACAGCGGCACCAACACAATCAGCCCCCCGGTCAGGATAATCAGCAGCCGAATCCCGTGGCGGTCGGCCACCCGCGCCCAGGGCAGATTGGAGAGCGCCGCCGCCAGCACCCGCAGCGCCAGATAGATCCCGATCATCCGGGGCGGGGCATTGAGCACCTCGCGGGCGTACAGAATATAGAACGGGTCGGCCAGCCCGCCCAGCCGCGTGATCATCCGCGATCCGACATAGCGCCGGAAATCGCGGTTTTCCCGCAGCAGCTTGGGCATCAGGGCCAGCATGCGCCGGGCGTTCAGCGGCGCCGGTGGATCGGTGGTCGGCGGCTCGCTGACGCTGCTAAACAGCACAATCCCAACCCCGATACAGATCAGCGAGAGCGTCAGTAGCACCCCGAAATTGCTGGGAAACGCGAACGGGCTGTTGCGGCTCAGCACCCAGGCGACGATTGGGCTGGCGACGAAAAACGCCAGCAGCCCGCCCAGAAAATTGCGGGTGCCGAAAAAGGCGCCCCGGCGGCGGGTCGGAATTGTTTTGGCGACCACCTCCTGGAACGCCACCGATCCCGCCCCGCCGGTCAGGCTGTAGGCGCTGTAGCCAAGCAGAAACCCGGCTAGCAGCCAGCCGTTGCTCAGCGAGCCAGAAAACCACACCAGCAGCGCTATCAGAATCCAGATGCCGAAGCGCACTGCGCCGACCCGCCGATAGACCGGCAGCTTGTGGGCCAGCGCCTGCAGCCGGCCAGCGCTGAGCAGCTGCGGCAGCAGCCAGCCACCGTTTTTGAGCGCCGGCAGTAGCCCAATCACCACCGGCGAGGCGCCCAGGGCGCGGACAAACACCGTCAGCACCAGGTTGGCGTCGCTAAATGCCTCGGCCAGCGAAAAGGCAATCCCGTTGCCGACGCCCAGGCGCGTGTTGCGGCGCAGCGTCGCTTCTTCGGTCTGACGGGGTGGGATCGGCCGATCCAGCGATAATTTCCATTGCATACACAATTTCCTGCAAAACAAAAGGCACAGCATGCCGTGCCTGAGACGTTAATTGATTTCGCTCGATTGTAACGCGATATGCTGAAATTGCAAGTTGCGCATATTCTCATATGCATGCTGCGGCCCAACTGGAGCGGCGCGAACGTGCGCCCGAACGATGCTACAATGCATCCCAGAGAATGACCATGGATTGGAGCCTGCGGTGGATATTTCACGGGTTCGTTGGGGCACAGTCGGGCCAGTCGTGCTGATTGTGGCCCTGCTGTTGCTGTTTCTGAGCAAGGCAGCCGAGCCACAGCCCAGCTATGCGCCGCTTGGCGCCTATTTTGACTACGCCGAGGCCAGCGTGCCGGTCAACCAGGTCACGCCCCTGCCGGCCGCCCAGTTTCAGGTGATCCAGCGCTCCGATGCCGACCGCTCGACGGCCCAGATCGATATTGTGCTTGAGGCCGAACTCTACCGCGCCGAGCTGGGGCCGCTTGGCGCTGAACTCCAGGCGGCGCTCGACTATGTGCAGGAGCGCACCGCGATTCGGCTGACCGAGCGGGTCAAGCTGATTATTAGCCAAGATGCCGGCTGTGGCTTTCACGGCCTGACCTACTCCGATGTGCGGGTAATCTATATCTACAGCTGCGCCGGGGTGCCGCGCCAGCGGGTGGTCAATATCGCCGCCCACGAGTTTGTCCATCAGCTGCAGCAGGATCGCTACGGCCCGCCCCATCTTAGCGCCGACCTGGTGCTGTCGGAGGGCTTTGCCACCTGGGGCGCAGGCACGTACTGGCTCGGCGGCAACCCGGATTTCGCCAGCTTCGCCCGCCAGTATCGCGCTAGCGGGGCCGCACTTCCGCTCGGTACCCACTACAGCAGCGTCGGCGCCGGGGGCATGAATGTGTTGTACTATGAGTGGGCGGCGTTTGTCGACTATCTTCTGGTCACCTACGGGCGTGAGCGCTTCGATGCCCTGTACGTGTCTGGCGGCGGCCAGCAGCCCGGCGCCGCCCAGTACCAGGCCACCTACAGTCGGTCGTTTAGCCAGCTCGAGACCGAGTGGCAGGGCTGGCTGGGCCAGTAGCCCGGCGCTGCTAGATTTTGATGGTGTTTTGAAGGAGCTTTTTAATGCAACCACCCTTTGGCCCGAATTTGCTTGAGCTGGGCCCGCTGGTTATTCGCATGTACGCAATCAGTATTTTGTCGGGCGCAATGCTGGGTGGCTGGCTTGGGTCGTATCGCGCCCAGCGCCGTGGCTATAATCCCACGCTGGTCTGGGATGGCCTGGTGCTGGGCCTGGTGCTGGGGGTCGTTGGGGCGCGAATCTGGTACGTGGCCTCGTCATGGCCCTCGTTCCAGGATCCGTCGTTCGGCAAGATGATGTGGAAAATCGTCAATACCACCCAGGGCGGCCTGGCCATCCACGGGGCGATTGTCGGCGCCGCGCTCACCGTAATCATCTACGCCTATCGCTACAAGATGAACATGCTCGACTGGCTGGATATTCTGGCGCCGTGTCTCAGCGTCGGGCAGGCGGTCGGGCGCTGGGGCAATTTCTTCAACCAGGAGGCCTACGGCGGCCCGGTCACCAATGGCTTGCCCTGGAACCTGAATATCCCAATCGATAAGCGCCATCCAGCCACCACGCAGTACGATGCGGCGACCCGCTTTCACCCGACGTTTCTCTACGAGTCGCTGTGGAACCTGGGCGTGCTGGGAATTATCGTGCTGGCTGAGCGGCGCTGGGGCCGCCAGCTCCGCCGGGGCGATTCGTTCCTGCTGTACGGCGTCCTGTACTCGATTGGGCGCTTCTGGATCGAGGATCTGCGGGTCGATAAGCTGTGTACTGGCGGGATTGGCGGGGCCACCTGTGTCAACGAAGGGCTCTCAACCGCCCGGCTCACCAGCGTGATCCTGATCGTGGTGTGTTCGGCGCTGTTTGTTGGCCGCCGGATCGTGCGCCGCAATCCCCCCGCCAGCTCCTACCAGCCGCTCGATCAGCCGTGGCAGCCTGCGGTGGTTCCGGCGACTGCCAGCGCCCAGGCTTAGGCGCCCTCAAAGATTAATTAAAAACGCGGCTGGATGGATTAAAACCCATCCAGCCGCGTTTTTAACCGTGATTCTGGCTACAGCCCAAAGCTTAGGCGGGCCGCCAGAATCTCCGGCAGGCCGTGGTCGAGCATCAGGGTCTGGGTGCGGCGAATGTTGTAGATAACCCGGCGAAACGTGACGGTCTGGGCCTCGCGGTCGAACAGCGCGAACGCGGCCCGCGAGTCGCCGTCGCGTGGCTGGCCGACCCCGCCGGCATTGATGATGTAGCGCTTATCGGGCTTGAGCTTCAGCACCATCTGATCGGTCGGAATCGTGACGCTGCACTGCGAGTCGGCCCCATCATCAGCGGTGTAGATCGCTGGCTGGTGGGTGTGGCCAACAAAACACAGCTGGGTGTCAAAGTGGTCGAGCGAGGTGGTGGCGGACTCGGTATCGAGCAAATATTCCCAGACCGGGTCCCGTGGGCTGCCGTGGGCCAGCGTCACCTGATCATCAACCCGCTGGATTGGCTCCAGCCCCAGCAAAAACTCGCGATGCTCCGGGGTCAGCTGCTCCCCATTCCACTCATTGGCGATGCGGGCCTCACGGTTGAAGTTCGCCAGCGAGAGCGTCCCGAGACAGCCCAGATCGTGATTGCCGACCAGGGTTGCGCTGGCGCGGGCGCGGATCAGGCTAACACACTCGTTGGGCTGCGGTCCATAGCCAACCGTATCGCCCAAACACCAGATTGCCTCGAACTCGCCGGCTGCCTCGATCACCGCATCCAGGGCCGCGAGATTCGCATGCACATCACCTAAGATTAAGACTGCCATGTGTTACCTTTCTGCAATCAAGGGTGTTTCCCACGGGTTCAGCGGTACGGTATAATGACACGACAAGCCGCTTAGTGATCGAGGAACGTCGTGGAACCAGGTCATCACTGCCCGTATGTTGGCCTCAAACAGAATCGAGCGATTCGGTTTGCGACCCCAACGCCAGAACATCGCTGCTATGTGACTGGTGAGGCACAGGAGATTCCTGTTCCCCAGGCATCATTTTGTTTAAGTAGCAATCACGTTCGCTGCCCATTATACACGGGTGAAGAGCTCCCTTCAACGCAAGTTGCGCCGATCATCACCCCGCTGCCGCAGGGTGGTTTTCAGGGTTGGCTCGGGGGATTATCAACCCGTGACCGCCGAATCTATGGAATTCTGGTGGGCTTATTAGGGTTGATCATTCTAGCCTATGTTGTTAGTGGTTTCCTGTTGTTCTCAGGTGATGTCGAGCCGACCAGTGTGGCGGTGCTCACTCCGACCGCGCCGCCGGTGGTGGCCACGGCGACCAGCGCTCCGCCGACGACCGCGCCCTCGGGGACTCCCGATCGGTTTGCCACCGCCGTCGTTCAGCAAACCCAGACGGCGGTGGCCAGAGGCACTGCGACCGCCAGCCCGTCGCCGAGCGCCAGCCCGTCGGCCTCGCCGAGCGCCAGCGCCAGCCCCACCACGGCGCCGATTTTCATCCCGCCAACCGAGGTGTTTATCCCGCCAACCGAGGTGTTCATTCCGCCAACCGAGGTGTTCATTCCGCCGACCGCGATCCCCAGCCCGGTGCCGACCGACATCCCCAGCGCCGTGCCAACCGTGGAGCCAACCGTGGAGCCGACCGTCAACTTGCCCACGATTACGCTGGTGTTTCCAACCGCCGCGCCAACCGCCGCGCCAACCGCTGAGCCAACGGCTGAGCCAACCGCCGCGCCAACCGCCGCGCCAACCGAGGCGCCGGTTGTTATCCCAACCGAGGCGCCAGCGCCGACCGAGGCGCCAGCCGAGCGCTCAAGCTCAGCGGTGGTGGTGTTCTTTGCCGACCCGGCCGGGCGCGTGCTGGTCCCGGTCACCCGCCAGATTGCCTCGACCAGGCAGGCCCGCACCGCCGCCATCAGCCAGCTGATCGCCGGGCCGAACAGTGCGCTGAGTCGACTGGTGCCCGCCGACACGCAGCTGCTGAGCCTGCGGATCAGCGGCGGGCTGGCGACGGCTAACTTCAGCCGGCTGCCGACCTTTGGCAGCGCCTCGCTGAGCGATCTCGGGCTGCGCTCGGTGGTGCTGGCGC
>DAOTUS010000429.1:0-2558 GCA_034437415.1 Herpetosiphonaceae bacterium
GTGATGCCGATGGCGCTCGGCATGCCGAACGCGGTCAGCTCCGCCGCCATTGCCAGCGCCGCCTCGACGCCACGGGCGGCATCGTCTTCGTGCGACAGCGGCGGCAGACCCAGGGCAGCGATCAGCATGACGCCCTTTTCGTCCACGCTAATCTTGTTGATGCTGCCCTCGTAGTGGTAGAGCACGGTCTGGAGGGCGCGGATGGTGACCTGGGCCTGGGCCAGGCTGCTCGGCTCGTTGAGGGCGGGCAGGTTCACAAACAGCACGGTCACCCGGCGCAGCTCGGCCAGCCAGTCGCTCTGCCCGGCCACGATTCGCGAGAGGATCACGCCCGGCAGATAGGCCCGCAGCGCCTGCTCGCTTTCATCATCCAGCTCCGACCGGGCCGCCAGCTGAAAGGGCAGCGGGTGGCGGACATCGTGGAGGTGGACGTGGCCCTCAGGCAGCAGATCGGCGTCGCAGCGGTCGCCGATCAAGGCCCAGGCCTCGGGCGAGAGGATGACCTGGCCCGGCTGGGCGTGGCCCTGGGCCCGGCTGGCCTGGACGATCGCCGCGCCGATCAGCAGCAGCTCCCAGCGGCCGTGGACGCCGCCAACGTGGGCGATGAACAGGGTTCCCGCGCCAACCGCCACCCGCAGCGACAGCCGCACATCCTCGGCGACCTGCTGGTCGTGAAGCATGGCCTGGATCAGCAGGCCGCACTGGGCGGCGCGGTAGGTCACCGTGGCCAGATCCTCGCCCCTGACGTCGGTCGGCCACATCGCCAGCAGCCCGTCGCCGGCAAACTTCACAATATCGCCGCCATGGATGCTGACGAGGTCGATCAGCTGTCCGAAGTAGACGTTGAGCAGCTGGGACAGCTCCTCCGCTCCGGCGGGGCCACGCGCAGCCAGTCGCTCGGCAAGCAGCGTAAAGCCGGAGATGTCGGCAAACAAAATTGCGCCGGAAAGTTGTTCATTCAGCGGCTCGCTGATTGGCTCAGGACTCACGGCAAGCCGCCTGGTGATCAGCTCGGGGACGTAGCTGGCCAGGGTTTGGACGAGGATCGACATGCCAGGTTCACCTCTGTATTGCATAATCAAATCGGGATGTAGGTGTCCGCCCTCATTATGCCACATAACCCCAGGTGAGCAAACACGGTTTAGGCGCGGCGGCCTGGCAGCGCTCGTGCGATGACGAGGCTGGGCTAGGAAGCCACGTGCTTCGGCTCCGCTGATTCGTTCCGCCAGTAGCGCCAGTACATTCTGACCATCACCAGAACCAGCGCCACCGCATTGGCGATCAGGATCGGCGGCGAGCTCCAGCTGGTGCCGACGACGGTGAAGTCGGAGATCGGAAAGAACATGGGGGTGAGATAGCGCTCGTGGACGGGAATATCCATCACCACGTGCAGGACGGGCGCCAGGAGCAGCCAGGGCGGCCGCCGCCGGATGGCGAACCAGAGCAGGCCAACAATGGCGAGGATGACCAGGCTGTGGGTATAGCGGTAGAAATCGTTGTAGTCGGCGATCAGGTCGGGCGGCATCGGCGGGCCATTCTTCAGCCAGATCCCGTCGTTGCGGGCGCTGGTGTTGAGCGCACCGCTCCACCCCTCGCGAACCACCCGCCGCAGCAGCGCCGCGCCGCCATACAGCAGGTCGGGCGCTGCCCCGGCCAGGGCGCCCCAGCGGCCCATCTTCGGCCCGCGCCAGCGCGTCGCGGCGTAGCCATACACCGCGTGTGAAAAAACATCCATCGGTGGTCCTCCTGTGTGGCCGGCGCCGCAGACCCTCAGTTCAATTGGGTTCAGGGCGCCGCGTGGTGCGATTCGCCAGTGCGCATTATAAGCCATCACTACGCCTCTAGGCCGTGGTTTAATGAACAAGTCGGTAGGGCCATTAGAGGCCAAATCCGCGCCGCGCAGCATGCAAGACGTCGGCCCAATAATGGGCCGACGTCTTGCATGCTGCGCGATTATGGGGCGGTCAGCGCCCGCCCAGGCGGCGAATACGGGGGTGGAATCGGCTACTGGCCGAGCTCGCGGAGGCGCTCTTCGGCCTGCTGGCGCCAGCGATCATCGGGGGGCGACTGGGCCACAAGCGCCTCGTAGGAGATTCGGGCGGCCTCAAGCAGATTGCCCTCCTCCTCGGTCAGACCCTGGAAATAGCGCGCCTCAGTATAGCCACCGTTGAGCGACACCGCCCGGCTAAAGCTCTGAATGGCCTCGCCAGGCCGGTTCTGCGCCCGATAGGCCCGGCCGAGCCAGTACAGCGAGGTAGGATTATTGGGGTCGCGCCGCACCGAATTCTCCAGCGCCTCGGTGGCAGCCGCCACATTGTTCAGGCTAAGGTACAGTTTGCCCTGTAAAAACGGTGCGGTGGCATCCTGCGGGTTCAGCTGGGTGGCCTGGCCATAGTCCGCCAGCGCGGCCTGGATCTGGCCCTCGCGCTCATTGAGAATCGCCCGCTCCAGCAGCGCCTGGGGAAAGGTGGGCCGCAGGCTGAGCGCGGCATCCAGCATGCGGCGCGCCTCGGCGTCATGCTGGGCGGCGGTCGCTGGATCGCTCTCGTATAGGCCTT
>DAOTUS010000430.1:0-9918 GCA_034437415.1 Herpetosiphonaceae bacterium
CCCAGATATTCCCGGCCATGTCGAGCGCGCCCGCCGGGCTGGCCCCGGCCGGAAATGCACCGACTGGAGTGGCGCCGCCCAGCGCCGCCTCGGCCACATTCGCCAGGGCTGGATCGAAATGGTCGCCCCACGGCCACATCCGGCCGTCCTCGCCACGGGCGGCGCGCTCCCACTCGGCCTCGGTCGGCAGGCGCAGCGGCTGGCCAGTTGCGCCGCCCAGCCAGCCGCAGAAGGCCTGGGCCTCATCCCAGGTGACATCGACCACCGGCAGATCGAGCGTGTCGGCTGGTGGCTGGGCGCCGTGCCAGGTGATCGGCGAGCGCGTGCCTGAGGCGGCGATCCAGCGGGCGTAGACGCGGTTGGTCACCGGGACCACGGCGATGTCGAAGGCGGCCAGGCTGACGGTGTGCTGGGGCGCCTCTTCGGCATACGACTCGCGGGTGCCGCCAAAACGCTTGGCCAACCCGCTGAGCTCGCTGGCCGGGGTGCCCATCAGGAACGGGCCGGCCGGAATGGCGATAAAGGCTGGCAAGAGGCGAGACAGATCATCCATACTACATTCCTTAATTGCGGTGAAAACGAACGATTCGTTTGCATCATACCAAACAACATTCGTTTATGAGGAAACACTATGGAACTCAGCGCCTACGTCCAGCGGTTTAAGTGGCCATTGACAGGGGTCGGAGCTCTCGTAATTATGGCGTTCACCTGGCAGCTGACCCAGTCACCTGCTCCGACTACGGCCACCGCCGTGCCGCTGCTGGCGCTGGCCGCCCCAACCATGGAGCTGGCAATCACGCCGACGGCCACGCCAACCCCGGAAGCCACCCCAACGCCGGGAGTGATTGCGGTGTATGTGAGCGGCGCGGTGAAAAAGCCCGGGGTGTATCGACTGCCTGAGGGGGCGCGGGCCGACGACGCAATTAGGGCCGCCGGGTATTTCAGCGACGGCGCCGATCAGGTGCAGGTAAATCTGGCGGCGAAGCTGCGCGATGAGCAGCAGATCTATGTCCCAGCCATTGGCGAGACCAACCTGCCGGTGGCGCCGCTTTCGGGCGGTGGGAGCGATGGCGGCAGCGTGAGCGCGACGGCCGCTGGCGATGGCAAAGTTAACATCAACACCGCCACACTGGCCGAGCTTGATCCCCTGCCGCGGATTGGGCCGGCCACCGCCCAGCGGATTATTGATTACCGCACCGCGAATGGCCCCTTTGCCAACATTGAGGATGTGCAGAACGTCAAGGGGATTGGCGCGGCCACCTTCGCCGATCTCGAGAGCCTGATCACGGTTGGCCCATAGGCACAAAGAAGCCCCCAGCAGGACGTTGCGCACGCTGCTGGGGGCTTTAGGCTACTTGACTTCCACCGAGGCCGCCGAGGCATCCAGCGTAATATCCAGGCGCTCCTCGGCGTTGGCCCAGCCAGCGGTGGTGTAGACATTGCCCTGCTTGCTAAAGCGGCCATCGACATCCAGGCTGCTGGCGCTGGTATCGGCGGTGATGCGGGCCTCAACCCCCGCCGGAAGCACCAAAACCAGCGAGGCCGCGCTGGCATCAAGCGTAATCGTGGGCTTGCCAGAGTCGGGCAGGGTGATCGTGCCATCGCCAGCGCTTATGTCGAGCTTGATCGTCGTAATCTGGAGATCGCGCAGATCGACATCGACGCTGACCGCGCTGAAATCCAGGTCGAGATCGAGCGGAACTTCCGGCGAGATGGCCACATCCCACGCCCGGCGGTCGCTGCCAAAGACAACCCAGCCCTGCTGTTTGCTATCCAGGCGCACCTGGGCGATGCCGTCATCAAGGCTGAATTCGTGCCTCAGAGCCGCCCGGCTGGAGGTGAACGAGCCGCTCAGCAGCTGCGCATCTTCCGCAGGCAGCGCCTTCAGGCTGATCGCGCTGGCGCTGCCGTCAAAAACCACTCGCGCCGAGCGGACATTGGCCAGCGGATCGCTGAACGGCTGCGGGGTGCTGGAGACCGTGGTGAGATCGGTTCCCAGCACGGCCACGGTCGCCGCCATGCCGCCAAACACCAGCACCGCCAGAGTCACCCCAACCCAGGCCCGCTGCCGCCCAAAGATCAGGTCGAGCCCAAGGCCAATCAGCAGCAGCGGCCAGAAGTTGGCGACAACTTCGCCAACATTAAGCTCAAACCAGCCAAACCGCTGGCCCAGGGCCGCAATACCAAAGCCAATCAGCAGCAGCGGAAGAAACAGCGAGCGGCGCCGGGGCCGGGACTCAGAGATCGTCATGGTCGCAGCCTTCCCTGGCGCATCAAGAGCACAAAGCCCAGGCCGATCAGCAGCAGCGGCATCACAAACTCATCAATGTTCAGATTCGAGGCGAACGCCAGAATGCCAATCCCCACCAGAATCAGGCCCAGCACGGGCTTTTTGTTGCGCTGCGGGGTGGAATACGCTGGCGGCGCCGCCAGCGGCTGATAGGGCGGCACCACGCCGGGATTGTGCAGCTCCTCGTCAAGCTGCACGGTCTGGCCGGTGGCGACTGGCGCCACCTGGCCGCTGGCCTGCGACAGCGGCTGGCCCGTGTACGGGTCGAAGCGGAAACGGCCTGAGTCAGGCACCCCCACATTCAGCGGCGTGCGCGGATCGTAGTTGGCTGGCGGAACGTAGGGCGCCTGCCAGCTATTCCCCAGGTTTTGCGGCGGCGGTGGCGGCAGCGGCCCAGAGCCAGACAGCTCGCTGGGCATCACGATCCAGAGCGCCGGATAGAGCAGCACGCCGATGCCCGTGAAGGCCAGCAGCACCATCACCAGCCGCACAATGGTCGGGTCGATCTCAAAGTACACCCCAAGCCCACCGCACACCCCGGAGATCATCCGATCGTGGCGTGAGCGCATTAATCGATCTTGCATCGTATCCCTCCCCAGGATGAATGAATATCTGCATTGCCCAGATAGGACGCTGCCGGGCTGCAAAGTGTTGCAGATTGAGCCAGACTTTTTTCAGCGAACGCTGGTTTGTGACTGACGATGGGCAATGGTATAATTTTTGCCCAATAGTTCGGCGAAAACCGCCGTAGCTTAAGGAGTTTACTGCAATGACAGCATCTCGAGCCCGTGTACGCCGTTCATTGCCAGGTGTCGCTATTGAAGGGGTGCCTTTCATTGGTGCCGGACTTGGTCTTACCGCCCTAACCGCGTTAGTTAATCGGCGGGCGGCGCTGGTGCCGTTGGCGCTGACCGCCTTTACAACCTATTTCTTCCGCGACCCAGACCGGGTCTGTCCGGCCGAGGATGCGTTTGTGTACTCCGCCGCCGATGGCCACGTGACCCAGATCGATGAAGTTGACGAGCCGCGTTTCATTGGCGGCCCGGCCACGAGGATTGTTACCTTTTTATCGGTGTTTGATGTCCATATCAACCGCACGCCCTGCGCTGGAACCGTGCGCTACCGCGACTATGTCACCGGCGAGTTTCGCGCCGCCTGGGACAAAGAGGCCGATATCGTCAATGAGCGGGCCTATATCGGCCTGGACACGCCCCACGGCCCGGTGCTGATTGTCCAGATCGCCGGCCTGATTGCGCGGCGGATTGTAACATGGCCGGCGGTTGGCGAGGACATGGGCGCCGGCGAGCGCTTTGGGCTGATCAAGTTCGGTTCGCGGACCGATATTCTGGTGCCACGTGGCACGCTGAAGGTTCTGGTTGAAAAAGGCCAGAAAGTCAGCGGCGCACTGACCCAGATGGGAGCATGGCAGTGAAATTTCGCAGATCCTGGGTTCCCAATCTGGTTACATCTGGGAATCTGTTCTGCGGATTTCTAGCGGTAATTGCGGCCGTCGATGGCAAGGCCTTTCAGGCGGCAGTCCTGATCTGTCTGGCCGCCAGCTTCGATACCCTCGATGGCCGCACGGCCCGCGCCCTGGGCGTGAGCGGCGAGTTTGGCAAGGAGCTGGACTCGCTGGCCGATATTGTCTCGTTCGGGGTTGCCCCGGCGCTGCTGATCTATCAAATATCGCTCCGGCAGGTGCCGTTTCTTGGCGTGATCGCGGCGGGGATTTTTGTCTGCTGCGGGGCTGGCCGCCTGGCGCGCTATAACCTGATCTCATCATCCGATAAGCGCTTTTTCGTCGGAATGCCAATCCCGATGGCTGGGATGACGGCGGCGTCGCTGGCGGTCTACACTGGCTCGCTGAACCCGTTTGTCGCCACGTTTATTGTCGGGATGACCGGGCTATTGATGATTAGCACCCTGCGCTTTCCTGCGATGGAGCAGCTAGCATTTAGTGCGCCAATTCCCATTCGGATTATGTTCACGATTATTTTTGTGCTGTCACTGTCCCGACCTGGCCAGTTTCTCTTCGTCCTGCCGCTGGTCTATATCATCTATGGCCTGATCGCCAACCTCTTCTGGACGCTCAAGGCCCGCCCAGAGACCGCCTAGCCTGCGCTTCCGCCGCGCACCCTTGAGGGCCACGAACGGGTTTTCGTGGCCCTGATGAAGATCAGATACTGTATATGACCCACAATACTGCCAGATACCTTTGAACTAGCCTGGAGGCGTGCTTAATCCATTTGCAAAATCCTCTTTGTTCTATATAATAGCTCCAGCCGATCGATGGTAGATGAGGAGATTGCTAATGAGATGGTATTCCCCACGAAGGTTGTTGATAGTTGCTTTGTTGGGTATCCTATTCAGCTCAACAAGTTCTTCGGTTTCCGCTCACGCAGACTTATGTGCGCACTACGGGCACACCCATACATATCAGGGTAATAATGCAGAGCAATGGAACTATCTGGGACATACCTGGATCAACGGTCAAATGCATAAACATACCTTTAATCATAAAATATACACAAATGGTGTCGTCACGCATAATGAAACTCATACCGAGTATTGTTCTTGGTCAGATCCGAGCCATAACTAGCAGTAGTAAATATATCTAACGTCACGAACGGACTCACTAATGAGTCCGTTCGCTTTAATATTAGGGCTTAAACTATGAAGACATATGGAATACTCCTAAATAAATATGCAACTATTATCAGTATTATTTTATTAGCGCTCATTGTCGCAATGGGTTATTCACTGCGAAGTATCCATCGTGCCGATTGGGATGGTTTCGGGGCATTGATTCATCCAGATGAATATCATATAAATGATATCATCACAAATAATCTACGAGTTCCTGACAGCTTTAGCTCATACTTACGGACTGAATGTTCGACTGTGTCTGATTCTAATGGTATTGTTTCATTAATTAATCCGCGTAATCCGAGCGAGCCATTTGAAAAGCAACGGCCATCAGCGACGAGCGGCTGTAACTCGTTAAATCCAAGAACCATTGATCGACATCATGTTTATGGCTCCTGGCCGACAACTACGGTACGTTTTTTTGCTGAAAAGATTGTTTACTCGGATGTCCAAGCAGATACCATCTCTAGAAATCAATTAGTTATTGTTGGACGACTATTCTCGACGCTGGCTGACATTTTTATAGTGTGTATGCTTTATGTGATTGGCCGCCGTCTGGCCAGCCGCAAAGTTGGCCTGCTGGCGGCGCTGCTGTACGCCTGGGTGCCGTTCGCAATTCAGCACTCCCACTATTATGTGGTCGACTCGCAGACCGCCGCCTATGGGGTGCTGACGCTCTATTTTTGTCTGCGCCTGTCCGATGGCGGGCGCTGGGGCGCGGCGGCTGGGGCGGGCGTTGGCCTGGCGCTGGCGGTGGCCTCGAAGATCAATCTCGCGCCGCTGGTGCTGGTGATCATTGTCGCGGCAATGCAGCACACCTGGCGGGCTAGCGCGGCATATGGCGATCGATTCTCGCCGCTGAGCCTGCTTGGCCGGCTGTGGCGCGTGTTCTGGCAGGCATTTCCAGTGCTGGTGGTCGCTGGCGTGGCGTTTATTCTGGCCGTGCGGGTGGCAATGCCCGATGCGTTTCGCGGCACCACCTTCTACGATCTGCGCCTCAACATGAACTTTTTGGAGGCGCTCGGCTCGGCCAGCCGCACCTCGTCCGGCGATCTGGATTTCCCACCCTCGCATCAGTGGGCCGGCCGCGCCAACTACATTTTCGAGCTCAGCAACATGATTGTCTGGGGCATGGGCGTGCCGCTGGGCCTGGCCGTGTGGCTCGGCTGGGCGGCACTTGGCATCGGGATGCTGCGGCGGGCCTCGCGGCACTTGCTGCGCTGGCTGCCGCTGTGGTTCTGGGTGACATTCTATTTCGGCTGGCAGGGCGGGCTGCTGATCAAGCCAATGCGCTATCTGCTGCCGATCTACGGGCCGCTGGTGCTGTTTGGCGCCTGGGGGCTGGTGGCGCTGGTGAAGGTCGCCCGCCAGGCCGAGCGCCCGCGAATCTTCCGGCGCGCCCCGCTCCAGGCGCTGGCCCTGAGCCTCGCCGCAATGGTGGTGTTTGTGACCGTGGCCTGGGGCTGGGGCTTCAGCCGCATCTACGAGCGTCCCCACCCACGTATCGCCGCCGCCGAGTGGGCGCGGCGCAATATCCCGCCTGGCTCGGTGGTCAGCTCGGATGCCTGGGACATTGGCATTCCGTCGCTGGATGGCTGGATCTGGCCCGGCACGCAGATCCCGGTGGTCTACGAGAACGATCCGGCTTTTGTTGAAACGCTGCTTCAGGAGATCAACAAAAGCAACTATCTGGCCTTTACCTCGAACCGCGCCTATGGCTCGCTGGCGCAGCTGCCGATGCGCTTTCCCGCCACCCTGAACTACTTTCGCGGCGTGTTCGATGGCTCGCTGGGATTTGAAAAGGTCGCCGATTTCACCTCGTTCCCCTCCTTCCTCGGCATCCCGTTCTCCGATGAGCTGGCGGAGGAAAGCTGGAGCGTCTACGACCATCCACGGGTGACGATCTGGCGCAAAACCGAGGCCTGGAATATTGATAACGCCCGGCGGATCATCGGGCGCGATGTCAACCTGAACGAGATCTACAAGCTCAAGCCGATCGATGCGGCCCCGATGCCGACGATGCTGCTGCTGACCGTCAAGCAGTGGCTGGCCCAGGCCGAAAACGGCACCTGGACGACGATCTTCAGCGGCTGGGCCAATCGGGCGCCCCTGCTGGCCTGGCTGGTGCTGATCGAGGTGCTCGGTCTGGCGACCTTTGGCCTGCTGTGGCGCCTGCGGCTGCCGCTGCCCGACCGCGGCCTGGGGATGGCCCGGCTGGTTGGGCTGCTGGCGCTGGGCTTTGTCGCCTGGCTACCGCCCGCCCTGCAGCTATGGTCGTTCAGCAGGCTGTGGATTGCGCTGGTGTTTGCGCTGCTGGCTGGCAGCGGCGGCTGGAGCCTGTGGCAGCAGCGCGTGGCCATTCGCGCCTGGGCCCGCGAGCGGCGCCGCGCCATCATCAGCGGCCAGCTGATCTATGTGGCCGCCTTTGGGCTGCTGCTGCTGATTCGCTACCTCAACCCCGATCTGTGGCACCCAGGGATGGGCGGCGAGAAGCCGATGAATCTGGCCTACCTGACCGCCACGCTCAAAACCCAGCACTTCCCGCCCTACGACCCCTGGTTTGCCGGCGGCTATCTCAACTACTACTACTGGGGCTATGTGCTGGTTGGCACGCCGATGAAGCTGCTGGGCCTGCGCCCGGAGATCGGCTTTAATCTGGCCCTGCCGCTACTGTACGGGGTGACGGCGCAGGTGGCGGGCAGCCTGGGCTACAATCTGCTCTCGGCAATGCGGCGCAGCGTCGCCAAGCTGGAGCGCCGGGCGATCTTCGTGGCGCTGGCGACCGCCGTGGCCGTGGTGCTGCTGGGCAATCTGGCCCAGGTACTGCTGTATTTCAACGGGGCACGGACGCTGGCCAACCCCGAGCTCTCGTTTTATAACCCCGAGCAGAGCAGCCAGAATCTGTGGCTGACCCCCTGCGATCTCTCGACCAAGCAGATCGTCCCCGCGACCGGGGCGGTCGAGTACGACTGCGCGGCCGGCGATAGTGTCCGGGCGCTCGGCGAGGCAGTCAGCGGCTTTCAGGCGCGGCTCAGCGGCACACCGTTTCCGTTCCGCATCGAGTGGCCCTACTGGAACGCCACCAGAATTGTGAAGGGCACGATCAACGAGTTTCCGTTCTTCTCGTATCTGTACGGCGATCTGCACGCCCACGTCATCGCCCTGCCGCTGACCCTGCTGGCGCTGCTGCTGCTCGTGGCGCTGTGGCGCGGGCGCCGCCGCAGCTGGTGGACGATTGTGGGCCTGACGGCGGCGCTGGGCTTCCTGGTCGGCGCGCTGCGGGCCACCAACAGCTGGGACTACCCAACCTACCTGGCGCTGGCCCTGGTCGGCGGGATGGTCGCCACCTTCAAAAAGGGCGCTGGTGAGCCATGGCGGCGGCGCTGGGTTCAGATCGCGCTCGTGCTTGGCGCACTGCTGGCGGCGATCAACCTGCCCTGGCTGCCGTTCACCCGCTATATGGCGACCGGGAGCTACGAGAAGCTGATTCTGGTCGGCGGCGATGCGCGGATGACCCTGCGCGAGTGGCTGGTGATGTATGGCCTGTGGTTCTGGGTGCTGGTGCCGTTCCTGGTGATCGTGGCGCGGCGGGCCTGGCGCGAGTCGACTCAGCTGCTGGCCGCTGGCGGGAGCCTGCTGTGGATTATCGTCACGCTGGCGATTGGCTCGACGCTGAAATCGCGCGATGAGTTTTTGTCGCAGAGCAAAATCGCCATCTTCATCAACGACCTGATTCTCGAGCCGCTGCGCCAGGGCGGAGCGATCATCGTGGTGGTGCTGCCGCTGTTTGTGATCGCGGTCGCGCTGCTGGTGGCGGCCCTGCGCGGACGGGTGCGCTCGCGTGAGGTGCTGCCGCTGGCCTGGACCACCGCCGCGCTCGGCCTGCTGATTATCAGCGAGACGGTTGTGCTGCCGGGCGCTGGCCGCATGAACGTGGTCTTCAAGTTTGGCTATCAGGTCTGGGTGCTGCTGGCGGTGGCCGCCGCAACCGCGCTGCCGACCCTGGCCATCCGGGGCTGGGGCCGCGGGGCCAGCGCCGCCGCGCCCCACCAGCGCTCGTCGGCCCTGCGCTGGCCGTGGGCGGTCGTGACGATCCTGCTCGTCGCTGGCGCGCTAGTCTACCCGCTGACCGCCACCCAGGCCAAAGTCGCCGACCGCTACGTCCCCACGACGCCGCGGGGGCTGGATGGCATGGCCTGGATGGATGCCGCGACCTGGAATGAGAACGGCGAGTTCTCCCTCGGCCCCGATGCCGCCGCGATCCGCTGGATCAGGGAAAATGTTGCCGGCACGCCGACGATTCTGGAGGCCAGCACCTCGCCCTACCGCTGGACCGCCCGGATCGCCACCTGGACCGGGCTGCCGACCGTGATCGGCTGGGATGGCCATCAGAATCAGCAGCGGGCGGCCACGCAGGCCGGGTCGATCATCAACCATCGCAAAGATGTCGTCCAGCAGATCTACACCGCGTTCGATCTCGACACCGCCCGGCGGCTGCTCGATGCGTATGGAATTGGGGCGATCTACATCGGCCCGCTGGAGCGCAATCTCTACGGCGGCAGCGCTGGCAGCAGCATCTTCGAGCAGCTCAGCGACGACTGGAGCCTGGCCTACGATCAGCAGGATGTGCAGATTTTCCTGCGCAAGACCGCTGCGCCCGCCCCAACCTTCATGCCGCCGCGCCCAGACGAGTATCCCGGTGTGCCGGCGGCCGATCCGGTCGCCAACATCAGCCTGACCAGGCCGACCGGGAGCCTGCCGCCGGTGGACGGCGTCGCCGACTGGCCCTGGCTGGGCCAGCATCAGTGGGCGGCGCTGCTGCTGTGGCTGCTGGTGTTTGAGGTGGTTGGCCTGCTGGCCTGGCCGATCGCCGCCCTGGCGCTGCGCTCACACGGCGCCGCCGCTTGGGGCAGCAGCAAAATCCTCGGCCTGCTGCTGCTCGGCTGGCTGATCTGGCTGCCGAGCAGCAGCAGGCCGAGGAT
>DAOTUS010000431.1:0-4386 GCA_034437415.1 Herpetosiphonaceae bacterium
ATCGTAATCTCGCGGACCCGCTTATCGGAGCGCTGCGTCAGCGGATCGTACATCCGCAGGCTTTCCAGCTCGTCGCCCCAGAACTCAAGCCGCACCGGCCGCTCGCTGGTCGGCGGATAGATATCGATGATGCCGCCCCGGCTGCTGATCTCGCCCGGCTGCTCGGCGGTGGGCGCCACCCGGTAGCCCAAGCTAATCCAGTGCTCCAGCAGCGTGCGCATGGCGTGCTGCTCACCCTGGCGCAGGGTCCGCAGGGCGTACTGAAGCTCGGCCGGGGTCAGGGTTGGCTGCACCAGCGCCTTGGCCGACGTGACCACCAGACAGGTCGCGGTCTGGATGCGCTGCAGCACCTGCAGCCGCTGGGCGACCACGCCGATGTCGGGCGACATATGCTCGTAGGGCAGGGCGTCGGTGGGCGGAAAAAGCAGGGCGCGATCGCCCAGCCAGCAGCCCATATCGGCGTGCAGGCGGGCGGCGGCATCGGGGGTGGCGGCCACCAGCAGCACGGTCTGGCCGCTGCTCGCCACCACTGCGGCCAGGGCGCGGCGGGCGCTGCCGGGCACGGGAGTAACGTGCAAGCGGGCGCGTTCACGGAGCGCCTGCACCAAGCCCGCGACACGCTCCTCACGAGCGATCAGCGGAATCAGGTCAGCTAGGAGAATTACTGGCAAATTAGGCATAACAATTTAAAGATAACGCGCAAAGCTAAGGATCAACGCGCTGTGGATTAGCGCTCTAGACAGGCGAAGTGCCAGCACCGCTCAGGGCTCTGGCACTTCGGTTGGCGGATTCAGGCTGGGTTTACGGCTCGCGCCAGGACTCTTCATAGTCGCGCCCGATCAGCACCACCAGGTCGCTGGTTGGATCGGTTGGCTGCTCGGGGGCGCGGCTGGCGCGCAGGATATTTTTCGACTTGATCCCCAGCACGGCGGCCAGCTGCTCGCGGGCCTGGCGGTTATCGCCATAGTCGATGATGGTGGTCTCATCGTACACCCCAAAGGCGGTTGAGGCGGTTGTGGTGGTGAAGCCGCGATTGCCCAGGTGGGTCAAAATATCACCGGCTAAACCACGAATGCTGGCACCGTTCATCACCTCAACCTTGACCGACGTGTCTGGCTCGGCGGGCGCCAGATCCGGTGCGGCGGGCTGATCGGTGTTGGGGATCGGGCCGCTCATCATCGCGTCAACCGTGGCCTCGATGGTCGCCGGGTCCCAGATTGGCGTGTTCGCATCTGGGCCGCCAATAACGCTGGAGGTGTCCCACTTGATTGTTTGAATGCGCCCCTGGGAGAGTTCGCTGCCTAAGCTGGCCAGCGCCCGCAGATTGCCAATCTCGGTGATCGGCAGGTCGGTAAAGATATAGCCCTCCAGATCAAGCGACAGCTGGTTGAGCTGGTCGATCTGGTCGAATAAACCTTTCTCTTTGATCGCCTGCACCACCGCCCGAATCACATCCTGCTGGCGCTGTGAGCGGCCATAGTCGGCATCCTGATGGCGTGAGCGGGCATAGCGCAGCGCGGTGACGCCGTCCATATGCTGGTAGCCGGCCGGAATGTGGAGCCGAATATAGCCATTGTCGTTATCGTCGGTCGGATAGACCGGATCCCACAGCGGCTTGGGCACATTCAGATTGATCCCGCCCAGCGAGCTGATGATCTGCTTGAAGCCGTTGAAATCGACCTGGGCGACATAATCAATCTTTTGGCCACGGGCGGGCAGCCCCAGATATTGCTCAACTGTTGTGCGGGTTAACAGCAGGCCACCGCTGGCGCGCCCATTCGCATCTTGATTGCGCGGGGCATCGCGATAGCCCTGCTCATAGGCGGCGTTGATCTTCCAGCACTCGCCATTATCATAGTAGCCAGGGATTTCCGCACAGCTATCGCGTGGGATCGAGACCATCGTGGACCACTTATGCTGCGGGTCGATGTGGATCACAATAATCGTATCGGTGCGGGCATCGCTTGAGTCCTCGCGGACATCCACCCCGACCAGCATAATATTGAAGGGGTCTTTAACAATATCCGGCGTTGGCCGTGGCGGGCTGCTGACAATCCCTGGCAGCGCCGGGCGACTACCATTCTGGATTGACGGATCCAAGTCAACTAGAATAGCTTTTGCGCGTACCTGATAGGTATTGTAGACCCAGAAACCCAGCCCCAAGCCTGCAACTAAAAGTACAACCAAAGTCGACAACGCCACAATCCCACAGGTCGCTTTCCGCGAGCGTGGACGACGGGGCGCCCGATCAAGCGCTTGCGGCATCGGGCGCGAGGTCAGGCGCTGCGTTGGGCCTGTGTTCCAATTTGATTTTGAATCAGGGGGAACAGCCATAGTGCCAGACTACTCCTTTACTTGGAGAGACTCTGCGCTCTCCAGTGCGGCCCGTGTCACAATAAACGCTTCGACGCGATCTAACACCTGTGCCGCTTCACTATCGCGCAACATTTCGTGGCCGCTGCGCTCAAACCATGCCAGCTCTTTATCGGTCGAACTCACCTTTTGGAAAATCTGCTCCGAGGCCGTCCCTGGAATGGTTCGGTCGGCGTGGGAATGAATGATTAGCACTGGCGCTTGGATGCGGGGCAATTGTTGTTCCACAACTTGCGCATAGCGCCATAACGAGACAAACGCCGGGGCTGGGAAACGGCGATAGTTGCCGTGGCGGCGTCCGGCCTCCTGATCGTGCCAGGTCGCCCCCATATCGCGATCCTCATCGCCCCACATGCCCATCACTGGGGCAAAGTAGCGGGCGTGGTCGGCGTATTTGTAGTAAAAACGCATCGCTGGGGCAATCGTGACCAGCCCAACCACCTCGCGAGCGCGGGCGGCGGCCAGATGGGCCGCAACCAGGCCGCCCATCGACAGCCCGACCACAATCACCTGCTCAACCTCGCGGCGCAGATCGTTGAAGGCCGCGTTGGCATCGGCGTACCAATCGTGCCAGGTCACGCCGATCAGATCCTCCGGGCGCGTGCCGTGGCCGCGCATGAGCGGCATCCGATACGGAATATTGTAGGGCTTCAGGCGCACGGGCACCCGATTCACCGAATCGGCGCACGAGGTAAAACCATGTAAGATTAAACAGCCTGTGGTAGCCATGGACACTCCCAAAAAAATAAATTATGTCTTCCAGATAATGAATTACTATCGTTGAATTTATAATTCAATAATGTGGAATTCGCACTCTGGCGTGGTATAATGCCGCTCAGTAAACACATATGGAAGGAACGCTAGACCAATGGGTATTAAAGATATTTGGAATGGCCTGATCGGCGCCGTCGATGGCGAATATGATCGGCGGATCAAAGCGGCCAGCAATGTACGCGAGTATCATCCCGGTGGCCACGGCCACGGCCACGGCCACGATGAGGCCCACGAGCATCCTGAGCTGCCAGAAGAGCAGTCGGGCGACTCGCCTGCGGCCTTTGGCACACCCACCGATGCTGCCGCTGTGGAGCGACCAGCCACTGTGCCAATCACGCACTAAAGCACGACAGCACCCCGGAAACGGGGTGTTGTCATTTCACACGTGGTATCATGCCATAGGCGCGGCGGTGCGTCAATGTAGCATACCTGAGCGATGGATGAGAGACCGCACGTTCCGCCACGCCGGGCTGCACAAGCCCCTCCAGCCGCTAACGGGCTGAGCGATTTCTGGGAGTATTCTGAATGACCGAGACCTTGCCTGCGGGCTGGACTATTTTAGCCATCGAGACCTCGTGCGATGAAACGGCGGCGGCGGTGATCCGCGATGGCCGCCAGATCGTCTCCAACAGCGTTGCCTCCCAGATTGCGCTGCATCAACAGTACGGCGGGGTGGTGCCAGAGGTCGCCTCGCGCCAGCATATTCTGACGATCACCCCGGTCGTGCAGGAGGCGCTGCGGGCGCTGCCAGGCGGCTGGGACGATATCGACGCGGTGGCAGCCACGTATGGGCCAGGTCTGGCAGGCGCTCTGTTGACCGGGATCAACACGGCCAAGGCGCTGGCCTGGGCGCGGGGCCTGCCGCTGGTCGGCGTCAATCATCTCGAGGGCCATATCTATGCCAGCTGGCTGCACGCCGAGCCAACCCAGCCGCTGCCGCCCGAGCCAGAGTTCCCGGTGATCGGCCTGATTGTTTCGGGCGGCCACACGGCCCTGTTGCTGATGCGCGGCCACGGCGACTACCAGCTGCTTGGCCAGACCCGCGATGATGCTGTGGGCGAGGCCTTCGATAAAGTCGCTCGGATTATGGGCCTGGGCTACCCCGGCGGCCCACTGATGGAGAAGATCGCCCGCGGGGTCAATCCGGGAGCGCTGCGTCTGCCACGGGCCTGGATGCGCGGCACCTACGACTGGAGCTTCAGCGGCCTGAAGACCGCCGTGCTCAACATCGTCCAGGAG
>DAOTUS010000432.1:0-11814 GCA_034437415.1 Herpetosiphonaceae bacterium
GCGCCGTGCGCTCACGGGGCAGCATCCAACCTCGGTGGAACAGATTATTGACTGGTTGGACGCCACGGTGCGGGGGTGGAATGCCGCGCCAACACCCTTTGTCTGGGGTGGGGCGCGGCGGGAGCGGCGCAGCCGCGCCCGCCAGCGCCGCCTGGGTGGCTCAGGGGCAACAATCCGATTGGCAGCCTAAATGAGGAATGACCCACTAGTTGCTAGCTACTAGCTGCTAACCCCTACGCCCCAACCGCCATCGGCATCTCCGAAGGAATCTGCTCATCGCCAGCGTCGAGCGGATGGCCCAGCTCCCGGCGGCGCTCATCGGCGAGACGGCGCTTCTCGGCGATCATCTCGGGGGTGACGTAGTGGTCGAACGAGCGCAGCCCGGCCAGCTTCAGCCCGTGCTTTTTGGCGAGATGATACATCTCCTTGACCCGATCCATATCGATGTTGCGCCCGAGCGTGTAGTCCTCGAACTTGCCCTCAAGCGCCAGCAGCGCCGTCTCCGAGAGACAGGCGTAGGCGGTGCCGGGCGGCAGGCCGATATCGAAGCCAAAATCGACATTGCCTGGCAGCGTAATCTCGCCCGACTCGATCACCAGCACGTCGGGGCGCTTGGCCGCCTCGTCCTCGGTGATATCCGGCGGGCGGGCCACATCGCAGACCACCGCGCCCGGCTTGAGCTTGTTGATATCGACGATTTTGGTGTTGAGCGCCGTGGTCGTGGTGACGATCAGGTCGGCGCGGCCAACGTAGGCGTCGGCGTTGGTGGCGATGGTCACTTTCGCGCCGGGGGTCTCTTTCTCGATCTGTTTCTTCAGCGCCAGCAGCCGCTCCGGCCTGGGCGCGATGCAGATCACGTCGCCGACCGCCTGGGCCAGCAGCCGGCAGCAGACCGCGCCAATCGAGCCGGTCGCGCCGATCACCACGGCGGTGCCGCTGTCAACCCGGCCGCCCATCAGCTTGACCGCCTGCTTGGCCGCCTCCAGGGTTGCCGCGACCGTCAGCGAGTTGCCCGAGGTGATCCCGATCGCGGCCTTTTGGGCCACGGTGATCCCGGCGTCGCCGACCACCGAGGTGAACGCCCCCAGGCCCATCAGCTTCGCGCCCATGCGCTCGGAGATCCGGGCGGCCTTGATCAGGCGGCGGTAGGTGAAGCTAGTTGGGCGGCGCATCAGCTCGCGCGGGGTGGCGCCCAGCGTCAGCAGAATGCCCTCGATCTCTTTGCCGGTGCCCTCGGACTTGATGCCGGTCATGCGCGAGAGGTACATCGGCGGCATGTGCGCGGCAACTCGCTCGACCAGCCGCTGGGGAAAGTACTTGAAGATGCGGAAGCGCGGCTCGTTGTAGATAAAGCGCGTCGAGAGCGGGTGGATCACGAAGGCGAATTTATCCAGCTCGTGATCTTCGGTCAGGCGCTGGATGTTCGGCTCCCAGTTGGCGTCGGCGATGATCGCCAGCACGGCGGCCTCGTCGAGCGTGCGCAGGCCCTTGACCGCCATGATCATCGCTTCCAGAATGTCGGCGGGGACAAACGGGCGCTCCTCGCTGATCTTGGGGGTGAGCGTGATCAGGGTGTGGACGCCGCGGGCCTTCAGATCCTTGATGTCCTCCGGCGAGGGATCGTCGGTCAGAATCGTGCGGCCCTTGAGATCCTGGGGGGCGTAGCGCCGAATGAAAGCGAAGTCGCCGGCCAGCACGTCGGCCCACTTGCAGTCTTTCTCCAGGCGCGCATCGTGGGTTGGCCCCTTGCCGATCGGGTGCAGGCGGCGGTAGGGCTTGTCGGCCAGATACGGCATCGCGTACTTGGCGTAGCGATTGAGCTGGCTCATCGAGGAGAGCGTGATCGGCAGGCCAAAGTGGATTTTCGGGTCGGCGATGCGCAGCTCAACATTGAAGGTGCTCAGCGCCTCGGCCAGCGGGTAGCGCTCGATGCCGGAGAACACCAGCACGCGCCGATAGTTGAACCGGCCAGGCTCCTTGGCCACCGCCCGCGCCACCGTCCAGCGCTCCAGCGTCCCCTTGAGCAGCACCCCGTCGGCGGTCGGCGTAAGCTTGGCCTGGCTGGCGATCTCCTGGGCCTCGTAGTGGGGATAGGTGGATTTGCCAACCTTGAAGGCGGGCACCACGCCGCCAAGCGCAATCGCATCGACCTTGCCATCGTACTCGCGGATGAGCGCCTTCACGCGGGCGACATCACCGTCGGCGCCGATGCGGCGGACCCGCACCTCTTCACCCAGCAGCGTGGTTGTAAACTCATAGTCCCGCGACGACCGCCCCAGGGTAATGCTAACAACTTCTTTCATGGTTCCTCCAGCAAATCAACATCAACGCTCAAAATCACAACGCTGATTGGCGAGTCAGAAGCGGCTACGGCGATCTTGATCTCTGACTTTAGAACGGTTCAGGTGGCCTGATTCGGTAGACAACCGCCTGGAGCCAGAGCGTAACGCCCCAGGCGGCGATAAAAAGCATACTGGCGATGGTTGCCCAGCGCCCCCAGCGGCCCCAGCGGGCCCAGAGATAATCCAGGGCGCTCCCGCAGCAGACCGCCAGCCCCCAGGCGCTGAACATCAGCCAGCGGGTGGTGAGCGGCGCCCCGGTGAGGATTGGTAGCCCGCCGAGCGCCAGGCTGACCCCAAAGGTCGCGCCGATGATCAGGGCCGCCGGGCGGCTGCGGGATCGGTCGCGCCAGAGCAGCCAGAGGCCCAAGGGCGCGAGCAGGACCGGAATCAGCGCATAGTGGCGCCAAAATCCAGTGTTCAGCGTGTCCCACAGCAGCGCGCCGCGTGGGATCAGCTCCCGCTGGTTGACTGCGCCCACGCCGCCTTCAGCAACGGAGCGCCCCTGGGCCAGAAACAGCTCCAGAAACGTCGAGTAGTACAGCGCCCAGACCATCAGCTGGGTTGCGGCCAGGCTCAGGCCCAGGGCCAGCCACGGGCGCTGGATGGTGAACCCGCTGGCGGCTGCGCTTGGCGAAAATCCCTTCGACAGGCGCCGGGAGCGCCAGTCGCTCAATGCCAGCAGCCCGACCAGCAGCCCGGCCAGCAGGCTGGTGTTGATGTAAAAGCCAAAATGGCTCAGCGCGATCAGGGTGAGGCCCCCGGTGATCGCCAGCCAGACCCGCCGCTCGTGCCAGCGCCCCCAGGTGCAAATCAGCAGGGCCGACCAGGCCAGGGTGACGAACTGGGCAAACACGTGCGAGTCGAACGACCAGGCCACGGTCATAAAGCCGGCCGGGAACACGCCATACAGCAGCGCGGCCAGCAGCCCGGCGCGCCCGCTGCCACGGATCCGGCGCCCGATCCCAAAGATCACTGGCAGCGCCAGGGCCTCGCAGGCGGCGGCGGCCATTTGCAGGAGCCACTCAGGCGACATTCCCGTCGCGGTCAGCGGGGCGATCAGGGCGTAGAGCGCGGGCGGATAGGGAAATGGCACGCCGCGATGCAGGGAGGGATTGAACAGATTGCCCAGCATCTGCGCCCAGACGCGGTTGCGATGAAAGCCGATGTCGCCGGGCATCGATCCGGGCACCAGCCGCCCGCCGAGCTTGAGCGCCCACACCACCGTCGCGGCCAGAATCAGCCAGCGCAGCAGCGCGGGGTTGACCAGGCGATCCGCCGGGTCGAGCCAGGCCAGAATCCGCGGAAACAGCCAGCGGGCCAGCAGCCCAAAGCCCAGTCCATACAGCGTCGTCTGGATGATCGCGCCTGCGGCATAGCCGACCCGCAGCGGCGCGAACCAGGTGGCCGCAATCGCCGCGCCGCCGAGGATGCCGGTCAGCAGCAGCGCCTCGCTGCGGCCGCCGCCTAGCCCGAGGATCGCCAGCCACAGCGCCAGCAGCGCGCCCGCCCAGGCCAGCAGCGGCAGCAGCGGCGGCCAGCCCACGCCACCCAGCGCCTGCAGCGTGCCGCCCTGCAGCGCCGCGCCCAGCGTTCGCGGATCGCCAGCGGCGCCAAACGGCTGCTCGACGGTAAGCGCAACCTGTTGAT
Source organism: Herpetosiphonaceae bacterium (assembly GCA_034437415.1). Classification (GTDB taxonomy): domain Bacteria; phylum Chloroflexota; class Chloroflexia; order Chloroflexales; family Herpetosiphonaceae; genus JACCRK01. The sequence goes on from DAOTUS010000432.1 coordinate 3,990, forward strand.
CAGCCGAGGTTCCCGGCAGCAGCAGGTGCAGCATCCGCCCGCTCTGGAGCGTGGCGCCCAGCGCTGTCGGCTGATCGGCGAGCGCGACCGTGGTGGGGCTGCCATTGATCTGACGCAGCGTCAGCAGATAGGGCCGCTGCGCCAGATTGCTGAACTGCAGCGTGGCTGAGGGCGTGGTCCAGCGATAGCGGGTGCGGGTGCCAGCGATCAGCTCCGGCTCGTAGAAGCCGCGCAGGAACGGCGTATCGTTGTCGATCGCCGCATCAAACCCAATATTAAGCTGCGCCGTCCACGGTCGCTGATAGGCCAGCGTCAGGCCCAGCAGCACCAGTACCAGCCCGAGCAGGCCGCTCGCGGCGTGGGCCAGCAACCGCTGGGAGTGATCGCTGTCCGTTGATGGTGGCGTGCTTCGAGCTACCACGCAGCGCGGAGAATCCCCAGCAACTCCTCGGCGGTGGCGGGCAGCGGATTGTGGTACAGCGCGCCGTCGCCAAAGCCCTGCTCGGCGAGCATCTCCAGCGCATCCTCGGGCACGTCCACATCGCGCAGGCGCGTCGGCAGCCCGCAATCAACCGCCAGCTGCGTGATCGCGGCCACCAGATCGCCGATCACCTCTTCGCGTGAGCGTCCGCCGGTGTTGACCCCAAAGGCGTGGCCAATCCGCGAGTAGCGCTCGGGCTCGGCCGGGGCGTTGAAGGCGATCACGTGGGGCAGCAAGATCGAGTTGGCCAGGCCGTGGTGGACCGGGAAGTGCCCGCCGGTGGCGTGGGCCAGGGCGTGGCATGCGCCGACATAGGCGTTGGAGAACGCGATGCCCGCCATTGCGGAGGCGATCAGCATCTGGCCACGGGCGGTCTCGTTTTCACCGCCCTGGTGGGTGGCCTCGCGCAGATAGTTGGAGACCATCTCGATCGCGCCCAGCGCCAGCGCGTCGCTCATCGGCTCGTGCTCGGTCGAGACATAGGCCTCGACCGCGTGGGTCAGCGCGTCCATCCCGGTGGCGGCCGCCAGATGGGCCGGCAAGGTTGCCGTCACCTGCGGGTCGAGGATCGCCAGCTCCGGCGCGAGATAGGGGCTGGTGAACGAGAGCTTGACGTGATTATCGTCATCTTTGATCACGGCAAAGTTGGTGGCCTCGGAGCCGGTCCCGGCGGTGGTTGGAATCGCCACCATCGGGATGAGGGCGCGTTCAAGCACATTGACGCCCTCGTAATCCAGCAGATTGCCGCCCTCGGTGAGGATAATCCGCATGCCTTTGGCGGTATCCAGCGGCGATCCACCGCCGATCGCGATCAGAATGTCGGCGCCTGCCGCTTTGGCCTCGGCCGCCGCCGCCTCAACCACGCGCACCGACGAGTTGGGTGGCACATCGCTGTACACGCCCACAACCTCGATCACCGCGCCAATCGAATCCCGCACGCGATCGACCAGCCCCGACTTGAGCACCCCGGCATCGGTGACGATGAAAACTTTGGTGCCGCCAAGGGTCGCCAGCTCGGCGCTCATGTCGAACGCCAGCCCGGATTTATACAGCACCCGTGGCGTGAGCCGAAACTCAAAAAAATCCTGCATGGACTGCTCCTTTATCATAATTCTGTTGCTAATCAATATTTCTGGTGGATTTTAATATCAGAGTGTAAATGGAATATCCGCTGCTCGTATCACCCTTTACAATGCCGGATTATCGTTCAGATACAATTCCACCTATTTGACCCTGATTTTGTAGCTAGAACCCCACGTATCAGCGGAACATTGAGCGGAACCACAATCTTTTTGATTATACAAGCTGATAATAAAAACACCGCTTTTTTGTAGCTTAAACATCCATCCATCCAGCGGATAGACCTCACTTACATCCCGCATGTAGGGCTGTTCGATCATATTGCTAAATTTCTTAAAGGCAGACGGCTCAAACTCGATATACCAGCCGCTCGCATTGGTTTGTACAGGCGGATTCGTAAACATAATTGTTTCATCAAGAGTCATCTCAATACTATCAATTGGCCGCGGAATCGAGAGATCAACCGTGATCACGGAGCCACTGCGTTCAGGAACATAGGTTGGAATTTCAGGGATATCAACCAGTGGTTCTGTAACGGTTCTGAGCTGAGCGCTTTGGCCACCTCCTGCTGGGTTTCCATCATTTCGACCGCAGGCGACCAGCCAGAAAATGAGTATCCCCAGCGTGTAGAAGCGCAGTTGCTTATCCATCCCAACTACCCGCGCTCACCGCGTAGCAGCGCGCGGGCCTCCGCGACCAACTGGGCCTGCCCAAGGTCGCCGACATCGCGCCAGCCCTGCTCGTCCTCGGCCAGCCAGCGGTCGGCGTCGGACTCGGCCAAAACTGGATGGGCGGCCAGCAGCGCGGGCAGGCCCGCCGCATCCTCCAGCGCCAGCAGCGCCCGGCGGGCGGCGCTCCAGCTGGCTGGCGGCGGTTCGAGCGGCGCCGCCGGGGTGGCGCTAGCTGGCGGCTGGGCCGCCGTCTGGCTGAGGGTCTGGCGCAGCTGGGTCAGGACAATCCGCGCCCGCTCAAAGGCCTGGCCGATCTCGAACTCGCCCTGGTCGGTGGCCGCCTCGGCCAGGCCCGCCAGGCCCTCGTCCATCGCCGCGTCGAGCAAAAACGGATAGGCGTTGAGCACCCGGTCGAGGTCGGCGGCGCTTTGGGCGGCGAGCAGATCCATAATCGCCTCGGCCAGCGCCGGCAGCTCGTCGGGGTCGTCGGAGCCAAGCGCATCGCCAATCGCATCGATGGCGGAGAGCGGCACCGGCCGGATCTGCTCCAGCGCGGTGGCCACGCCAGCCAGCCCATCCTCGGCCTGGACATCGCCGAGATAGGGCAGCTGCTGCTCGCGGGGCAGGGCGCCGATCAGCATCCACAGCAGCCCCTGGGCCAGCTCGCGCCACTCGGCCTCGACGAGATCGCGCGGCGCCCCGAACAGCACGGCGCGGGCGCTGCGGTCGTGATACAGCAGCGGCGCCGCCACCATCCCGGTCTGGCCACAGTGCGGGCAGACGGTATCGTGGAGGGTGACCTCGCGCACCGCCAGCGCCAGATCGGGGCGCTCCTCGGCATCGACAATCACCCAGGCGTCGGTCGTGAAGGGCTTGGTGCAGGTTGGGCAGACCAAATCATAGGGCTGATTAAAGGAAATTGACATCTCACAACTCTCGTAAGCGACGTAGCTCAAGCAAAAATTCCAGCCCGGCGGCGGTCTCGCTGGCCTCGGTGGCGCTGATCAGCCGATCGAGCAGGTCGTCGAGCTGGGCCTGCTGATCAGGGTCGAGCTGCAGGCGGGCGGCATACACCGACTGCGGATCGATCGCCTGGACCAGGGTGCGCAGGGCTGCCACGCTGGCGGCCTCGGCGGGCGTGGTCGCCAGCGTAGCGATGGCGGCGGACAGCGCGGCGCGGCGGGCCTGCAGGGTCTCGCGAAAACGACTGAGCGTGGCCCGCTGATCGCCGATCATCCGGGCGGTCGCGTGGTCGTCGCTGGCCCGCGCCTGCTCGACCAGGGCCGCCAGCAGCCCATCGGCCTCGTCCTGCATCAAAATCGTCCGGTGCAGCACCAGCTGACGCTGAAACTCCTCGGCCGACTGGCTGCCCAGCAGCGCCTCAACGGCGGTGACCAGCGGCCCGTCGCGGTCGGCGCCAGCGAGCAGGGACTGGAGGCCATCGAGGTCGGCGACCAGCTCGACGCTGGAGAGATAGGCCGGGATCGAGCTTTTCTCGGCGCTAAATGCGGCGTGCAGATAGCCGACCAGCTGCTCGGCCAGCTCGTGGGCGGCCGCCGGGGTATCGACCGAGAGCGGCACCGCCAGCAAGACCTGCTGATAGCGGCCATCGTGATACAGCAGCGGCGCGGTGATCGCGCCAGCCGCCCCACACTGCGGGCAGGTTGTCTGATGCAGGCTGCCCTGGATCAGCGCCGTGCGCAGGTCAGGCCGCTCCTCGGCGTCGAGCACAATCCAGACCGGCGCCTCGAACGCGGCCTGACAGATCGGGCATTGAAACGGGGCAGGTTCTTGCCTTGAACGGGCCATAGCGGTATGCAAGCAGAAGTCCGGGTCAGGTCGATGCTCGATCGGCGCGCCCGTACTTCAAACTGCTTCCTTTCTAGCTTGTTTCTCTTTTTCCATGTCAACCAGGACCCGGCGCAGGACTTTGCCCACCTGAGTTTTGGGCAGCTCGTCGATAAACTCGACCTGGGTTGGCACTTTGTAGGGCGCGAGATTGGCTTTGCAGTACTCGCGAAGCTCCTGGGTCGTACACTCGGCGCCAGGCTTGAGCACCACAAACGCCTTGACCGTCTCCCCGCGATACGGGTCGGGGATCCCGGCCACGGCGGCCTCCATCACGCTGGGGTGGGTGAACAGAACCTCCTCGACCTCGCGGGGGACAATGTTGTAGCCCGAGGCGATAATCAGGTCCTTCTTGCGATCGACGACGTAGAAATAGCCGTCGCTATCGGTGCGCACAATATCGCCGGTGCGCAGCCAGCCATCGGGCGTCAGCACTTTCTCGGTCTCGTCGGGGCGATTCCAGTAGCCCTTCATCACCTGCGGGCCGCGCAGCACCAGCTCGCCCTCTTTCTCCGAACCCCACTCCAGCGGCTGCTCATCCTCCAGATCGAGGACCTTGATCTCGACGTCGGGCATTGGGATGCCAATCGAGCCGGACTTGCGGGTGCCGTAGATCGGGTTGCAGTGGGTGACCGGCGAGGTCTCGGTCATCCCGTAGCCCTCGACCAGACGCCCGCCGGTGATCTCGCCAAACTTTTCCTGAACTTCCATTGGCAGGGCCGCCGAGCCGCTGATACAGGCCTTGACTGAGCGCAGATTATACTGGCTGACGTTTTTGTGATTGATAATCCCGATGTAGATCGCCGGCACGCCGGGGAACACGGTGGCCTTTTCGTTATGGATCGCTTCCATCACGATATCGACCGGGCGCGGATTGGGAATAATAATCATCTCGCTGGCCTGGTCCATCGCAAAACACATGCCCACCGTCATCCCATAGACGTGGAAGAACGGAATAGCGCACATCACCCGCTCGTGGCCGTAGACCAGGCTCGGCATCCAGTTGACGATCTGTTTGGTGTTCGCCATCAGGTTGGCGTGGGTCAGCATGGCGGCTTTGGGCGCGCCGGTGGTGCCGCCGGTGTACTGCAGCAGCGCGACATCCTGGGCAGCGCTCGCCACAATTGGCGGGGCCGCCGGAAAATCCGCCAGCAGGTCGCTGAACAGCAGCGTGGTCGCATCGGGCTGCACCTCAACCCAGTCGGCCTCTTTTTGCTGGGCCCGGCGCACCAGCGTGCTGACTGGAAAGGGCAGCGTATCGTAGATCCGGGTCACAATCACGCGGCGCAGCCCGGTCTCGGCCCGAATCTGCTCGACCCGCGGGTAGAACGTATTCAGCACCACAATCGTCTCGGCGCCCGAGTCGTTGAGCTGGTGCTTGAGCTCGCGGGGAGTGTAGGTTGGGTTGATATTGACCACGGTCGCGCCGATCCGCAGGGCGCCAAAGAAGCCAATCACAAACTGGGGAGTGTTTGGCAGCATCAGAGCCACCCGGTCGCCTTTGCGCACGCCCAGGGTGTGCAGCGCGGTGGCAAACCGATCGGCCGCCTCTTTGAGCTGACGATAGGTGAGCTTGCCGCCCAGGGTAATCCGCCCGCCGGCCAGATATTTAAGCACAAAGTTGAGGGCAATATTGGTCGGATTTTTAGCCGCCGCAGCATCAAGCAAGCTGGTGATCGGGGTCGTTGGGTACTCTAGGCTGTGGGCGACATTTGGTTCATACGAATTTGTCCACGGCGTATCCACGACGATACCTCCTCAGAAACGGATTCTTGGCTGAAATAGGACAGAGGGAAGAATGGAACTGATCGGCTCGCACCGCTGGCAGCGAGGAAATTAGCTGCCGGTGCTGGTAAGCGCGGCCTCATTGAGCCACCCGCGCTCCTGGGCGATAAACTTAATCGTGGCATCGTCGGGCGGATACAATCCAGCCGCTTGATAGGCGTAGGCCAGCAAGGCCGCCCCGCCAACCAGACCAACCACTGCGCCAACTAAGAAAGCCACAATTGCACCTGCACGCCGCATGGCCGACTCCTTTTGATCCACAGACAACTAACCCATTGGTATTGTCATAACTATGCGACATCATAACGCAAGGCAGCATAATGCGCAAGATAATTTTAATGGTCTGGGCGGCGCTGTTTTAGCGCTGATTACAGGCCAAAAACGGCCTCTGGTTGACGATCCACGCGGGCTGCCCTATAATTTCGGACGCTTGTTGCTACACACTCAATTTGAGGAGGCCGTTCGGTGTGGAATTACTTAATCCATGACAACCCTGGGTTTGGCACGCCAAGTTTATCACTTGGCGCGCTTGTGCTGTATATCGCTGTCATTGTCGGGGCAGTGCTCTGGCTGCGTTCGTTGCCGCCGAAAAATCCGGCCCGCCTGGCCTACCGCAAACGCACTGCCATCGGACTGCTGATCGTCGCCGGCCTGGGTGTAGCGCAGTTGATTACGCGGATGATCAAGCTTGACGGCGTCGAGTGGCGGATCTGGAGCTACCTGATCTTCCTGGCGCTGATGATCTATGCCGCCTACGCCTACTGGGATTCACGCACCCGCCTGCCCGCCCAGATCGCCGCGCTCGGCAAGTCGCAGCGGGTTGATCGGTCGATCAGCAGCCGTAAGCCGACCGCCGCCGGCACATCAGCTGGCGCTGCCAACGCGACCCCAAACCCGCCGCGCCCAGTTGCAACCACTGGTCGCCGCGACGCTCGCCGCGCCAAAAAGCGCCGCTAGGCGGCGCTAGGATCCACCCAGACTTCAACGGCCAGATGATATCTGGCCGTTGATTTTTTTAGGTGCTATCCCTGGACCTGCCTTCGACAAGCTCAGGCAACGGAATCTCGCTGGCTGAGCCTGTCGAAGCCACATGGATGATGAGCCTTATAGATGCATTATCAGGACAATATCTGTTGTACAAATTTCGTGGGCCACGAGTCGATCGCGCTGGCCAGCCCGGAGCTGTGGCGGGCGACGGTCGGCCCGTTCCTGGCCCAGCGCCTGGCCCGCTAGCCGCCCTGTTCTCGGGTACAATGGTCGTGTATTCACCAATGGTATGTGTGAGCCGCGCCAGCCTCCCGCCTGGGTGGCCGGCCGCTGACATGTGCGGGCTGGACTAGCTATGTACAATGTGTTTTTTCATGAAGGCTCCTGGATCGTTCACACCTTTGAGATCGAGCTGGGCTTTTCACGTGAAAGCGGCATGCTGACGGTGTTGCGCCGCCCCGATGGCGTGAACTATCTGAATATCGGCGGCCAGGCGCCCTCGCTGGACGTGCAGCTCACCGGCAGCTGGCTGGGTGAGACCGCGTTTCCGCGCTATCTGAGCCACACCCTGACCGAAGACGACGGCGCGGTGGTGCTGACGATCAATGTCGGCCTGGGCATGCTGCGAATCTCGGACACCTTTCGGATCACGGGCACGCTGGTGGCGCGCTCGGTGGCGGTGAACAACTCGGGCACGGTCGAGCAGCAGATCCACTGGGTCCGCCTGTCCCTGCCGCTGGCGCGGGTCGGCAGCCTTAGCGAGGGCCGTTTTGAGGCGCCCAGCAATAGCTTTCGGCCGCGGCTGGCGGTCGAGACGGTCTCGCGGATGCGCCGCAACGCGCTGCCCGGCCGCGAGCTTGCGCCAGCGGTGCGGCGGGGCCGAGCCTTCGAGAACGCCCCCGACCGCGGCCCCGGCCTGCTGGCGCTCCACAGCACCAGCGAGGCCGAAAATCTGCTCTGCTGGTACTGGAGC
>DAOTUS010000433.1:0-6544 GCA_034437415.1 Herpetosiphonaceae bacterium
CAGTACAGCCATTGGGTCGGGTGAGCAGCAATGGTGGTGCTTAGCCACTGGTTGAGGCTGTTCGTGGCCGCCGTGCGCTCGTGACGGGCAAACTCTTGGCTTAGATAGCGCGGCGGGGCAAAGATGAGGTGCTGATGACGACCCTTGCGCACCGTGTGAAAGGGCACAATTGGCACGCCATCCTCCAGCGCAAACACCGCCGCACCCTGCGGGCTACGCACGTCGCGCCCGAACATACGGGCGTGAGGAAAGGCTGGCCGCCAGAAATCCCCCAGCAGCAGCACCACGCCGTTGTTCGCCAGATGGCGGCGCAGGGTTCGCAGCATCTCGCGCGGCGGCGTAGCGTCGTAATCAAGACCACCGCAGCCTAGATCGTAAAATGTTTGATAGAGAGGACGCAGCTCGGGGCTAGCGGCGGTTCCTACCGTCAGGCAGGGATAGTGGCGACACAGGTACCAGTAGGCATAGAAAAAATTCCCTAGGTGCGGCGCAAACAAAATCGCCCCGCGTCCGAGCGCCAGCGCTGCCTCAAGCTGTTCCACACCTTCGAGCTTGAAGCGCTCGGCGCCAGCGTGCTCCAAATGGAACACGCCAATCATAACTTCGTATAACAAGCGCCACAGACAGGCAAAATAAACCAGCGTCTGCCCAAACCGGGCCGACTCAGGCAGCACATCGCGCATGCTAGTCTCGACGCGACGGCGCAGCCCTGGCGCACCGACCCACAGCAGAACCGCAAGCAGCCAGCACAGCGCGGTGACGGCTGGGGCCGGGATAAGGCTGCCATAGCGGCGGATGCGGGCTAAACGCCGGGCATCCGTGGTTAAATACGCGATCGCCGCATACATTTACGCCTGGCTCGTGCGATAGGACGTGGCAAAATGGCGCTGGTAGCGTCTGGTCATCTGGGCGGTGGCAAAGACGACAAAAAAATCGGTGGTATCAAAGACCGGGTCGTAGGCCGGCTCGCCAGCAATCTCCGCGCCCATCCAGCGATAGCCCTTCAGCAGCGGCGGGAGCCGTCGCAACAGCTCTTTCTCGCTACAGCCGCTTGGCCTGAGCGCCAAATCCTGAATGCGGTGGGTTTCGAGCGGCGCAATCCCAAAGCGGTCGGTAATCATCGCGTGCTGCTTGAGCATACTGTAGAACTCGCTGATGTCGGGCAGATCGGCCAGATGCAGGCTGGCACAGCCAATCAGGTGGGTATGCGGATGGTCGCTCAGGTATTCGGCAATTCCGCCCCACAGCATCTGGATGGCGCGCGTGCCACGGTAGGCGGCGGACACACAGCTGCGGCCAAGCTCCAGTGCCCCGGATTTATAGGCTTGAAATGCGCTCAGATCAAATTCGGTTTCGGAGTAGAAGCCCCGGTAGCGCAAGGCCCGCTCGCCGGGGAGCAGCCGGTAGGTTCCCACCACTTCAGCGGTGTTCTGGTCGCGAACGATTAAGTGATCGCAGATGGCATCATATTCATCTTGCTCCAGGCCGCTGGGGTGGGACAAGGCCTGATTATTCGCTTCCTCCACAAATACCCGATACCGTAACCGCAGGGCTTCTTCGATCTCGCTACAGGATTGTGCCAGCTTCAGCGTCAAAATAGGCGCCTGGGCCGGGGCCGTCGATGCAAGATACATTGGTAGCTCCTTCTAATGGGTTTGTTCGAGCGTACCAGGTTTAGTTTAATGGAATGTAATTCACAGGTTAACTGTTGGGGGGCGAGCGGGTGAATTTTTGAGGAGAACATTATTAACAATTCAGTAGCGCCTTTTCGTCTATAATACTTCCCCGACATATCCTAGTCGCGGAGAACCTCATGCCCAAACGTACCGACCTCAAGACCATCCTTGTCCTCGGCGCTGGCCCCATCGTGATCGGGCAGGCGTGCGAGTTTGATTATAGCGGGACCCAGGCCGTCAAAGCCTTGCGCGAAGAGGGCTATCGGATTGTGCTGGTCAACTCGAATCCGGCCACAATTATGACCGACCCGACCCTTGCCGAGCGCACCTACATCGAGCCGCTCGATGTCCCGACGCTGACCGCGATCATCGAGCGCGAGCGCCCCGACGCCATCCTGCCAACCGTCGGCGGCCAGACCGCGCTCAACCTGGCGATGGATCTCGACCGCGCCGGGGTGCTGGCGCAGTACAACGTGCAGCTGATCGGGGCCAATATCCACTCGATCGAGACCGCCGAAGACCGCCAGCTATTCAAGCAGGCGATGGATCGGATCGGCCTCCAGTCGGCCCGCTCCGGGGTGGCCCGCTCGCTCAGCGAGGCCCTGGAGCTGGTGCAGACGACCGGCTATCCGGCGATTATCCGGCCATCGTTCACCCTCGGCGGCGCCGGCGGCGGCATTGCCTACAACGCCGACGATTTCCGCTGGATCGTCGAGGAGGGCCTGAAGCTCTCACCAATCGGCGAGCTGCTGATCGAAGAGAGCCTGCTGGGCTGGAAAGAGTACGAACTGGAGCTGATGCGCGACCACGCTGGCAACGGCGTGGTGATCTGCGCGATCGAGAACTTCGATCCGATGGGCGTCCACACCGGCGACTCGATCACCGTCGCGCCAGCGATGACGCTCTCCGACCGCGAGTACCAGCGCCTGCGCGATATGGGCCTGGCGGTGATGGATGCGGTCGGCGTGGCGACGGGCGGCTCCAACGTCCAGTTCGCCGTCAACCCCGCCGACGGCCGGGTGATCGTGATCGAGATGAACCCGCGGGTCTCGCGCTCGTCGGCGCTGGCCTCCAAAGCCACCGGCTTCCCAATCGCCAAGATCGCCGCCAAGCTGGCGGTTGGCTACACCCTGCCCGAGCTGCCCAACGATATCACCCGCTCCACCCCGGCCTCGTTCGAGCCAGCCCTGGACTACGTGGTGGTGAAAATTCCGCGCTGGAACTTCGAGAAGTTTCCCGGCGCCGAGCCGGTGCTGGGCACGGCGATGAAGTCGGTCGGCGAGGCGATGGCGCTGGGCCGCACCTTCACCGAGGCGCTGCAAAAAGCCCTGCGCTCGCTGGAGAATGGCCGCATGGGCTGGGGCGCCGATGGCGTCGCCGCCGTGCCCGCCGAGCGCCTGCGCGAGCTGCTGATCACCCCAACCCCGCAGCGGATCTTCGCCGTGCGCGCCGCCTTCGACGCCGGCTGGAGCGTGGAGGATATTCACGAGCTGACCAAGATCGACCCCTGGTTCCTCGATCAGCTGGCCGCGCTGCTGCCGCTGGAGGCCGCGCTCAAGCAGCACAGCCTCGCCAGCCTGCCCGCCGACCTGCTGCTTGAGGCCAAGCGCAACGGCTACAGCGACCATCAGCTCGCCCATCTGCTGCGGCCCGCAAATCCCGCGCCGGAACCCCTCAGCCCGCTGGCGGTGCGCAGCCGGCGGCTGGAGCTGGGCGTCGTGCCTACCTACCATCGGGTCGATACCTGCGCGGCCGAGTTTCCGGCGCTGACGCCGTATCTCTACTCGTCCTACGAGACCGAGAGCGAGGCCGACCCGACCGACCGCAAGAAGGTGATGATCCTCGGCGGCGGGCCGAACCGCATCGGCCAGGGGCTGGAGTTCGACTACTGCTGCTGCCACGCCGTGTTCGCCCTGCGCGAGCTTGGCTACGAGACGATTATGGTCAACTGCAACCCCGAGACCGTCTCGACCGACTACGACACCGCCGACCGCCTGTACTTCGAGCCGCTAACCCTTGAGGATGTGCTCAACATCGTCGATGTCGAGAAGCCCGACGGCATGGTGCTGCAGTTCGGCGGCCAGACCCCGCTGAAGCTGGCCAAGGGGCTGGAGGCCGCCGGGGTGCCGCTGTGGGGCACCTCGCCCGCCGCCATCGACCGCGCCGAGGATCGCGGGCAGTTCGGCGATGTGCTGGCCGAGTGCGATCTGCGGGCCACGCCGTATGGCTCGGCCACCTCCTGGGACGAGGCCCGCCAGGTGGCCGCCAGAATCGGCTACCCGACGATGGTGCGGCCCTCGTACGTGCTTGGCGGCCAGGGCATGGCGATTATCCACGATGAGGCCGGGCTGGAAGACTACCTGCGCTTCGTCACCGACACCTCGCCCGAACACCCGGTGCTGCTCGATCGCTTTCTGGAGGACGCCACCGAGCTGGATGTCGATGCGGTCAGCGATGGCGAGACCGTGGTGGTCGCGGGCGTGATGGAGCAGATCGAGCGGGCCGGGATCCACTCGGGCGACTCGGCCTGTGTGATGCCGACCGTGCGGATTAGCCCCGCAATCGAGGCCCAGCTCCACGCTGCGACCGAAAAGCTCGCCCGTGCCCTCGGCGTGATTGGGCTGATGAACGTGCAGTACGCGGTCAAGGATGATGCGGTGTATGTGCTGGAGGTCAACCCGCGCGCCTCCCGCTCGATCCCGTATGTCGCCAAGGCCACCGGGGTGCCCTGGGCGGCGGTGGCGGCCAAAGTGCTGGCCGGCGTGACCTTGCGCGAGCAGGGCATCACCAGCACGCCGCCGCTGGTCGGCTACCACGTCAAGGAGGTCGTCCTGCCCTGGCGGCGCTTCCCCGGCGCCACGATCGCCCTGGGGCCGGAGATGCGCTCGACCGGCGAGGCGATGGGCAGCGGCGACACCTTCGGGGCCGCCTTCGCCAAAGCCCAGGCCGGCTGCGGGCGCCACCTGCCAACCAGCGGCGCCGCGTTCCTCAGCGTCAACGACAACGACAAGCCCGCCCTGCTGAGCGTCGCCAAACAGCTGGCCGCGCTTGGCTTCAAGCTGATCGCCACCAGCGGCACGGCCAAGTTCCTGCGCGACAACGGCCTGACGATCGAGACGATCTACAAGGTCAACGAGGGCCGCCCGAACGCCGCCGACTACATCATCAACGGGCAGGTGGTGATGGTGGTGAACACGCCGCTGGGCCGGGCCTCGATGTTCGACGAGCAGGCCATCCGTCAGACCGCGCTGCGCCAGGGCGTCGTCTCGATCACCACGGTCGCCAGCGCCGCCGCCGTCGTCGATGCGATCCAGGCCGAGCGCCACGGCGGCCTGGGCGTGCGGGCGCTGCAGGATCTGTAGCCGGAGGTCGGCAGCCGGGCGGTTCACTCGTCGCCCAGCTACCGCCAACCCCAATCCAGCAAACGCAAAATCGTTCGTAGGGCGGGTCTCCGTACCCGCCCCTGTTGGCACACCACGAGCTACAAGCTACGAGCCACTAGCCACACGAGGTTTCTATGACAACACTGACTGTTTTCTCGCCTGGTCGCGTGAACTTAATTGGCGAGCACACCGACTACAACGATGGCTGGGTGCTGCCGCTGGCGATCGATCGCGGCACCACGATCACCGCCCGCCGCCGTGACGACAATCGGCTGGTTGTCACCACGAAGACGATGCGCGGCGAGACCGACTCGGTGGCCCTCGATGCCCTCGATGCCGCCAATCAGACCGGCTGGCGGGCCTACGTGCGCGGCGCGGCGCAGGCGCTGCTGGATAGCGGCGTGGCCCTGGTCGGCGCGGAGCTGACGATCGATAGCACGCTGCCAATCGGCGGCGGCCTGAGCTCGTCGGCCTCGCTGGAGGTTGGCGTGGCCACTGCGCTGCTGAGGCTGGCCAACGTCACGCTGTCGCCGACCGAGATCGCCCTGGCCGCCCAGCGCGCCGAGCGCGAGTACGCCCACGTCAACAGCGGGATTATGGATCAGCTGGCGGTCGCGGCGGGGCAGCTCAATCACGCCACCCTGATCGACTGCCGCTCGCTGGAGATCACGCTGGTGCCGCTGCCGACCACGGTGGCGGTGCTGGTGGTCGACAGCGGCGTCCCGCGCACGCTGGCTGGCTCGGCCTACAATCAGCGCCGGGCGGAGTGTGAGCGGGCCGTCAGCATCATGCAGCAGCTCGACCCACGCATTCGGGCGCTGCGCGATGTGACCCCCGAGCTGCTGGCCGGCGCGGTCGAGCAGGACCTGCTCGATGATAGCGCCTATCGCCGGGCACGCCACGTTGTCAGCGAGAACGAGCGGGTGCTCACCGCCGCCGCCGCCTTCCGCAGCGGAAACTTTAGCTATGTCGGGGAGCTGATGAACGACTCGCACTGGAGCCTGCGCGACGACTACGAGGTCAGCGGCCCGGAGCTGGACACCCTGACCGAGCTGCTGCGCGAGCTGCCCGGCGTGCTGGGCGCCCGGCTCACCGGGGCCGGATTTGGCGGCTGCTGTGTCGCGCTGGTCGAGCAGGCCCAGATCGCCAGCGTCGCCGCCCAGATCGTTCCGGCCTACAACAGCGCCACCGGGCGCTCCGCCGAGGCCTTCAGCGTCGCCGCCAGTGCGCTTTCAGTCGCTAGCACCTAGCAGCTAGTTGTCAGTAGCTAGTAGCTAGTGATCAGTGGCTCGGGCAGACCCACGTGACGAAGGCAGCCCCAAATCGGCGTCAGGGCAAGCCCCGGTTCCTGCCCAACCCCATTGCACTAGTGGGTCATTCCTCATTTAGGCTGCCAATCGGATTGTTGCCCCTGAGCCACCCAGGCGGTGCTGGCGGGCGCGGCTGCGCCGCTCCTGCCGCGCCCCACCCCAGACAAAGGGTGTT
>DAOTUS010000434.1:0-23326 GCA_034437415.1 Herpetosiphonaceae bacterium
GGGGTGAACAGCAGATTCCACCGTTGGCGGATGTGATTGCCGAACGGGCAGCCGACCTCAACCTCGGTGCCTCCTGGGCCGCACCGTAACCGCTACCCTGGTTTATTGAGCAGATACCGCTGCCACCCACGCATATCGCCCGGCGGCGGCAAACCAACCCGGCCACACGCCCCCGGACCCTGGGCTGTTTTCGGCGGGGCGTGCTGCGAATTTTGGTCGCCCTCCTGCGCCAAGAACCCCTGCCGCGTGGCCGATTTATCCCGGATCCCTGGCCTGAGCCACGCGATACCTACCCTTGAAAGCCGGGGAGCGGACGGGGTGAGGTCAGAATCCGTCGGCTTTTGATCGCCTGCCGGACGGCTAGCGGGTATAATGCCGGGCTATGGTTTTAATTAAAGGCTTCTCATCATGAATCAAGATACCTATCAAACCGAGCTGGCGGCGCTGGTCTTCACTGAGGCCACGTTCGTCCGCCTGACCCTGAGCGGCGTGGTGCGCGGCCCCGCCGTGCCCTGGACCCGCATCGTCGTGCGCCCGGTGCAGATCAAAGGCCAGCGCTCGACCCAGATTTCGTTTTTCGACCAGCGCAAGGACGTGACCAAGAACTTTCGCGGCCCCGAGGCCGAGGCCCAGGTGCGCGAGGTGCTGGCGCTGCCGTTCAGCAGCATCACCCTGGAGTCCACCGAGGAGCGGATTCAGGTTCAGCGCACCAAAAAGGGCAAGCTGATCATCAACCGCTCGCGCCCGGACGCCGCCGGCCCGCCCAGCCTGTCGCACAATCGGGTCAAAGATCTGCCGCTGCCGATCAATACGCCCGACCGATTTCTGGAGCAGATCGGGATTATGTCGAGCGAGGGCGTCGTCAAGCCGAGCATGCAGCGCAAGTTCACCCAGATCAACGAGTTTCTGCGGGCGCTCGATGGCACCGGCGCCCTGGAGACGTTCGACCACAGCCCACTGCGTATCCTCGACTGTGGCTGTGGATCGGCCTACCTGACCTTTGCCGCCTACCACTATCTCAACGACGTGCGCAATCTGCCCGCCACCCTGATTGGGATCGACGGCAACGCCGAGCTGATCGAGAAGTGCAGCCGCAACAGCCAGGAGCTGGGCTACGCCGCGATGCGCTTTGAGCAGACCCGCATCGAGGACTGGCAGCCGGCCGATAGCCCCGACATTGTGCTCTCGCTCCACGCCTGCGACACCGCCACCGACGCCGCGCTGGCCCTAGCGATTCGCAGCGAGGCCCAGCTCATCCTGAGCGTGCCGTGCTGCCACCAGGACCTGAACGGGAAGATCGAGGCCGCCGTGATGCGCCCGATCCTGCGCTACGGGATTATGCGCCAGCGCACCGCCGACATCCTGACCGACACCTTTCGGGCGCTGATTCTGCGGATCCTCGGCTACCGCAGCGAGATTTTCGAGTTCGTCACCCCCGATCAGACCAGCAAAAACCTGATGATCCGCGCCGTCCGCGGCGTGTCGGTCGGCGAGCCCAAGCTGATCAAGGAATATGTTCAGCTCAAGCAGTTCTGGGGCGTCACGCCCTACCTGGAGCTGCTGCTCGGCGAGCGGCTCACCCAGCTCGTTGGCGCCGAGCCAGCAGTTGGGGAGCAGGCTTAGGGTCAGCCAGCGGGGCAATCCACTCCAAAACAAAAAACCGTCCGGCCTGCCCGCATTGGCAGACCGGGCGGTTTTTTAAGCCAGCCCCCAGCGGAGTTACCCGCCGATCACACAAACATCAGCAGGGTGATCAGCAGCGTCAGGAGTGGAAAAATCAGGAACTTCACCGATTGGAGCAGGCCGCCCGGCAGAATCCGCCCAAGCAGATCGACCTCGGGCCGGCCGGGCAGGTTGTCGAACAGCACCGCATAGCTGGGATTTCTGGGATCGTACAGCACCCGCTCGGTGGCCTCGTCTTCGAGCGTGTAGGGGAGATACGTTTTAGCGCTGGTCTGATAGCGCATCCCGTTGGAATCGGCAAAGTCAAAGGTTAGCTTATAGACCATCTGGTTATTGATTCGGGTGCCGGTTGGCTCTTTGCCGACCAGGGTTCCCTGGGCCACGTTGCCCATCCGCAGCAGGCGCATCCCGCGGATCCCCAGGCGCACCCCGCCAGCGAGCAGCACCACCCCGATGATGGGAAATATCAGCACAAACAGCACCCCCAGGCCAAAGGTCGACACGCGGGTGCCGCGAATCCGCGAGCTGGCTGGATTGGCAGCATCATACTCAACCTCGACTGCCTGGCCCTCGGCAAAGCTGTTGTAGGCAGTTGTATAGCTCACCCCGTAGTATTCCGCCTCAAGCTGATCGATGCGAAAGATATAGCGGATCGCGTAGATCGTGCGTTTGTTCTCCGAGGAGTTGGTCGCCTCTACGCGCAGCACCTCGCCGGGCGCGGTTTCAAGTGTGGCAAAGTTAAACAGCACGGCCTTCGGCGCGGAGCCGCCAACAAAAGCCGCGACAAAGATCATGCTAAATCCCAGCCAGAACCAGCCAAACTGATTGAGCATACCGCCAAACAGCACCCGGCTACGGACCAGCCAGGGAATCCGGCGGGGCGGCAGCGCCAGAGAGTTGGGCGCCGCCACTGCGACGTGTTCAGGCGAGCGATATCTGTTCGGGGCGTTGAGCGATGGCATACAGTACCTCATCTGCTAAAGAGCCGCTAGCGAATCCGCCTGGCCGCAACCCACTCATCGTAGTCGTCATCATACTGGTCGTAGCGAATCAGATGCAGCCCGCCGCGCCGATCGAGGATCGTGGCGGGATACCACTCGCCTTTCCATTTGACCTCGACGCGGGCGCCGATCGGATACTGCTGCGGGGACACCCGCCGGATCTGAGCCTCGCTGACCCACTCATCGTCGTCGTCGTTCCAGCCGTAGTAGTGGACCTTGAAGCGCTCGCCGTCGGCATCGATGATCCTGGCTCGATACCAGTCGCCATCCGACTTAGCCTCGACGCGCTCGCCAACCCGCGGGTGGGCCTTCTTGGCGGCGTGCCCGATGATCAGGTCGGGGCGAAAGGCGCCGGTGGCCACAAAGGCGGTGCGCTGCTCCTCGGCAAAGGCCATGTCGGCCTTGATCTCGTCGGCCAGATCCTGGAGCGTGATCGCGCCATCCGCGTAGGCGTCCAGGTAGGCGTGGCCCCGCAGCCCGGCCAGCAGGCCCTCGGTGAAGGTCCAGTTGGCGGTCGAGTCCTCGTTGGAGAGCGACGAGGCGAGACAGGCATACGAGATGCGGCTTTTGCTCTGTTCGACCGCCTGCGCCAGCGACCCCGAGCAGCAGCAGTCGGCGGCCAGAAAGGCATACGCGCCCTGGAACGATCGGTCGATCGCCGCCGGAACCGCCCTCATCGGCCAGCCTGGGGTGGTGTCATCGGCGTCGTAGCTGGCAAAGTAGGCCGTGTGATCGGCTTTATAACCGTGGCCGCAGTAGTACATAAACAGAAAATCCCCCGCCGCCGCCTTGCGCAGGTGCGGCTCGAAGGTTTTCTCGATCTGCTGGTTGGTCGCCTGCGAATCCTGGAGATAGATGATCTGGGCGGCGGGGACGCCCTGGTCACGAAAAAAATCCACCAGCATGGCATCCCGGCGCTGCTCCTGGGGAAAGGACGCGAAGATCTCCGGGTCCTGCCACTCCACGGTCCCAATAATGTAGACCCAGGTCTTGTGCGGCTGCCACCCGCGCTGGGCGGTCGCCTGGGCCATCCCGCCAGCGATCGCCCCCATCAGCGCGTCCAGGAGTGGTTCGGAGGTACCATCGGGGCTCATAGGGTTCCTCAAGTATCCAAAGCGATTGCAATGCAGCTGTATACGACCAGGCCCAAGAAACGTTACATAGACCTACTGCCGATACACATACAAAATAATCAGCACCGTAACGCCCCAGAGGGAAATATCCAGCAGCAGCGGCCAGTCCTTGAGGATCATCTCCTCGGTGCTGCCGCCCTCGTCCTTCTTATACACCAGGTACAGATAGCGGAAGATCGCATAGACCACAAACGGCACCGTGATCAGCATCAGCGGGAAGGGCGTCACCGGGATATGCGGGTTGCTTGGCGAGAGGGTGTACAGAATATAGGCGATGATCGTGCTCGCGGTGATGATCGAGATCATCTCCTGAACCAGCTCGGTGGAGTAGTCGTCGAGCACGCGGCGATGGCTGCCCGAGCCAGCCTCCAGCAGCACCAGCTCGTGGCGGCGCTTGGCCAGGGCCAGAAACAGCGCCAGCAGCCCGGTGCAGATTAGCAGCCAGTGTGAAATGGTGATATTCAGCACCACCGCGCCGGAGACCGTGCGCATCACAAAGCCCGCCGCAATGATAAACACATCGACGATGACCACATGCTTGAGCCGGAACGAGTAGGCCAGCTGCATCAGCACATAGGCCGCGAAGATAATCGCCAGCTTCCAGCTCAGCAGCCAGGCCAGCGGCAGCCCGACCAGCAGAAACATCAGGGTTGCGGTGATCGCCGCGCCGGGGGCGAGATGGCCGCTGGCCAGCGGGCGATAGCGCTTTTTCGGGTGCTGGCGATCCTTCTCAATATCCACCAGATCGTTGATCAGATAGATCGAGCTGGCGATCAGACACCAGAGGATGAAAGTTGCGAGCACCGCCGCAATTTTATTGATATCGTTCCACAAGATATCGTTGGCAAATACAAAGCCCGCAAACACAAAAACATTCTTAAACCACTGCTTTGGGCGCATCGAGCGCAAGAGATATTTAGGCAAGCTCGCCAGCTTGGGCTGGGCGACTTGAAACGGCTGGCTCATTGAAACTCCTTAGGGCGCAGACCTTCAGACACCATCGCTGCATTGTACCTTGACGGCAAGCTGAGCGTCAAACATCAGCCAGCGCCTCATCTCGCCATCCTTTAAGCATCATGTGGTATGATTATCCGAAGTACCCCCAACCACTGGGGCCAGAATATTGAATCAAGCACAAGCACTGCCGCTTGTGCTTTTGTGCAACTTAGGAGGTCCAATGGGTAAACTAGAGCAGGTCGATGTGCTGTTGGCTGGGGGCACTGTGGTCACAATGGATGCGGCAGGGACGATTATTCGCGATGGCGCAGTAGCGATTCGCGCCGGCGCGATCGTCGCGGTTGGCCCGGCCGCCGAGCTGAGCAAGCGCTACAAAGCCACCAGCGTCGAGGACTGCACCGGCCACGCCATCGTCCCCGGCCTGATCAATGGCCACGCCCATATTCCGATGAGCCTGCTGCGCGGAATTGTCGCCGACCAGCAGCTCGATGTGTGGCTGTTTGGCTATATGTTTCCGGTTGAAAGCCGTTTCGTCAACGCCGAGTTCGTCTATCACGGCTCGCGCCTCTCGTGCGCCGAGATGATCAAAGGTGGCACGACCAGCTTTGTCGATATGTATTTCTTCGAGGAAGAGGTCGCCCGCGCCGCCGACGAGTCCGGCATGCGCGCCATCTGCGGCCAGACCGTGATGAAGCTGCCCACGCCCGATGCGCCCAACTACGACGTCGGACTGGAGCGCTCGCGCAAGTTCATCGAGCAGTGGCACACCCACGGACGGGTGATCCCGGCGATTGCACCCCACGCGCCCTACACCTGCAACAGCGAGATCTATCGCACGTCGGCAGCGCTGGCCCGTGAGTATGGCGTGCCGCTGGTGACCCATCTCAGCGAGACCGCCCGCGAGGTCGAGGAGGCCCAGGAGCTGGTTGGCAAATCCCCGATCGCCTATGTGGCCGATCTGGACGCCTTTGCCGACCGCGGGATCGCCGCCCACTGTGTTCATATCGATAAAAACGATATGGCCCTGCTCAAGCAGCACAACGCTGGCGCCGTGCCCTGCCCGACCAGCAATCTCAAGCTGGCCAGCGGCGTGGCCAAGTATAGCGAGATGCTCAAAGCTGGCGTGAATGTTGGCATCGGCACCGATGGCCCGGCCTCCAACGACGATCAGGATCTGTGGATGGAAGTCCATCTGGCGGCGATCCTGCCCAAGGGTGTGACCGGCGACCCGACTGTGGTCACCGCCAAGCAGGCGTTTATGATGGCGACCAGCATGGGCGCGCGGGCGGTCCATCTCGACCATCTCGTCGGCAGCCTGGAGGCCGGCAAGCGGGCCGATGTGGTGATTGTGGACCTGGGCGGGCTGCACGTCACGCCGGCACCGTCCTACCGCTACAATCCCGACGCGATCTACAACCATCTGGTCTACTCGGCGCGCTCAGGCGATGTGCGCCACGTGCTGGTCGATGGCAAATATCTGCTCCGCGACCGAGCGCTGCTCACCCTGGACGAGGATGAGGTGCGCCGCAACGCCATCGCCATCGCCGACCAGATCAATCAGTTCCTCAGCGAGCGCGAGGTCAATCTGCTCGACAAGATCCTGGCTGTCGGCGGGGTCAAGCAGCAGGAGATCTACGAGGTTCAGGTCAAGGCCCGCCTCGACAATGCCGCCGCCGTCGAGCAGATGCTGCAGTCCTCGGGCGTCAGCGTGACCAAGTCCAGCGAGCGCACCCAGTACGATAGCTATTTCGGGTTCGACGACCCGCAGCGCGGCCGCGTCCGCTACCGCGAAGATCTGCGCAGCGACCCCGGCTCGCGCCTGGAGCCGAAGTACAACCTGACCCTGACGATGCCCCCGGCCCGCGGCGAGCTGCCCAACGCGGTGGTGATCAGCCGGGCGCGCTACACCGCCCCCGCCGATCGCTCGCGCCGCTTCTACCGCGAGTACTTCGCCCCCGACCACGTGGTCGAGATCGAGAAGCAGCGCCGACGCTGGCGGATCCTCTACGGCGGCGAGGATTTCGCGGTCAACCTGGATACCATCGCCGCCGGCCCGGCCGAGGGCATGTACCTCGAGATCAAAAGCCGCAGCTGGTCGGCCCGCGACGCCGAGGAGAAAGCCGCCCTGATTGGCGAGATGCTGGCCCTCTGCGGTATCAGCGAGGCCAATCTGGTCAAGCAGGAGTACGTCGATCTGGCCCTCAGCCAGTAGCCGCCGCCAATTGAAACGGAACCTGCTCCGCGTTGTGGCGCAGCAGGTTCCGTTTTCATCACCCTTAGCTAGCGGGGCTAGGTGCCTGTGGACGGCAGGTGGAGAATCAAGAAGTGCGCCCAATTTAAATTGCGAACCTACAAACACGCAATGTTGATGATTCTCATCAACAATTAACCGAACTATATCTTTACAATAGCTGTCCAATCGATTATTCTAAGCCTTGTCAGGGAGTAGCTACCCGCTCAGCGCGGGTCAATCAGTCGTCAATCCAGAGGTAACCCCTCTCGGCTGATTGTACGTGTGAGCCCACACCACTAGCGAGACTGCCACAACCATTCAGGTTCGTGGGGTCGCGCTTTTTTGTTGCCCCACGGTTGTAGCGAAAGGTGTGGTCAACCGTGTTTGCTGGATCGATCTGGCTGTGGGTTGGGTTCAATGTGTTTGTGCTGGCCATGCTGGCGCTGGATTTAGGCGTGTTTCATCGCACCGCGCACGCCGTGACGGTCAAAGAGGCCGCGATCTGGAGCGGGGTCTGGATTAGCCTGGCCATGCTGTTCAACGTTGGGCTGTACTTCTTCTGGGATACGCTCTCGCCGAACAGCGGCTACACCAACAGCGAGGCCGCGCTGGCCTTTTTCACCGGCTACCTGATTGAAAAATCGCTCAGCGTGGATAACATATTTGTCTTTGTGCTGGTGTTTACCTATTTCGCCGTGCCCGCCATCTACCAGCATCGGGTGCTGTTCTGGGGCATTTTGGGCGCGCTGATTATGCGCGGCATCCTGATTGCCGTCGGTGCCACCCTGATCAAAGAGTTCCACTGGATCATCTACGTCTTCGGCGGGTTTCTGATTTTCACCGGCATCAAGATGGCGCTGCACCGCAACCAGGAGCTGAAGCCCGACCAGAATCCGCTGGTGCGCCTGTTCCGCCGCTTTGTCCCGGTCACCGAGACCTACGAGGGCGACAAGTTCTTTGTCCGCCGCGCCGGAGTGCTGATGGCCACGCCGCTGTTTCTGGTGCTGCTGGTCGTGGAGAGCACCGACCTGGTGTTTGCGGTCGATTCGATCCCGGCGATTTTCGCGGTAACCGATAACCCATTCCTGGTCTACACCTCCAACGTGTTCGCCATTCTGGGCCTGCGCTCACTTTACTTTGTGCTGGCCGGGGTGATGGATAAGTTCTACTACCTGAAGATTGGCCTCTCGGCGGTGCTGACCTTTGTCGGCATCAAGATGGTGCTGGTCGATATCTACAAAATCCCCGTGCCGATCTCGCTCGGCGTGATCGCCAGCATCCTGACGGTGGCCGTGGTCGCCTCGCTCCTGCGGGCGCGCCGCCTGGCCGCAGCCCAGCCAGCGTTGGTCGAGTAACTAAGCGCAGGCTGAACTTGGCGAATCCTACCTCTCGTGGGTGTTTTCCCCTCTCCACCGCAGTGGAGAGGGGAGGCTGCCGCAGCAGCCGGGGTGAGGTCAAAATGACGCCACCCCGGTTAACCCGCTACCCATCATCGCGCTCAACCACCCCAACGGTGGTGCGATAGATCTCCTCCTGCGACTTGCCGCGGGCCTGCTCGATCCTGGTCAGGCGTTTGCCAAACTGGTCGAGGGCATAGTTGATGAAATCATCCTCAACCACCCCGAACGGCATCACCTCATAGGCGGCAAAGTTCTCGCTGGTGATCCCGATGGCGTGGGTGACCAGATCGTTCATCTGGGTCTCGACGATCTCCCACAGGCTATCGTCGGCGGCGATCAGGCGCGAGAGCAGAAAGACCCCGTAGGCGATATGGCGCGACTCGTCCTGCTTGAGCAGCCGAATGCCCTTGCGCTGGCCCGGCATCAGGTTGTTGCTCTCCAGAATAGTGAAATAGGCGTGGTAGCCGGTCTCGGCCAGCACACCCTCGACGATCATATTGTAGGTCAGCGAGGCGACGGCCTGGGCGGCTGGCGAGGGGTCCTCCAGCAGCTTGTTCAGCGCCGTCGGCAGGGCGTCGTAGAAAATCGCCCGGTAGCTCGGCGTGTGGAAGCGGCTGAGATCAGGCTCGGCGCACACGACCTCGCTCAAAAAGCGGCTAAAAAAATCGGCGTGCTTGGCCTCCTCCCACAGGAACGTGGTCAGAAACATCTCCTCCTCAAGCCGACCCTCGCGGGCGATCGTCATAATCAGCGGCAGCAGGTCGAGCGTGACCGCCTCCTCGCCCGCCTGAAACTGCGCGGTCAGCCGCAGGATCAGATCCTGCTCTGGCGGGCTCATCGCCAGCCAATCCTGCCGATCCTGGGTGAAATCAATGTCGCTGGGATTCCAGATGCCCAGCCGCTTGGCCTTTTCGAACAAACGCATCGCCGGGTGATCGCGCTGAATGCCCCGGCTCGTGCTTGCAAACTGTTGATGTGTCATACCATTCCTTCCAGTACTACGGGCGGCCAGACCGTCCAAGCTAGCCTGGCGGCATGGTATCATGCAAAACAAAAGGCCGAGGCAGTCAAAGCCTCGACCTTCTGTGCCACGCTATCGACCAGACCTAGACCAGATTATGGCGCTGGAGAAATGTCAGCAGCGCCTCATCGCTTGGCTCAGTGATCACCGTTTCACGATCGACCGAGCGGGCCGAGCGGCCAGCGGCCAGGGTTGTTGGGGCGCTCAGCGGCTCAAGCTCGCCTTTGCGGGCGACAATTACCGTCGGGACACTCCGATGGCCAACCCATTTCTCCACCCGTGCGCCAGCCTCTTCATCCTGATCGATGTTGATCTGCTGATAGGGAACGTTGTTGCTGGCGAGAAAACGCTGGGTGCGGGCCAGATCTGGGCAAAACATCGTGCGACCATAGACAATCAGATCTTTGGATTCCAAGAGAACCTCCCAAAATAATTAAGCCGAGATTTAGTTAAAACCATATGGTTTCAAATAAATCGTACTCTCGTTTCGTTGATTGTCAAACTCCGACCAAACACATACAATACACAGCAATAATCCAGCGGGCAGAGGAGCGGGTATGGAACATTCGAGCAAAAGTCATATCCTGATCGTCGACGATGATCCCAGCATCAATCGGATGTTTCAGCTGCTGCTGAAGGACGCCGGCTATCGGGTTTCCGCCGCCACCACCAGCGAAGAAGTCCTCCAGTTCCTCAAAATTATCGTGCCTGATGCGATTTTGCTCGACATCTCGCTGCCGGGAATGGATGGCGTCGAGCTAACCCGCCGGATCAAAAGCGACTCGGCGGCCCCCTTTATTCCGATCATCCTGATCACCGCTCTGGGCGATATGCGCACCAAGGTCAGCGGGCTCGATGCCGGGGCCGACGATTTTCTGGTCAAGCCGGTTGAGTTTGCCGAGCTGCTGGCCCGGCTCCGGGTTATGCTGCGCCTCCAGCAAAGCCATCGCTCGCTCCAGGAGGCCAATCGACGGATCGAGGTGCTGCTCAGCATCAGCCAGACCCTGACCTCGTCGCTGGATGTCAAGCTGGTCTTGAATAGCATGGTCGTCCAGCTCGCCAATGCTCTGGGCGCCATTCGGGCCTCGGTGATTTTGACCAATGGCGAGGATGCGCCCTTCTACGCCTCCTCAACCCGCGAGGAGCACGACCCCGACCTGATGGTGCGAATTTTGCGCGACGGGGTGGCCGGCTGGGTGTTTCGCTCCATGAAGCCGCTGGTGCTGGCCGATGCCCGCCGCGATCAGCGCTGGACCTTGCTTGGGCGCGTCAACGACTCGACCCGCTCGGTGCTGGCGGTGCCAATTATTCACGATCGGGCTGTGCTGGGGACGATCACCGTGGTCCACACCCGCATCAACTATTTCACCGCCGAGCATCTGGAGCTGGTCCAGACCGTGGCCGCCCAGAGCGCGGTCGCCCTCGACCACACCCAGCTCTTTCAGATCACGACCCAGCAAAAACAGCAGCTCGAGCGGCGCTCGCAGATGCTAGAGGAGATGCTGAATATCGGCGAGCGGCTGCGGCTCAATCTGCCCCTGCCGGCGCTGCTCAACGAAATCGCCGAGGCGATTCGGCGCTCGTTGATCTTTAACCATGTTGTGATTCAGGTCTTTGCCACCGCCGGCAGCGATGAGGCCCAGGGCTGCGCCGGCCAAGCTCGCGAGGCCCAGGCGAGCGTCTTTACCGCCGAGACAATCACCAAAACTGTCCTGCCGCTGATGCGTGAGCGCTATCGGGTCAGCCGCTCGTACTTTATCCCCTCGGGCTATGCGCTCGACAATAGTGCGGTCAATTTGGCCGATCCCGCCGCGCCGCCATCGCTCCAGGCCGCCGAGCACCTGTTTGTGCCGATTGGCACCCACAGCCAGCTGCTGGGCCTGATCGCGGTCGATACCCCGCTGGAGACCAGCTCGCCGGACCTGACCACCGTGCAGGCGCTGGAGGTTTTTGCCAACCAGATCGCCAGCGCGGTGCAGAATAATCGCCTGTTTGCCCGCGAGCAAAGCCGGGCCAACCAGATGCAGCTGCTGGTGGAGATCGGGCGCAGTCTGACCGAGCTGATGACGCGCGATCAGCTCCTGCGCTTGGTCTCATCGCTGATTCGGCATAACTTTGGCTTCGATGTCGTGAGCGTGCTGCTGCTCGATGAGAGCGACCTGGTGCTGCGGGCCGCCGCCCATACCGGCCACGCCAGCCCGCCAACGGGCCTGCGCCTGCCAATTATCGCCACCCTGGCCCGCGTGATGGACGGCCAACAGGCCACTGCCACCGCGGTTGCCGATGCGTTTTGCCTCGACTACAGCTGGGTCGAGCAGCCAATTCTCTCGGAGCTGGCGGTGCCCTTGGCCTCGCGCGATGGCAACCAGGGCGTTCTCGTCGTTGGCAGCAATCAGAGCCACGCCTTTGATGCCGTCACCGAGTCGCTCCTGACGGCGGTGGCGGCCCAGATTGTGGTGGCGCTGGACAACGCCCAGCTGTTCGACCGCGAGCAGGCCCAGGTGCAACAGCTCAGCCGGGTCAACGCGCTATCGGTCAAGCTCACGGCGGAGCAGCATCTCGATACGCAGCTCGATACGGTCCTGGCCGATATTGCTTCGATCTTCGAGGCACCCCGGGCCGCCCTCGTGCTGTTCGACCAGGAGCAGCAGATCGCCAGCCTGGTCGCGACTGTCCCCGCCGCGCTGCAGCAGCCCGCCGCACTTCCAGCAGTCGCCGAGCTGCTCGCGCCGCTGGTAAGTCAGCGGCCGCAGCTGATTATCCCCTCGGCCGACTCCGCCGATCCGCTGAGTCAGCTGGTGCTGGCCTGCGATATGCAGCTCGGGGTGCTGGCGCCCCTGCCCGCCAGCGCCGCGATCGCCGGGCTGCTGCTGCTGGAGCCGCCGCGACAGGCCAAAGATTGGCAGGCCAGCGACCGCAATCTGGTGCAGACCGTCGCCAACCTGCTGGCGCAGGCGATTGAGAACAACCAGCTCCAGCAACAGCGCATGCAGCGGCTGCGCGCCGATATGTCGCGCTATATGGCGCCCGAGCTGGTCGAGCAGTTGCTCACCGAGGGGCGTTTTGAGCCAACCGAGCGGGATGTTGTGGTGGTTTTCGCCGACCTGCGTGGGTTCACCGCGCTCAGCGAGGGGCTGGCGCCGCGCATCGTCGTTGAGCAGGTGCTGAATCGCTTCTTCGCCCTGATGACCGATGTGCTGTATGCCCACGAGGCCACCATCGATAAGTTTCTCGGCGATGGCCTGATGGCGGTGTTTGGCTCGATCATCGATCGCCCCGATGATATCAGCCGCGCTGTGCAGGCGGCGGTGGCAATGCAGCGGGCCTTCACCGAGCTCCAGGCCAGCTGGAATCGGGAGCTTGGCCGCGATATCGGGCTGGGGATTGGGATCAGCTGGGGCCGCGCCGTGGTCGGCAACCTTGGCTCGCCGCAGCGGCTCGACTACACCCTGATCGGCGATGTTGTCAATACGGCCAGCCGCTTGGTTGACCTGGCCGAAAGCGGCCAGATTATTGTCTCACAGCACGTTGTCGATCAGCTGCCGCCGCAGGAGCACGGCTGCCTCGCCGCGCTGCCCGCCGTCATGCTCAAGGGCAAAGGCGAAAAGCTGGCGATCTACAGCGTCGAGTACCAGCAGATGATCGAAACCGGCAGCTGAGCTGGGCCAAATCGCAATCCCACCAAAACAGCGCCCGTCTGAGCAATTCAGACGGGCGCTGTTTGATCACGTTAATCCTGAAAAATCTACTCCTCGAACCAGACCAGCTGCTCGCGGCGGAAGCCGGGCACGGCATAGCGCAGAAACTCGTGCAGCCCCTCAAGGTCGGCTGGGGCGAGATCGTAGCGCAGGTCGCGCAGGTATTTGGCACACACGCCAGCGGGCAGGCCCAGGCGCGGCGCATAGCCCAGAGCGATCGCGTCGGTGTGGCGCAGGTTCTCGCGCTTGGCGGCGTGCAGGGCCGTGACAATTCCGGCCGCCCGCACGGCGTCGGCGCGGTCGCGGCGCACCACCCAGACCGCAAACACAAACGGCAGGCCGCTCAGCTTTAGCCACTCGTCGCCGAGATCGAAGAAGTAGGGCAGCCCGCGGCTACCAACGTGGCGGCGCAGCGTGGCCTCGACCAGGGCTTTGTCGCCGATCATCAGGGCGGCGGTGCACTCGGCCAGCATCGCATCGAGGTCGGGCGTCATCGGGCGCCACTCGGGGTGCACCGCGTAGTGCTGCTCGCACAGCACCCGCAGCAGGTTGACGCTGGTGGCCGAGTGGGTTGTCAGCGCGACCGGCTGGCCGTCAAGCTGGCGCGGATCGGCGCACCAGCCAAAGACGTTCACGCTGTTGACCGCCCCGATCGTGGCGATCGACAGACCGGGCACCACCAGCAGCTCATCGGCGTGCAGCGCCCACTCGTACACCGACATCGGCGCAATCGCCACGTCGCCGGCCAGCACCGCCGCATTGATCGCGGTCGGCACGCCCCGACGCACCGGCACCTCGGGCAGGCGCTCACGAATGCCATGGTCGAGCGGTTGGGTATTCAGATAGTCAATGACACCAAGCATAGCGTTCAGGGTGGCGAGATGAACGGCGGTGGCCTTGGCAGCGCACCGCCGTTCGTCTCAGCATAATTTAGTTGATATGGTTGTACAGCGCGTCACGTTCGACTGGCCGCTTGCCCGCCGCCTCGACCAGGTGGATCAGCTCGCCGCGGGTCAGGCCCTGCTCGGTGGTGGCTCCGGCGGCGTGATAGATCTCTTCCTCGATCACGGTGCCGTCCACGTCGGAGACGCCGAACGACAGCGCCACCTGGGCCAGCTTGGGGGTCAGCGAGACCCAGTAGGCTTTGACGTGGGCGAAATTGTCCAGCAGCAGCCGCCCAATCGCCAGGTTTTTCAGGTCCTCAAAGCCGGTCGTCCAGTCGAGGTGCTTGGTCCGCCCCAGATTGTTGTTTTCCGGGTGGAAAGCCAGCGGAATGTAGGCCACGAAGCCGCCGGTCTGATCCTGCTGCTCGCGCAGGCGGAGCAGGTGGTCGACCCGATGCTCGGTGCTTTCGATGTGGCCGTACAGCATCGTGGCGTTGGTCTTGATGCCAAGCTCGTGGGCGATGCCGTGAATCGCCAGCCAGCCATCGCCGTCAACTTTTTCGGGGCAGATTTTGCGCCGCACCGCCGGATGGAAGATCTCGGCCCCGCCGCCAGGCAGCGCGTCCAGGCCCGCGTCGCGCAGCACCGTCATGGTCTCGCGCCAGTCGAGGCCCGAGAGCTGGGCCATGTAATCGATCTCGACTGCGGTAAAGGCTTTGACATGAACCTCGGGGTACTTCTGCTTGAGCTGGTAGATCATCTCGGCGTAGTATTCAACGTCTAGGTTCGGCACGAGGCCGCCGACGATATGAAACTCACGGGTCCGATCGCTGTGCAGCTTGCCCACGTGCTCCACGATCTGCTCGGGCGTGCGGACAAATGCGTCAGGCTCGTTGCCATTGCGGCGGAACGAACAGAAATTACAGTGAAACGCACAAATATTGGTTGGTGTAATGCGGTGATTCTGAACATAGTACACGGTATCGTTATTTAAACGCCGATTGACCGTATCAGCCAGCTTGCCCAGAGCCAGAACATCATTAGTGGCATACAGTTGCAGGCCATCGTCGAAGCTCAGGCGCTCGCCAGCTTCAACCTTTTCGGCAATCGATGTAAGCGCAGTTGTAGTACGAATTAGGGTCATAGCAATCGTCCTTTCGCGGTAATGTGTTCATTATATCACAATCTCCTGGCGCATTTCGTGCTTTAGAGCAAAATAGAGTATCATCTATTCCAGCTATTTTTTTCATTTAGAAACGAACCTTTTTTAATGATAGACTGCGATCCAGATGCCAAGAAAGGACCCGGATTATGACCCGCCACATCTTGATTGTTGAAGATGATCTCGCAATTGCCCAGACGTTACTTTTTGCATTACGCCTGATCCCCGATGTTGAGGTTAGCCGTGCGGCTGACGCCGAGGAGGCGCTCGCACTGCTGGCGGAGCAATCAGCGGATGTCATCTTGACCGACCATCACATGCAGGGAATGTCGGGCGTTGAGCTGGTTCGCGAGCTGCGCGCTCAGGGCAAGACCCAGCCGATCTTGCTGGTCACCGCCTACGATACGATCCAGCTCCAGCGTGAGGCCCGCGATGCCGGGATCACCGCCATCGTCCCCAAACCCTTTGAGATCGACCACTTGCTCGATCAGGTCAGCAAACTGCTGCCCCAGACCCAGAAAGTCGCCCAGTAGGGCTTTCTGATGCGCACAGAACCGGGATCAAGCCCAGTGCTCGATCCCGGTTCTGTGTTTAAGCGCCGTTCCCCGGCTTACCTGGTCGCAGGCGCCAGATCCGAGGCGTGGGTGAGCAGCTCGAAGAACTCGGTCACATCAGCGTTGTTGTTGAAGCCACGGGCGGCCTGCTGGGCCAGCCCAATCACATCCTCCAGAGCCTGGCCCTTGGCCCACTGCGAGTGGCGGAGCAGCTCGGCGTACTGGGCCACGCTCGCGGCCAGCTTAAAGCGCGGCGTAGTATCGGCCACCGCCGCCCGAATGCTGCTGGTCGTCAGGGTCTGGGCCTCCTCGACCACGTTGCCATCGGGCTTCTCGTAGCGAATCCGAATGGTCGCAACGTTGCCCTCGGCGCCGGGAAAGCGCTTGATCTCGTAGAGCGCGGTCACGCTGTGGCCGGCGCCGACCTCGCCGGCATCGACGGTATCGTTGCGGAAATCCGCATCGGCGACATCGCGATTCTCGTAGCCGACCAGCCGATAGCGCTTGACCACGGCCGGATCGAACTCGACCTGAATCTTGGCATCGCGGGCGATCGTCTGGAGCGTGCTGGTCAGGTTTTGCACAAACACGCGCTCGGCCTCGTCGAGCGTATCGATGTAGGCATACGCGCCATTGCCCTGGTTGGCCAGCACCTCCATCGTCACATCATTGAAATTTCCCATTCCAAAGCCATAGGTCGAGAGCTGCACGCCCTGGTCGAAGTAGCTGCGGTACTGTTCAATCAGCTGGGCTGGATCGGTCACGCCGCTGTTGGCGACGCCGTCGGAGCACAGCAGCAGCATGTTGATGCCGTCGGCCTTGAAGGCTTCGTCGGCCAGGCCAAAGCCAACCCGCAGCCCAGCCTGAACATTGGTCGAGCCTTCGGACTGGAGGTTGTTGATCGCGGCCAGGATCGTAGCCTTGTCGGCGCCGCTGGTCACATCGAGCACCGCCCGCGCCTCCGTGCCGTACACCGCAATCGCAATCGTATCGTCGGCGCGCAGCTCCTCCACCAGCAGCGCCAGGGCCTGCTTGACCGTGTCCAGGCGATCCTCGCGGGCCATCGAGCCGGACACATCGATCACAAAGGTCAGCGCGGCGGGCTTGCGGGCGGCGCTTTCGATCGTGCGAGCCTGGATCCCAATCTGAACCATCTCGTAGGCGCCGCCGCCAAATGTCGAGGGCGCGGCCTCGGTGTAGATGGCGAAGTCGCTGGTCTCCGGCTGCGGATACTCATAGTTGAAGTAGTTGAGATACTCCTCGACCCGCACCGAGTCGGGGTCAGGCAGATTGTTGTCGCTGAGGTAGCGCCGCATCACGCCATACGAGGCGGTATCCACGTCCATCGCAAAGGTCGATTGTGGATCGTTGGCGGTGCTGAAGAACGGGTTGGTGCCATAGTTTTTGAAGAACGTCGAGTCGTAGATCTCTTCGTCAGCTTCCGGCGGGGCCGCGATCGGCGCCTTGGCCTCGAGTGGCGGCGCCAGGTCGGGGATAATTGCCGGGACTACTGCCACGCCGCCAGCCACCGGCTCCTGCTGGCTTTGATCGGCTGAGGGAGCCAGGGCGCCCGCTGGGGCCGCTGGGGCCGCGGTGGCGGCGGCCGCCTGGCTTGGGGCGCTGGCTGGCGCAGTCGTGGCGGCGGCGGGCGGATTTTGCCGCGCTGGCGCAGTGGTGCTCTGCGGGGACTCGTTTGGCGTCGCGGCGCCACAGGCGGCCAGAATGGTTGCACACAGAACGGCAACCAGCAGGAGAGAAATTTGTCGTTGCATTGGGAACCTCCTTAGATAGTGGGGGTTGGTCAGGCGCACAGGCTCAGGTGGCGGTTGGGAGCAAAGCGGCTCCCGGTGAAAAATCTGCTGCTCTTCCTCAGGCTCTCTCGGGCGGGCTGAGCGCCGCAGGCAGCCAAACCTCCTCTCGGTGACCTGCGCCTATACACAAGATGCTCAATCGGATGATTTTGTTCCAGCCCTCCGTCGCTGGGGTCTTGCTTGAAGCATAAAGCCATCGGATGGCGGTCGTGTGTGCGCTGTAGGGCGAGTTGTGGATGAGTTGTGGCGTTGCGGCGCTACGCCCGGCAGTTGTGGATGCGTTATGGCTGCCGCCATGCGTTTGACAGCCTATTCGGGCAGTGCTATCGTGAGCCGTGAGCATTCCAAGGAGAGCCTATGACAGCCTGGCGCCCGCTGATACAGGTTGACGCATTTACGACCACACCCTTTACTGGCAACGCCGCCGCCGTGGTGCCCGACGCCGACGATCTTGACCCAGTGGTGATGCAGCGGATCGCCCGCGAGATGAACGTGTCTGAGACCGCGTTTATCTTGGGCAGCGATGAGGCCGACCTGCGCATTCGCTGGTTTAGCCCGACCGTCGAAGTTCCGCTGTGTGGCCACGCCACCGTGGCCGCCTGCCATGCGCTGGTCGAGGCCGGACGGCTGGCGGTGCCCGGCCACTACACCATCCAGACCGCCGCGGGTATTCTGGAGGTTGAGCTGGAGGCCGACGCCAGCGCGCCCTGCCGGGTCTGGCTGGATATTCCAATTCCCATCTTTCAGCCCAGCGATGTCTCGACCCTGGCGCTTGGCTCGGCGCTGGGCCTGGATGAAACCGAGTTTTCGGCGGATCTGGAGCCAATTCGCGGCGGCGAGTACCTGTATATCGCCTGTAACAATCTGGCCGCGCTGCTCACGCTGAAGCCCGACCTGAACGCCCTGCGCCTGCTGAGCCACACCCAGGATGTCACTGGCTTTCTCGTGTATACGCTAAGCGGATTGAGCCAGGAGAGTGCGGTTCACACCCGCTTTTTTGCCCCGATCATCGGCATCGACGAAGACCCGGTCACCGGCTCGGCCCACGGCCCGCTTGGGGCGCTGCTGGTCGGGCTAGGGATTATCAAGGCACCTGCGGACCAGCGCACGGTCTACTATCAGGCCGAACAGGGCGATGCGATTGGGCGCAGCGGCCGCGTTGATGTGGCGGTAACGCTCGATGAGCGCGGCGAGCCTGAGCGCACCCGCGTCGGTGGCGTCGCCATCACCGTCGTGCATGGGCAGCTGCGCAGCTAAATCTTTACTTACGACTCAAAGCCGCACCAAGGAGCAATCGTGGACACTCACACTCCATCGTTAACCCAGCTACCACACTATGAAACTCCGCTGATTGGCCGGATGCGGGCAACCGACACTGTGCTCGACCTGCTGCGCAACCCCGCCGTCCGACTACTGACACTCGTAGGCGAAAGCGGCACCGGCAAAACCCGCCTGAGCCTTCAGGTGGCTGAGACGGTCCGCGACGAGTTTGTCGATGGGCAGTATTTTGTTGCGCTGGCGCCGGTCGACAACCCGACCTTTGTTGTGCCGACAATCGCCCAGACCTTGAATATTCTCGAGTCCGGCGAGATGAGCCTGATTGAGAGCATCGCCCAGTTTTGTGGCGACAAAAAAATGCTGCTGCTGCTGGATAACATCGAGCAGGTGCGCGAGGCCAGCGCCGATGTTGTCGTGCTGCTGGAGCGCACCACCAATCTGAAGATTATGGTCACCAGCCAGGTTGCCCTGGAGGTTGCCAACGAGACGACATTTGCGGTGCCCCCGCTGGCGCTGCCCGACCCCAACACCGACCTCGAGCCGGAGGAGCTGCTGAACTTCTCGGCAATCGCCCTGTTTGTCGATCGGATTCAGGCGGTCCAGCCAAAATTTGTGCTGACCAGGCAGCAGGCCCCGGCGGTGGTCGAAATTTGTCGTCAGGTGCAGGGTCTGCCGCTGGCGATTGAGCTGATCGCCGCCCACAGCGCCGCGCTGTCGCCGAGCGACCTGCTGATGCTGGTGCGCAACCGGCTGGCGCTGAGCCGCACCAGCGCCAAGCAGGGCAGCCGGAATCGTATTTTGGCGCCGGTGCTGGACTGGTGCTACAGCCGGCTCGACCCGGCGGCCCAGACCTTGTTCCTCCGCCTGGGCGTGTTCGTCGGCGGCAGCACCCTGGAGGCCGTCAACTCGATCTATCAGGCCCTGGATAAAACCACGCCCCAGATCAATGTGCTGGTCGATAAACATCTGGTGCTAGAAGAAGTTCTACCCGGCCAGATGGTGCGCTACATTATGCTTGACGCGATTCGCGAGTACGCCCACCAGCGCCTGCACAAGCTCAATGACTATACCAAGGTGTTTAATCAACATCTCGAATATTATGTCAATTTATCCAAAACCGCCTATGACGAGTGGCGCGGTACCGAGCAGCTGCTGTGGACCCAACGGCTGAACGCGGAGATCCACAACATCCGCGCCGCGATTGTCTGGTCGCTGCGGCCGCCGCTGGCCGAGCAGTCGATGGCGCTCTGCGCCGCGATGTGGCGCTTCTGGTATGCGCAGGGCCATCTCAGCGAGGGCCGCCGCTGGCTGGATCAGGCCATTCAGAACAACACCAACCCAGATTCGGTGGCGCTGGCCGATGCCTTGAATTCAGCCGGAATTCTGGCCCACGCGCAGGGCGACTATCTGGCCGCAGAACGCTATTTTGAACAAAGCGCGGATCTACAGCGAGAGCACGGCAATACGATCGGGCTGGCCCGGACATTGAATAACCTGGGGATGATCGCCCTAAACCACCTGGACTATGAAAAAGCGCTGGCCTACTCCGAAGAGAGCGTCCAAAGCTTCGAGCAGCTCAACGATCAGGTCGGCGCGGCCTCGACCCTGGGCAATATTGGCATGATTCTGGCCGATATGGGGCGGCTTGAAGAGGCGCAGGCCGCCCACGACCGCAGCCTGCGCCTGCGGCGTGAGTTCGGCAACCCCAGCGAGATCGCCAACGGCCTGGAGAATCTCGGCTCGCTGGCGCTGTACCAGGGCCAGCTCGCGGCGGCGGAGACGTATCTGGCCGAAAGCTTGGAGCTGTATGGCCAGGTCAACGATCGAACCGGGATCAGCTTTACCCAGATCACGCTGGCCCATGTCAAAGTCCAGCAGGCCGAGCTGGCGGCAGCCCAGCGGCTGTTGGTTGAGGCGCTCTACAGCAATCAGGAGTTCAGCCATCTCAATGGGTTGAGCAGTGGGTTTGTGGTTGGCATGCGGCTGCTCAGCCAGACCCAGCAGCCCCAGCAGGCCGCGCAGCTGGCTGGCCGGGTGCAGCACCTGCGCCAGGCGATGGGCGCGCCGCTGGCCCACTACGACCAGCTGACATTCAACACCCTGGAGGCTCAGCTCCAGCAGACGCTCGGCGCGGCGGCGTGGGAGGAGCAGACCCAGCTCGGCCACGCGCTGAGCGATGAGGCCGCGATTGCCCTGCTTGAGCAGGCCGCGATCGAACAGCCAGTCGCGCCTGTCGCCTGAGATCAATCGACCAGACAGCCTGGAGCTGATAATGCCCTTTCCCGACCCAACCGACCACCTCGAGATCGACCCCAGCGCCTACATTTCCCCACACGCGGTCGTGACTGGCAGCGTGTGGCTGGGGGCCGACTCCAGCGTCTGGCCGCTGACCGTGATTCGCGGCGATAAAGGCGAGATTCGGATCGGCGCACGCTGCAATATTCAAGACGGCTGCATCCTGCACGCCGACCCCGATGCCTACCTCACCATCGGCGACGCCGTCAGCCTCGGCCACGGCGCGATCGTCCACGGCTGCACCGTTGCGGACGAGGTGCTGATCGGCATGGGCGCCGTGGTGCTCAACCACGCGGTGATCGGGGCCGGCTCGCTGGTGGCCGCCCGGGCGCTGGTCACCGAGGGCATGGTCGTGCCGCCAGGCTCGCTGGTCGTCGGCATCCCCGGCAAGATCAGGCCGCTCGACCAGAAACATCTGGAGCGGATTCGGCGCACCGCTCAGAATTATGTCGAGCTGAAGAACGCCTATCAGCAGATGCAGGCCCGCGCCGATAGCTCGCTGTAGCGGATCGGCGCCTCCTCAGCGGATTCACGCAACCACCCTCCATCGCACCTGACCAGCGACCGCCGCGCCAGCGCCGAATCGACGCTGCAATTTAGCATGGGCAAAAACCAGTATAATCAGACTGGAATGAAGCACAAGTTTTATCTTGGAGGCAGTGTGACTGAAGCCCATAATCTTGATGAATTATCGATCAATACCATTCGGATGTTGTCGGTTGATGGCGTTCAGGCCGCCAACTCGGGCCACCCCGGCCTGCCGATGGGTGCGGCGGCGATGGCCTACGTGCTGTGGATGCGCCACCTGAAGCACAACCCGCGCAATCCCGCCTGGCCCGACCGCGACCGCTTTGTGCTGTCGGCTGGTCACGGCTCGATGCTGATCTACAGTCTGCTACACCTGACCGGCTACGATCTGCCGCTGGAGGAGCTGAAAAACTTCCGCCAGTGGGGCAGCAAAACCGCCGGCCACCCCGAGTACGGCCTGACCCCCGGCCTGGAGACCACGACCGGCCCGCTCGGCCAGGGCTTTGCGACCGGCGTTGGAATGGCGATCGCCGCCCGCCACCTTGGCGCCGTGTTCAATACCGCCGACCACACCGTCGTCAGCCACTATATCTATGGCATCGTCTCCGACGGCGACCTGGAGGAAGGGGTTGCCGCCGAGGCCGCCTCGCTGGCCGGCCACCTCAAGCTCGGCGAGATCATCTACCTCTATGACGATAACAATATCTCGATCGAAGGCGACACCGATATCGCCTTCACCGAAGATGTCGGCGCCCGCTTTGCCG
Organism: Herpetosiphonaceae bacterium; assembly: GCA_034437415.1. Lineage (GTDB taxonomy): Bacteria > Chloroflexota > Chloroflexia > Chloroflexales > Herpetosiphonaceae > JACCRK01. The sequence goes on from DAOTUS010000434.1 coordinate 22,403, forward strand.
CCTACGACTGGCACGTCCAGCACGTGGACGGCTTCGACCTGGAGGGGATTGACAAGGCGATTCAGACCGCCCGGCTGGTCACCGACCGCCCCTCGCTGATCGTCGCCCGCACCACGATTGGCTACGGCTCGCCCAACCGGGCCGGCACCGCCAAATCCCACGGCGAGCCGCTCGGCACCGACGAAGTCAAGCTGACCAAGCAAAATCTGAACTGGCCGCTGGAGCCAACCTTCCACATTCCCGACGCGGCGCTGCAAAACTTCCGCAGCGCGGTCGAGCAGGGCGCCCAGGCCGAGGCCGAGTGGGCCGAGCGCTTCAGCTCCTACGCCGCCGCCCACCCCGAGAAGGCCGCCCAGTTCACCGACCAGATCGCCGGGAAGCTGCCGGAGGGCTGGGACGCCGACCTGCCAGTCTGGGCGGCCGACCCCAAGGGCATCGCCACCCGCAAAGCCTCGGAGAAGGCGCTCAACGCCATCGCCAAGCGCGTTCCAGCCCTGATGGGCGGCTCGGCGGACCTGGCCGGCTCGACCAATACGCTGATCGAAGGCAGTGAGTCGTTTCAGCCGGAAAGCCCGGCCGGGCGCAACATGCACTGGGGTGTCCGCGAGCACGCGATGGTCGCGGCGGTCAACGGCATGGCCCTGCACGGCGGGCTGATCCCCTACGGCGCCACCTTCCTGGTCTTCAGCGACTACTGCCGTGGCGCAATCCGGCTCTCGGCGCTGATGGAGGCCCACACGATTCAGGTGTTCACCCACGACAGCATTGGGCTGGGCGAGGACGGCCCGACCCATCAGCCGATCGAACATCTGCCAGCGCTGCGGGCGATCCCCCAGTTTACGCTGATTCGTCCGGCCGACGCCAACGAGACCGCCCAGGCCTGGTGGGTTGCCATGCAGCACCACGGCCCGGTGATGCTGGTGC
>DAOTUS010000435.1:0-3230 GCA_034437415.1 Herpetosiphonaceae bacterium
GGTTTTCGCAGACCCCGCCGACGCCGAAGCGGGCCACAAAGGCATCGCGCAGCCAGCTGCGGGCCAGCCCGCCCTGATCCCGCTGGTAGCCACACTCGAGCAGCGCGGCGATATCGGGCAGCAGCGCGTCCCAGACCTTGGCGCCGACCAGCGCGGTCACGCCGGCGTAGGCGGTATCCTCAACAAACAGCTGGTCGATTAGATGGCGGTCGGCGGCGGCCAGCGGGCGCCAGCGCAGCAGCCGCTCCACCGTGGCCGCGGCGGTCTGGCGCAGGACGGCGCGCTGGGCCGGGGCGCTGGCAGCAAAGCGCTGGCTGAGATCGGCCAGCGTGTGCAGCTCGGCGGCGCACTCGGCGGCTGTGGGCGTGGCGATTGAATCCAGCGTAGCGATCAGCGTGGCCAGCGGCGCGGGGTCGTTCGAGCTGAGCGGCAGCTGGCGCAAAATCAGGCCGCGCTCGACCAGGCGCTCCAGGGTTGGCACAATCGCGGCGGGCGTCAGCTGCGGCAGCCGGGCGGCGACGGCGCTGGCCAGCTCTGGCAGCGCGCCGAACGCCTGGGTTTTGAGCAGGTCGATCACGGTGTCGAGCAGGGCCGAGCGCTGGCCCCGGCGCTGGAGCAGCACGCCGCCGTCGCTGCTCTGGGTATATTGCTGGCGCAGACGGCTGAACACAATCTCGTCGCCGACGGAGTGGGCGCTGCGGTTGAGCGTCGGCGGCAGCTGCTCGCGGATGCCCGGCGCCAGGCTGAGCGAGGTGACGATCAGCGCCACCACCACCCGGCGCAGCTCGCTGGTGGCGTGGCGGACCGGCGCGCTGGCGTGGACCGCCAGGCCCAGCGGCAGCTGCGGCTCGTTGTGGGCCAGCGCGATCGGGCCAAAGTGGCTGAACGGGCTGGTTTTGCTGGTCATCCGGGCCAGATACTGGAAGGCGCCCAGCTCGGTTTTGCGGTCGCGGCTGCGAAACTGGGCCGCGTCGGCGCCGAGGTAGCGCTCCAGGCTGGTGTACAGCGTGTGGCTGGCGACCTGGACGGCCTGCTGAAACTGGTGGTCGGCCGCCGAGGCCTGCAGCAGGCGGCGCTTGGCCTCCAGCTCGGCGGCGAAGGTTCGCTGGGCCGTGCGGGTAGTGCGGCTCAGCCGATTGAGCCGCCGCCGGACCGCAATCGCCGCCAAGGCCAGATCGCGGCGCTCGATTCGGCGCAGGAGCTGGAGGTCGGCGCGGCTGGGCGGGCGCTGGTTGAAGACCCGCCGTTTGAGCGCCACCAGACCGCTTTTGTCGGCCCCCTCGTGGCGGGCGATCTCGGCGTACAGCGCCGTGTTGAGCGCCGCGATCTGCGCGGCCAGCTCGGCCTCCACGGCCAGGATCGTCTCGAAGCAGGCGGTGGTGCTGGTGAACTTCAGGCGCAGCAGCTCGCTGTAGGGCTTGCCGGCCAGGCGCAGCAGGCTCAGGCTGGTTGGCTGCCACGGCGCCGCCAGCCCTGGGCGGGCGCTCGGGAGCTGTGTCAATGTTGCTGGATCAAAGGTCATCGCAAACCGCCCTCTTCCTAACGGAACACGTAGATATCAAGAATGGTCATGATTTCGCGAAAGAACGCGAAGGCGAACGTGCTGATGAATACGGCGGTCCAGGTCAGCGCCACGACGGCGTAGAGCAGGTACAGCCAGCGCCAGCGCGAGCGCTGCTCGTGGTTGCTGGCCAGCGGATCGACAATCGGGGCCAGGCCGATGGTTTGGCGCACCACGTTGAAGAAGTAGCGCACCGTGTGGCGGCGCAGATTGGTCTGCTCGAACACGTTGGTCAGAATCCAGTAGCCGTCCATGCGAATGACAAACGGGTTGAGGTTGAGCAGCAGCAGCGAGAGCGGGATCCCGATGTAGCCAAGCGCGATGGTGGCGGCCCCGCTGCCGGCCGGGCTGAACATAATCACCAGGGCAATCGCCCCAAGCCAGACCAGGTCGCTCAGCGGCCCGGCGGCCGAGACAAAGGCGCGCTTGTACTTGTTATCGACGGAGTAGGTATCGGCGGTATCGGTGAAGAAGACCGGCATCACCCACCACAGCAGGCCAATCCCAAAGCCGCCGGGCTTGGCGCCGACCAGCCGACAGGCGACCGCGTGAGCCAGCTCGTGGCAGGTGATCTCCAGCGCCAGCAGCAGCGGCAGCCAGGCCAGCGACCACGCCATCGACTCGGGGCGCAGCAGCTTGAGCGCCGAGGCAAAGCTGACCTCGCCCAGATTGAAGGCCACAAAGCCCAGCCCGGTCAGGATCAGGCCGCCCAGCAGCAGCCAGGTGAGCGGATTCCACCACAGCCATTTAATCCGAAACAGGCCATTGAGCAGCCCCTCGGCGCGAATCAGCGGCTTGTACAGCCCAACGGCCCGGCTGATCTGGCGCGGCTTGACGACATCCGACGCGGTGGTGTTGCGCCAGGTCTGGTGCTCCAGCAGGCGATGTTTGGCGCACAGGTCCAGAAAGCTGACCACCTTCTCGGGGCTGATCGTCAGGGCAAAGCGCTCGTGCAGCGCGGTGCGAATCTGCTCCAGCGAGCGGGTGCCGTCGGCCAGCTCCAGGACGCGCACGCCGACCGTGTTGGTGCGAATATACGCGCCCTCCTGCACCCCCTTGATGACGAAAGTTTTGCTGGCGCTGTGCGAGTTGAACGGCGTAATCTGAACGTTGGCAATCTGGGCCGGCAGATAGTGGTCGAGCGTCTCGGTCGCGGCCGTGGCCAGCGCTGGTAAGGCTGAACTAAGCATGGGTTTCTCCTGTCTGCGGGTAGCCCAGGGCAAACCCGGCCAAAACGGTGGTGGTGTAGCCATCCCAGCCGAGCCAGCGCCCGACCATCGGCTGCATAAAGCTGCCGGTAATCGAGCCAACCAGGCCCAGGGCGGCGCTGGCCAGATACAGCCGCTGCAGCAGCGCGCCGGTATCGAGCATCCAGTGGCGATAGCCGCGGTCGCCGCCGCTGGTGCTGTGCTGCAGCGAGCCAACCACCAGCAGAATCACCGGCGCCTGAAGGAACTCGGCCTGAAAGCACCAGCGGCTGAACATCGGGAGCGGATCTGCGGCGCGCAGCGTGTGGAGCGTGCGGGCGTGCGGGTCGTAGCCATACGCGCCGCTGGCCAGGTCGGCGCCCGGCCTCAGCACCAGCGGCGCCAGCAGGCAGCGCGAGGTCGGGCTGAAGCGGTGCAGGCCCGCCTGGGGCTGGGCGCGCTCCGGGGCGGCCAGCTGGAGC
>DAOTUS010000436.1:0-5776 GCA_034437415.1 Herpetosiphonaceae bacterium
CACCCACACCTGGTATCTGGCCGACGGCGTCGGGAGTGTGCAGGCGACCCTCGACGATGCGGGCACCCTGCTGGCCAACCCGCAGTACGACGCCTGGGGCATCCCGGCCAGCCCCGCCACCACACCCTTCGGCTTCACTGGCGAGTATACCGATGGCCCCAGCGGCCTCGTCTACCTCCGCGCCCGCTGGTACGACCCGAGTAGTGGCACGCTGCTGGGGCGGGATCCGTTTGAAGGCTATGCCGAATCGTCCTATAGTTTGCACCCCTATGCCTACGGCTACAGTGACCCGGTCAGTCTGACTGATCCGAGTGGCCGCGATCCATGGATGAACGAGCATAAGGATATTAATTTCCAGTGTGAAGAATATTTGAGTGAATATCAGAAATCCGTCTGCCGTGAGGAGGAACGCCAGGCTCAATGGGATCGCCAGCAATTGAATAAGTATGGACCACCACGGGAAACAAGTTCTCCCATGACATGGTCGGATGTCTGTACTGCTGGGGGAGTATTTCCCTATTTAGGCGAGATGATTGATGGGTTCGAAGCAACCTTTGCCCGCGAATGTGGAACCTGGCGCAAACTAAGCCCTACGGAACAGGCTATCACTGCCTTATGTCTAGCCATTCCTTTTGTCAGCGGCAGAGCGATTCGGGTGGGAAAAACCATCATCCTGCCCGGGAAACGTGTTATTCCTGTTGTAGGAAAGGTTATTGTACGATCAGGATTAGATGCACTTGATGACTTAATGTCACTTGCATTAAAGGGGAATACGAAGCGTGTTGTGGAGGTGAAGGGTACCGCAGATGATGCGTTGAGGGAATTCTATAAAATCGTGGATCCTGGAACAGTTGTCTCCCATCCGAGAGTGGAACTGGCCGAAGTAGGAGGACTGAAAGGCAATGTTCCAGGAGGCGGTACAATCATGTACCGACCATTCTCTAGCTCTGGCCCGCCAACTCTTGACGTTCACGGTGCTCCATCCTATAGCTCCTATGGCCCCAGAATTGAAATCAAGTTCAAGCCTTAAAGAAGAAAATATACGATTGGGTCACATAAAAATGTGTGACCCAATCAACGGAGATTCGAATGCGGATACTCACAGAAGCAGAATTCCAGGTCGAGGCACAACCGCTGCTGCAGACGCTTTTCCAGTCACTAGATTCATACGGGCAGCCCTTTCAGCCGACCGTACGCCAGCGGCGGATCATCTACGAGTATTGGTATGCCATGGAAGAACCGTTCTTTACGATCATGCGGGACAGTGCTACCCTCCTTGGAGAACAGGGATTCTATATGACTATCCTTGGTCCTCCTCCCGAAGAACAGCGAATCCAACCCTATCATTACTATTTCAATTTCAGTGAACAGGCTGCCTATGATAAGGCGGCCTCATCGCTTGAAAATGTGATTTTTTCAGAACGTGGTTCCTGGGGGCTAATCTGTTCTGATGAGCACTTTGGTCTGCTTGGCGGAATGCCACTATTTATGGACTATGTCGATGCCACGTATGATCACGCCGACGAACAACTCACGGCATTTATCGATGCCTGGCGCTATAATCAGCAGCATTATGCATCAGACATCACCTGGCTACCTGCTTTACTTGATCATATGAAGGGATGAACAGGAATGCAGGAGGATCGATAATTCAATCGAAATATTATTGACTTCTATAGGAGGGATCCCGCGCTCCAGGATCGGCCTGGATGTACATTCTTTGATTCACAGCTTTTTACAACCTCCTGAGCAGTGGCGGGGCCGCGAACACCTACGACGCGCTGGGCCGCCTGACGAGCATGGGCACGACCGCCAACGCCTACAACGGCGACGGCATCCTCGTCCGCCAGCAGCAGGGCACCACCACCACCACGCTGATCAACGATCTGGCGGCGGGTCTCAGCCAGCCGCTGATCGTGCATCGCGCCACGCCCGGCGGCCAGCTCGGCATGGGCCTGCCGACGATCACGATCAACCAGTCGCTCTATGGCCGGGAGCGCCTCGCCAGCAACGCGAACCTCAGCACCCACACCATTTAGACGTGCGAATCAGCCGCGCAGTGGAGCTAACCAGCCCACTGCGCGGCGTGTTTTAGCCATCCAGCGCTTTGGGTTGCAACGTATGAAGAGATGAGCCGCGCAGTGGGTGGCCCGAAGCGGGGTCGCACGGTTTGACCCAGCCAGGCGGGCGTGGTAGATTGCGCAGGAAGATCAGAACGAACATCACTGTTTCCACCAACGGCAGGTGATGTTCTCAATCAGGAGGTTTTACGATGCGTCGCATCATACCAATAGTGTTTATGGCGCTGCTGATCGGCGGCTGTGGCGAGCAGGCGGCCACCACCAGCCCAACGGTGGCAGTCACGCCGACCAGCGCCGACCAGGCCCAGATTGTCCGGCAGACGGCCACCATTCGGCCAACCGACGTGCCCCGGCCGACCCGCACGCCGTCGCCGACCCCGGCGCCGCTGCCAACCCAGACCGTGCCATTTGAGATCACCACGGCCCCGGTGGAGCTGGATACGCCGACGCTGAGCGAGAGCACTGCGCCAGCCACGCCAAAGCCCGAGCCAGCCCCAAACTCGATCAGCGACCCGAAACAGCCGGTGCGCCTGGAGATCGCCGGCGTGGGGATTGACGCCGCCCCGGTGGCGGTCGGGCTGGACGAGCAGAATGTCCCGGTGGTGCCCAAGCACGATGTTGGCTGGTACAACCTGAGCGCCGAGCCGGGCCAGGGCGAGAATGTGGTGTTCTGGGGCCACGTGCTGCGCTTCAAAAGCGCGCCGAACATTCCGGCCCCGTTCGCCCGGATCAAAGATGCCACCGCCGGCACGCCGCTCACCGTCTATACCGCTGACGGCAGCGCCTACAAGTATGTCGTGACCGAGCAGGTCTGGGCCACGCCCGATCAGGTCCAGTACATTCTCCCGGTCGGCTCGGAGCGGATCACGCTGGTCTCGTGCATCGGCGACAAGGTGATTCAGAACGGCTCGGTCGAGCTGACCCACCGCCTGATCACCATCGCCGAGCCGGTCCGATAAACCAGCCGAAACTCGCTGGCTGAGCCTGTCGAAGCCCATCATTGTGGCTTCGACAGGCTCAGCCAGCGGCCCAAGCCCGATCCCCGATCCCTGATCCCCGATCCCCGCCTACGCTGCCAGCCGCTGCGCCCTGGTCAGGGCCACCCCGGCCATCGTGGCGATCAGCACGGCCTTGTGGGTGTGGAGGCGATTTTCGGCCTGGTCGAACACGACCGAGCGCGGGCCATCGGCGACCTCGGCGCTGATCTCCTCGCCGCGATGCATCGGCAGACAGTGCATCACTTTGGCGTTTGGCCGCGCCGTCGCCAGCAGCTCGGCGTTGATCTGGAAGGGCTGGAGGGCTTGCAGATGGGCGGCATCGACAGGCTGGCCCATGCTCGTCCACACGTCGGTGTACAAAATATCGGCGTCGCGGGCGGCCTCCAGCGGATCGGTGGTGAGCAGCAGTTTGGTGTTGGTGCGGGCGGCGGTGGCCTGGGCGGCGGCCAGCAGGCTGGCATTGACCGTGTGCGGCGTGGGAGTCCCCAGCGCAAAATCCATCCCCATGCGGTTGATCACCTCCAGCAGCGAGTTCGAGACATTGTTGCTATCGCCGAGATAGGCCACCTTCAGGCCGCGCCACGAGCCAAAGTGCTCGCGAATGGTCAGCAGATCGGCCAGCGCCTGAACCGGGTGCAGCAGATCCGACAGGCCGTTGATCACGGGGACATCGGCGGCGGCGGCCAGGTCCACCAGGGTCTGGTGGTCGTAGACGCGGGCCATAATGGCGTCGCACATGCGGCTGAGCACCCTGGCCGTATCGGCGGTGGTCTCGCCGCGCCCGAGCTGGGTGTCGCGGGGGCTGAGGTAGACCGCGTGGCCGCCGAGCTGGGTCATGGCGACCTCAAAGCCCACGCGGGTGCGGGTCGAGGGTTTTTCAAAAATCATCGCTAGCGTCCGTCCGGTCAGCAGCGTCTGCGGCTTCTGGCGCTTCTGACGCGACTTCAGCTCCGCCGCCGACTCCAATATATCCAGCAACTCCGTGTCGCTGAAATCCGCCAACGCCAACAGGTCCCGTCCGAGCAGCGAGTGTTTCATCAAAACCTCCAGTTGGGAAGCGCGCAGGATGCCGGAAGTAAACGTTACTCCATCCCGCCGACTTCGTGTTTTGCCTGAGTAAGTTGTTCGCGCACGGCGCTGGGCGCTGTTCCGCCGGGGACCGCCCGCGAGGCGGCCGAGCGGGTGAAATCGAAAAGCCCGGCGACCTCGGCGCCCAGCGCGGCGTGGGCCTGGGCAAAGCTCGCGGCCGGCAGATCGCGCAGCCGCACGCCGGTGGCCTCGGCCTCGCGGACCAGCCGCCCGGAGACGTGGTGGGCCTCGCGGAACGGCACGCCGCGCCGGACCAGCTCATCGGCCAGATCAGTGGCCAGCATGGCGTCGTCGAGCGCGGCCAGCATGCGCTCGGTGTTGAAGCGGGCGGTGCGAATCGCCCCGGCCACCACTGGAAGCGTGAGCAACAACGTATCCACCGCATCGAACAGTGGCGCCTTATCCTCCTGCAGATCCTTGTCGTAGGCCGAGGGCAGGCCCTTGAGCAGGGTCAGCGCGGTCACCAGATTGCCGATCAGGCGGGCCGATTTGCCGCGGGCCAGCTCCAGCGAGTCGGGGTTTTTCTTCTGCGGCATTAGGCTGGAGCCGGTCGAGAAGGCGTCGTCGAGCTGGACAAAGCCCCACTCGGTGCTGCTCCAGATAATCCAGTCCTCGGCCAGGCGGCTGAGATGCACGCCGACCAGCGCGGTCGCCGCCAGCACCTCGACAATGTAGTCGCGGTCGCTAGTCGCGTCGATGCTGTTCTGGCTGATCGTGGCAAAGCCCAGCTCGGCGGCCAGCGCCGGCCGATCGACGGCGAAGGCGGTGCCGGCCAGCGCCCCCGAGCCAAGCGGCAGGACGCCAACCCGCCCTCCGGCATCGCGCAGCCGCTGGCGATCGCGCTGGAGCGGCCAGAAATGGGCCAGCAGGGTGTGGGCCAGCAGCACCGGCTGGGCGCGCTGCAGGTGGGTGTAGCCGGGGATCAGCGCCTCGCCGGACGCCTCGGCCTGCTCCAGCAGCGCCAGCTGCACATCTGTCAGCGCCGCATCGACCTGCGCCAGCGCGCCCAGGGTCCACAGGCGCGTGTCGGTGGCAACCTGATCGTTGCGCGAGCGCCCGGTGTGGAGCTTGCCTGCCAGCGGCCCGATCAGCTCGCCCAGGCGCCGCTCGACGGCGGTGTGAATATCCTCGTCGGCCAGCACGGGGGCGAACGTGCCCGCCGCAAACTCCGCCCGCACCGCCGCCAGCCCGGCGATTAGCTCGTCGCGCTCGGCGGCGGTCAGGATCCCGGCCCGCGCCAGGCCGCCGGCCCAGGCGATGCTGCCGGCAATATCCTCGGCCCACATCCGCCGGTCGACTGGAAACGAATCGTTAAACCGCCGCATATGGTCGTCCAACGTGCCGCTAAATCGTCCACCCCACATGGTTGTGTGCTCCTTCAACAGTGGCAGCTGGCAGCTGGCAGCTCGTAGCTAGTGGTCCGTAGATACGTATGGGCCACCAATCCTAAAATACTAGCTGCCAGCTACTAGTTACTAGCTACTAGCTACTACCTTTCAAGGGTAGGTATCGCGTGGCTCAGGCCAGGGATCCGGGATAAATCGGCCACGCGGCAGGGGTTCTTGGCGCAGGAGGGCGACCAAAATTCGCAGCACGCCCCGCCGAAAA
>DAOTUS010000437.1:0-11387 GCA_034437415.1 Herpetosiphonaceae bacterium
CGAAGGTCCAGTAGATCGGCAGGTAGCCGTTGGCGATCACGGCGCTCAGCACCCGGTCGTCGTAGGCGCCGAACGGCGGGCGGAAGAACGGGCGCAGCGAGACCTCGGCGCCAGCAATCTCGGCCAGCGTCGTCTCGGCGCGCTTCAGCTCGGCGGCGATCTCCACGTCGCTCAGGGTGGTGAAATCGGCGTGGGTGTACGAGTGGTTGGCGATCTCGTGGCCGTCCTCAACAATCCGCCGGGTCAGATCGGGGTTCTCGCTCATCCACTGGCCGGTCAGGAAAAAGGTGATCGTGACATTGGCCTCGGCCAGCGTGTCGAGCATCCGCCCGGTTGGCGCGCTGTCGGCCCCGGCATCAAGCGTGAGGGCCACCCAGGGCTGCTGGGTGTTGCCCTTCAGCACCAGCATATTCTCCGAGACCAGCGTGCTGGTGGTGTTGGGCAGCTGCGGCACAATCAGCTCGCGCCCAATCTGCGGCTCGCCCTCCAGGTGATTGTAGCGGCCGAGCAGCACCGGCAGCGTACCGCCGCGCTCGCTGATCGAGGCCAGCGTATCGCCCTCCTGGACCCGATAGGCGGCGTAGCCCACCCAGTCCAGCGCGATGGTGAGCGACGTTGGCGCGGCGGTCGCGGCGGGGACATTCGTGGCCGGAAGCGGCGTGGCGGGGACAGCGGCGGTCGGCGGCACCTGCGCCACCAGCGTCGGGGTCGCCGTGAGCGCTGCGCCATCTCCGCAGGCCGTGAGCAGCGCCGCCAGCAGCAGCCCTTTTCGCCTCAAACAGCGCATTCTACAGCTCCTCCGCTAGGGAATAATCAAGGTGTCGCCGGGCTGCAGCGAGTCGGCCTCGGCTGCGGTCAGATCGTTGGCGTTGATGATGGCCTGGACGGTCACGCCAAAGTCGCTGGCGATCGAGCGCAGCGTATCGCCGGGCTGCACGGTGTAGGTGCGCCTGGTCGGCGGCGGTGGCGGCGGCTCCGGGGTCGCGGTCGGGGCTACCGGGGTCGCGGTCGGGGCCACCGGGGTCGCGCTTGGTGACGGTGATGGCGTGGCGCTGGCGGTCGCCGCTGCGGTGGCCGTCGCCGTCAGCGTTGGCCGCGCCGTCGGGCTGCTGCTCGGGGTGGCCGTCAGCGCCGCCGGCGTTGCCACCGGCGCCGGGGTTGGATCCAGCGGCGGCAGCTCAAACGGCAGCTGCATATCGATCCCCTGAGGCTGCGTGATCGAAAGGCTGCCGATCTGCACCGTCTCGATGCGGGCCTGCACCAGCCAGATCACCGCCGCCGCCGAGAGGGCGAACAAAAATCCGCCAATTGAATAAAACGGCAGCGCCGTCAAGCGCGAGCGCAGGTAGCGCAGAATAAAGACGCTGATACATGGGAACACCAGTCCAAAAAATAAGGCGATATACGTTGTTACAGACACAGCCGCCTCCTTCCTAGCCTTAAAGTATAAACGAAATTTGGCGGCAGCAATCAACGCCAGGCTGGCGGGCGCAGCTCAGGCAGCGTCGGTCAAGCGTTCTACCCGCGCAATCAGATCGACGAGATCAAACGGTTTGGCCAGATAGTCGGTGTACCAGATGTCGTTGGCGGCCTCGGCTGGCCGGATTGCGCTCATCAGCAGCATGGGCACCTGCTGCAGGCGGGCGGGCGTCCGGGCATAGCGCCGAACCTCCGCGCTGCTCCCGTCGCTCAAGAGCAAATCGCAAATAATCAGGTCGGGCTGGAGGGTTTCCAGCTGGAGCAGGGCTTCCTGGCAGCTGAACGCAGTTACCAGGCGATAGCCTTCTTCGATCAGCACATCTTGCATCAGCCCCACAATCCCAGCGTCATCTTCAACAAGTAAAATGGTTTTCACGCAGCCACCTCAGAGGGGAGTGGCACCGCTCAGCGAATCGGGAGCAGGATACTGCAAAGCCTTTGAATAGTACAATCAAGCTCTACAGTGGCCGAGCAGAGAAAAGGGCGACTAAAGATCAGCAAATTGCAACCTGGACTGGATTGCATCTACCCCGTAAAACGATGTATAGTGAGCGAGAGAGCCAAGCCAGCATCATTTTAGCCCACATTCAACAAAAGGCACCGAGAGATATGCATATTTTAATCATTGATGACGATCACGTTGTGCGCACCATGCTGGTCCGAATGATCCGCCACCTCGGCTACACCGCGCTGGAAGCGGGCACGCTTAGCGATGGGCTGGAAGCTGCGCGGGGGGTGGCGCTCGACGGCGTGCTGCTTGACGTCACCCTGGTTGGAATGCGCGGCGGCACCGGGATTCAGGTGCTCCAGGAGCAGCTGAACATTCCGATTATTCTGATGAGCGGGCTGGATGAGGAGAGCGCCAGCCGGCATCTCGGGTCCGCCGACCGGCTGAATTTTTCGTTTCTGCCCAAGCCATTCGGCCTGGCCGAAATGCAGCAAACCCTGAATCTGGCCGGGATCCACGTGTGAGTCCCCGTCAGCGTGCCCGCGCCCCCGCAATCAGCGCCGGGCCGACGCTGGTTCCCAGCCGGGCGGCGCCAGCCGCCAGACAATCGCGGGCTTCCGCCAGGGTCGCAATAGCGGCAACTTTGATCCCCATCCCCGAGTGCAGCGTGCGCTGAGCCTCGCCGATCAGCGCCGCCGGAATCACCACCAGGTTCAGGTTGCCGGCCGCCGCCTGGGCGCAGATCCGCAGCAGCTCGCCCTCGGTTAGGTCAGCGTGCAGCAGATTAAGCTTGATGATGATCCCGCTGGCAAACCCGCGCTCGCCCAGCCAGGCCAGCTCGGCGGCCAGCCGCTCGGCGGCGTGGGCCAGCTCGGCGGAGAGGACCAGCTCGATCTCGCTGGCCCCGGCGTCCAGCGCCTGGTCGAGCAGCGCGGCCGAGCCCAGCGTCACCCCAACCCGCACATTGCTGCCGCACAGCCAGTCGGCGCAGGCGGCGACATGCTCCAGCGGCACCACCACACAGCCAAAGCCGTGCTCCAACGCCGTGGCGCAGAACGCCTGCAGGCTGGCCGCATCGACCGGCCCGGCCAGGGTCTGGTCGATCAGGGTGGCCAGCGCCTGCGGGGCATCGGGGCGGGCCGCCGGAGTTCCGGCCAGGCTGGCCCGCTCACGCAGCGTCTGCAGCACCAAACGCGAAATAGTTTGCTCAACCGAGCGCCGTATCGTTGTCATCCCAGGCTCCTTGAACGTGGTCGCAGCCGTTATGCGATCCTATGCTATTATCACTGCAATCGCGAATTTAGATCACGGTTTTTTGACAGAAACAGCCAGAATCTGGCCAATAATCAACGAGGATAGATGCTATGCTCCAGGAAACAACCCGCCTTGCCGAAGCCGCGCCGGCCCACGTCGAACGCAATCCGATCAGCCCGCTCGATCTCGGGTGGGTCAACAGTGTGCGGGTCAATCGCTCGGCGGTGGAGCGCCGCACCGCAACCCTGGGCGGGCGGCGCACGGTCAAAAAGGAGTGGCAGGCGGCGTGGCTGCTGCGGGCGATCAGCTGCATGGATCTTACCACGCTTTCCGGCGACGACACGGTTGGCACCGTCCAGCGCCTGTGCGCCAAGGCCCGCCAGCCGCTGCGCGCCGATCTCGTTGACGCCCTGGGGATTGCGCCGCTGCACCTGACCGTCGGCGCGGTGTGTGTCTACCACACCTTCGTCGGCACGGCGGTCGCGGCGCTGCGCGGGACCAGCATCCCGGTCGCGGCGGTCTCGACGGGGTTTCCGGCCGGGCTCAGCCCGTTCGAGCTGCGCCTGCGTGAGATCGAAGCCTCGGTCGCCGACGGCGCCCGCGAGATCGACATTGTGATCTCGCGGCATCTCGTGCTGGAGGGCGACTGGGACGGCCTGTACGCCGAGGTCAGGGCCTTCCGCGAGGCCTGTGGCGCGGCCCATCTCAAAACAATTCTGGCCACCGGCGAGCTGGGAACCCTGCGCAACGTGGCCCAGGCCAGCCTGGTCTGTATGCTGGCGGGCGCCGATTTCATCAAGACCTCGACCGGCAAAGAGGCTGTCAATGCGACCCTGCCGTTCTCGCTGGTGATGGTGCGGCAGATTCGCGACTACTGCGACCTGACAGGCTACAAGGTTGGCTTCAAGCCCGCTGGCGGCATCAAGACCGCCAAGCAGTCGCTCGACTGGCTGGCGCTGATGAAGGAGGAGCTGGGCGACGAGTGGCTGCGGCCCGAGCTGTTCCGCTACGGCGCCAGCTCGCTGCTTGGCGATATCGAGCGCCAGCTTGAGCACTATCTCACCGGCCAGTACTCGGCCTCGTTCCGCCACCCGATGAGCTAGCGATGGAGGGAATCGGGTCAGCGCTTTCCAATGGGCGCGTTCCGCTCCCTGCCAGGACGCTGATCTACATTGTCTCGTTTGATACGTGAGCTGCAATGACAACTGGGCAAAAGCTCCTGCGAATCTTCACGGCGATGTTTGGCTGGTTCGGCCTGATGCTCGCGTGTGGCCTAGCTCAGCCGCTGTTTGAGTGGCTGGGGCTATTCAACGCTCCGGTCGCCACGGCCTGGGCGGTCGCATTGGTAGCCTGCGTCGGGCTGGGCGGCCTGGGATTCTTTTGGCACCTGTGGCAGATGCTGAGCGAGCCAGCCTATCATCAGGCGCGCACCCACGGGCTACCGGCCCAGGCCCGCGTGCTGGAGGTTCGCGCCACCGGCGCCCGTCTGCGCAGGCGGCACCGGATTGTAGGGCTGGAGTATGTTATCCGCGTGGCGGTGACCCTGCTGGGCAGCGCGGAATACGAGGCGAATCTCGTGGTATCGCTGAAGCCAGCGCTGGCTCCCCGCAAGAATGCCATTATCGCGGTTCGCGTCCACCGGCACCGCCCGGAGATCGTGGTCTGGGCACAGACGACCGAGTAAGTAGCTATCTGTAGTACAAAGGAGCACCGATGACCAAGAAATCCGTCGCCCGAGCGATCCTGGCCAGCTTTATGCTGTTTGCCGGAATCACCCACTTCACCACCCCCAAGCCGTATACCGCGATGGTCCCAAAGTATCTGCCTGCCCGCCGCGAGCTGGTCTACATCAGCGGGTTTTTCGAGATTCTGGGCGGCCTGGGCTTGCTGATCCCACGGGTGCGGGCGGCGGCCGGCAGCGGCCTGGTCGCGCTGCTGATTGCGGTGTTTCCAGCCAACGTCAACATGGCCCAGAAAAACCCGGCAATTGGCGGCAAACACTATCCGCTGCTGCTGTGGCTGCGCCTGCCGCTGCAGCTGGGGCTGATCAAGTGGGCCTGGTGGTGCAGCCGGGACGAGGGCTAGGGATTAGGGTAGAGACAATCCCATTTTGATCCACGAAGGACACGAAGAGCACGAAGATGATTGTCTCTAAATCCCTAGCCCGTTCCATACACCCCAATTCCTGGGGATTTCCCCTCTCCCACGGTTGGGGCGGGTGCCCGTTGGGCAGCGGTGGCGCCGCAGCGCCGGGGAGAGGGCTCTTACTGGCCGAGGATCAGGGCGAACATCAGCGGGGCGACGATTGAGGCGTCGGACTCGATGATGTATTTGGGCGTGTCGGCGGCCAGCTTGCCCCAGGTGATTTTCTCGTTGGGCACCGCGCCCGAGTACGAGCCATAGCTGGTGGTCGAGTCGCTGATCTGGCAGAAATAGCCCCAGACTGGCACATTCGTGCGCTGCAAATCCTGGTGCAGCATCGGCACCACGCAGATTGGGAAGTCGCCGGCGATGCCGCCGCCGATCTGGTAGAAGCCGATCGAGCTGTCGCTGGAGGCCTCGGTGTACCAGTCGGCCAGGAAGATCATGGACTCGATCCCGGTGCGCACCGTGTGGACATTCTTGATCGCGCCGGTGATACAGTGGGACGCATACATATTCCCGGTGGTCGAATCCTCCCAACCCGGCACGATGATCGGCAGGTTCTTCTCCATCGCCGCGTACATCCACGAGTCCTTCAGGTCGATCTGATAGTGTTCCTCCAGCACGCCCGAGCGCAGAATCCGATACAGGAACTCGTGGGGGAAGTAGCGTTCGCCGGCCGCATCGGCGCTGGTCCACTGATCGACCAGCGCCTTCTCCAGGCGCCGCATCGCCTCCTCCTCGGGGATACAGGTGTCGGTGACCCGATTCATGTGGCGGGCCAGCAGATCGGCCTCGTCCTGGGCGGTCAGGTCGCGGTAGTGGGGCACGCGCTCGTAGAAGTCGTGGGCGACCAGATTGAACAGGTCCTCCTCCAGGTTGGCCCCGGTGCAGGAGATAATCTGCACCTTGTCCTGGCGAATCATCTCGGCCAGCGAGAGCCCCAGCTCGGCGGTGCTCATCGCGCCGGCCAGCGTGATCATCATCTTGCCGCCGCTGGTGAGGTGGCGGGTGTAGCCGTCGCTGGCGTCGATCAGGGCGGCGGCGTTGAAGTGGCGGAAGTTGTGCCGCAGAAACTGGCTGATTGGCTGATTGGTCATGGGTTTTTTACCTCAGTGTGAAATTGTTCAACTTGGGCTATACCATAGCATATTTCGGGCAACCGGATCGAGGCGGCAGCGCAGGAATCACGCCTCACAGCCCTGGATCAAATCCCAGCGCAAACTCAATTGCGGCGTAGACCAGCCGCAGCTTATCGGCCGACAAGCAGGCGATGTAGCCAGTCAGCTGGTGTTTTTGCACGGTCTGGATAGTATCAAGATTGACAGCGCAGGCGGCATACAGCCCATCATCCAGACTCAGCTGCACCTCGGTGGGAATGCCGCGAATCGTGGTGGTAATCGGCGCAATTGTGATCCCGGTAAGATACCTGATCGCTGAGGTTCGGGTCAGAATCAGCACCGGTCGGCGTTTGTCCGGGGCCTTGAAGGTGTACCAGTAGATCTCGCCGTGGTTCACTCGGCGCCCCAATGCTGCTCATCGCTCCATTCAGCCACGTCAGCGGGCGCGGCTGGCTGTTGGGCGTAGCCGCGGGCGTGCTGGGCCTCCAGCGCGGCGATCTCATGCTGCTTCAAGGCCAGCTGCAGCGCCTGGCGGATAAACTCCGAGCGCGTGACGTGGAGCTGGGCGGTCAGCTGGTCAACTTTCGCTAGCAGCGGCTCGTCCAGGGTCATTTGAATAGTTTTCATCGCTTCACCATTGGGTTTATGTGGATAGATATAGCTATTGTACACCACAGTATCAAATCCAGATAAATTTGTGCTATACTCCACATAATCAAAAAATCTGCGGGCTTTCGCGACGCTTACAGCGCTGGCGCTGGCCCAACCTCATCACGAGGAGCCGAGGGACCGGCCCGACGACGCTCCAGCAACCACCAGCTTTCTGGTCGGTGCTACCTCCGGCAGCGTTTTGTTGCGCTGGCAGATGAGCGGCAACACTGTGTTGATGCCTCTCGTGATATGCGAGGGGTTTTTTGTTACGTGTTCTTTGGATTGATATTCTTCATCGTGTCCTTCGTGGATATAAAAAAGGGGAAATGTGATGCAACCTTCCGTAATCAAACCCTACGTGGCCGAGCTGCAGCAGCGCGTGCTGATCTACGACGGCGCGATGGGCACCAGCCTGGATCTCTACCCGCTCACCGCGGCTGATTTTGGCGGCGAGCAGTATTTTGGCGCTCGCGACTACCTGGCGATCACCCGCCCCGACGTGATCGAGGCCATCCACACCTCGTTTATGGAGGCGGGCGTCGATGTGCTGGAGACCAACACATTTCAGTCCACCCGCATGCGCCTGCACGAGTGGGGACTGGCCGAGCACACCCGCGCGCAGAACCTGCAGGCCGCCCAGATCGCCCGCCGGGTCGCCGACAAATTCCAGGCCCAGGATGGCCGCCGCCGCTTTGTGGCTGGCTCGATGGGCCCGACCGGCATGCTGCCCTCCTCCGACGACCCGGCGCTCTCGAATATCACCTGGGACGAGCTTTCGGATACGTTCTATGAGCAGGCCAAGTTCCTGGTCGAGGGCGGCGTAGACGTGCTGCTGATCGAGACCAGCGTCGATATTCTGGAGGTCAAGGCGGCCCTCGACGGCATTCGTCGCGCCCTCGAAGAGCTGAATCGGCTCGATGTGGCCGTGCAGGCCCAGGTCTTTCTCGATCTGTCCGGCCGCATGCTGCTGGGCACCGACATTCAGGCGATGATGATCACCCTCGAGTCGCTGCGGATCGTCGATGTGATTGGGCTGAACTGCTCGACCGGGCCGGAGCATATGCGCGAGGCGATCACGTTCCTGTGCAACAACTCGCGCCTGCCGATCTCGTGTATCCCCAACGCGGGCCTGCCGCTGGAGGTCGATGGCGAGACGGTGTTCCCGCTGGAGCCGGAGGGCTTTGCCAAGTCGCTGAGCGAGTTCGTGCAGGACCTCGGCGTCAGCGTGGTTGGCGGGTGCTGTGGAACCACCCCGGAGCATCTTAAACAGCTGGTCGAGGCCATCGGCAACCAGCGTCCGCCTAAAGTCCGCGACGTTCCGGCCGTCCAACAGGCCTCGTCGGCCATGCGGGCGATGGCGCTGGTGCAAAACCCCGGCCCGTTCATCATTGGCGAGCGGGTCAACTCGGTTGGCTCGCGCAAGGTCAAGCGGCTGCTGCTGGACGATGACTACGACGCCGTACTGCAGGTCGCCCGCGAGCAGGCCGACAGCGGAGCCCACGCCCTGGATGTGTGTGTCGCCATGACCGAGCGCGGCGATGAAAAAGAGCAGATGCAGAAGCTGCTCAAGAAGCTGACGATGGGCGTCGAGCTGCCGCTGGTGATCGACTCGACCGAGTCCGAGGTGCTGGAGGCGGCCATGCAGATGTACCCCGGCCGGGCGATTATCAACTCGACCTCGCTGGAGGGCGGGCGGGCCCAGAAGTTCGATAAAACCATGCCGCTGGTCGCCCGCTACGGCGCCGCCATCATCGGCCTGACGATCGACGACGAGGGCATGGCCCACACCGCCACGCGCAAGCTCGAGATCGCCCAGCTGATGGTCAAGCTGGGCCAGGAAGATTACGGCGTGCCGGCCGATGCCTGGATGTTCGACACGCTGACCTTCCCGATCACCACCGGCCAGGCCGAGCTACGCAACTCCGCCCGCGAGACCCTCGACGGGATTGGGCTGGTCAAACAGCATATTCCGGGGGCGCTGACGGTGCTGGGCGTCTCCAACCTGTCGTTTGGGATTCAGCCCCACGCCCGCGCCGCGCTCAACTCGGTCTTTTTGTACCACGCGGTCAAGGCCGGGCTAGATGCGGCGATCATCAACCCGGCCCACGTCATGCCGTTTGCCGAAATCCCCACCGAGGTGCGCAAGCTCTGCGAAGACGTGATTTTCAACACCGACGACGAGGCGCTGCCGCGGATGATCCAGTACTTTGAACAGACCGTCATCGACCCCAGCGAGGCCAAGGCCGACCCGACCGAGGGCATGGCGGCGGAGCAGCGGATCCACTGGAAGATTCTGCATCGCAAGAAGGACGGCATCGAGACCGACATCGACGAGGCGCGGGCCAGCCGCGAGGCCAGCGGGATGGCCCGTGGCCTCGCGGCGGTCGATGTACTCAACGGTGTGATGCTGCCGGCGATGAAAGAGGTTGGCGACAAGTTCGGCGCCGGCGAGCTGATTCTGCCCTACGTGCTCCAATCCGCCGAGGTGATGAAGCGGGCCGTCTCGTATCTGGAGCAGTACCTCGATCGGCTGGAGGGCAGCACCAAGGGCAAGGTGGTGCTGGCGACGGTCTACGGCGACGTACACGACATTGGCAAAAACCTGGTCAACACGATTCTGTCGAACAACGGCTACACCGTCTACGACCTAGGCAAGCAGGTGCCGCTCAACGTCATCATCGAGAAGGCGATCGAGGTTGGCGCCGACGCGATCGGGCTATCGGCGCTGCTGGTCAGCACCTCCAAACAGATGCCACTGTGCGTTCAGGAGCTGCACAAGCGCAATCTGAGCTTCCCGGTGCTGATTGGCGGTGCGGCGATCAACCGCCAGTATGGGCAGCGAATCTCGTTCCCCGAGCCGGAGGTGGCGTATGGCGGCGGCGTGTTCTACTGCAAAGATGCCTTCGAGGGCCTCGACACGATGGACAAGCTCTCCGACCCGGCCGTGCGCGAGGAGTTTATGGCCCAGATGGAGGAGGCCGCCCGGGCCGGGCTGAAGGCGCCCGAGCGCGGCCGCACCACGCTGGAGAAGCTCGGCAAGCAGGGCGGCCAGCGCTCCGACGTCTCGCAGACCAACCCGGTGCCGACGCCGCCGTTCTGGGGCACCCAGGTGGCCAAAAAAATCCGCCTCGACGACGTCTCGCCCTACCTGGACCTGAACACGCTCTGGCGGCTGGCCTGGGGGATCAAGAACCTCAAGGGCGCGGAGTACGATCGCCTGATCAGCCAGGAGTTTATGCCCCGGCTGAAAAAAATGCAGGCCGAGGCCAAGCAGACCGGCTGGCTGCAGCCGCAGGCGGTCTACGGCTACTTCCCGTGCCAGGCCGACGGCGAAGAGCTGGTCGTGTACGATCCCAAAGATCGCAAAGTGGCGCTGACCCGCTTCGTGTTTCCGCGCCAGCCGGCCCGCGAGCGGCTGTGCCTGGCCGACTACTTCCGCCCGGTCAGCAGCGGCGAGTTCGACGTGGTCGGGCTGCAGATCGTCACGATGGGCCACAGCGCGGCCGAGAACGTCGAGCAGCTCCAGCAGTCGGGCGACTACAGCGAGTCCTACTTCCGCCACGGCCTGAGCACGACCTACGCCGAGGCGCTGGCCGAGTACACCAACAAGATTATCAGCCAGGGCCTGGGATTGAGCCACCAGGCCAAGCGCTACTCCTGGGGCTACCCGGCCTGCCCGGATGTCGAGGAGCACGCCAAGCTGTTCGCGGTGCTGCCGACCCAGGAGATCGGGATCAAGCTGACCACCGGCTTCCAGCTCGACCCCGAGCAGAGCACCGCCGCGATCGTGGTGCACCACCCCGAGGCCAAGTACTTCTCGATCGGCTCCGGGGCCGAGCGGGCCGAGACCGACCTGGCCGAGCTGGTGGGGTAGCCGGGTAGCTAGTAGCTGGCAGCTAGCGCGACTCCAGCCCCACAGCCGCGTCAGGGCACGAAGAGGAAGGGGGCGAGGTCCAGCGGTGATACCTCCGCGATGCGAGTGGCCCTCTCCCCCGGCGCGTTGCGCCACCCCCTCTCCCCAACCGTGGGAGAGGGGGGAACCACGGATTGCAGTGTATCAATGGTGCTCTCTTAATTACCGAGGCATCCACTTCTTCCCCTCTCCCGCGTGGCCCAGAGGGCACCCCGAGAGGGGTGGCGCAACGCGCCGGGGTGAGGGCCACCCCACCACCCCTACCTTTCAAGGGTAGGTATCGCGTGGCTCAGGCCAGGGATCCGGGATAAATCGGCCACGCGGCAGGGGTTCTTGGCGCAGGAGGGCGACCAAAATTCGCAGCACGCCCCGCCGAAAA
>DAOTUS010000438.1:0-5423 GCA_034437415.1 Herpetosiphonaceae bacterium
AGATAACGCCGCCCTGCTGGCCGGGCTGAGCTACAACCCTGGCTCGGAGCAGATCAGCGACAGCTCGTACTTTGATTTCGTCAACCGCCTCGCGCCAACAATCGCGTTTCTCAAGGCCATCGGAATCTGGGGCTTCCCCCACCCGTGGTCGGATATTTTCATCCCCGATCACTCGGTCAACAGCTATGTCAGCAGCGTGCTGGCCAACCTGACCCTGGCCGATACCGGCCAGGGTCCCGTGCTGCTGTACGCCTTCAAGACCGCCAACATGCAGCGCCCGCTGTTCCGCCTGCCCGACACCGAGCACGCCTTCCTGTTCAGCATTCTGCGCACCGCGCCGCCAATCCAAGCGGTCGTCGATGCGATGGTCGCCAGCAACCGCGCCCTGTACGAGCAGAACCGCGACCTCGGCGGGACGCGCTACGCGATTGGGGCGATTCCCTTCAGCCAGGCGGACTGGGAGTTCCACTTCGGGCCGGTCTGGAAAGAGTTCAAAAAAGCGAAACGGGCCTACGATCCCGATAATATCCTTACACCGGGCCAGGGCATCTTCTAATCGCATTTGCCCGCCTAGCCACCCAGGGAGCGCCGATGATGTCGCTCCCTTTGTTGTGTCCGGGCCACGGAATGGCCCGGCCGCGCCGCCAAAATAGTGTGGTGTACAATAGCGGTTTGCGAACCAATTGATGCGAATTGAGAGAGTGAGAACAATCGCGATGTCCGATCAGCTAAACCATGGTGAGCAGCGCTCCGAGGCACAGCGAATTCTCCGCCAGCTGCGTGGTCAGGAGCTGGCGGCAGGGCGGCGTACCAGCCGGGATATTTCGTTGTACAATATCGACCTGTGTCGAATCGCGGGCGGCCACCGCCACCCAACCGGAAAGGAATGCCGATGAACTGCCCTAGTTGCTCACAACCGCTCAAGCCAGGCGCCCGCTTCTGTGCCGAATGTGGCGCCACAGTCGGACCGCCGCCAGCAACCGACAAGACGATGGTTGCTTCGGCCTTGCCAGCCTATGCGCCGCCAGCTGAGCCTGGCCAAACCGCAGCGGCTGGCCCGCCGACGGCCAGTAGCATGCCAACCCTGCCGCAGAGCTACGCGCAGCCGCAGCAGTACCAGTATGGCGGCCAGCCGCAGCCGCAGCCCTATGGCGAACAGCAGCCCTACGCCCAGGCGCCGCAGCCGCAGCCCTATGGCGGCCAGCAGCCCTACGCCCAGGCGCCGCAACAGTACCAATATGGCGGCCAGCGCCAGGCCTACGCTCCGGCAGGCTACGCCGTCCAGCCCACCGCCGCCGTTCCCGCCACCAACGGGCGGATCCCGGCAATCCTGCTGCTGCTCTGCTCGCTGGCGCTGGTTGCCAGCCTGTTTCTGCCGTTACTGTACGATGCTACCCTGGCGGTTAGCATTGTGGATGTGCTGGGCAAGATAGCTGAAGGTAGTACTCTCGATATTCCTGGCGCTGTCGGACTCTTTGTCGCACTGCCGATTGTGGCCGGGTTGAGCTTGATATTTAGTGGAATGGCGCTGTGGAAACGTCGCCAGCTCTGGGGTGCGCTAGATTTAATTGCTGGATTGCTGCTGTTTGGCTTCTCCGGTTTATTGCTCCTAGCAGCTGGCATCAGCGAGAGCGAATATCAGGCGGGCAATATCGATACAGCCTTTAACGCCGGCAGCGCGCTGTGGCTGATGTTTGCGGCCAGCTCGGTGATGGTTGTCGATAGCATTGTGTATCTGGCGCGCAAGAAAGCGCCGCGCTAGATGCTGCTGTCAGTGGCGATCATCGCCCGTGATGAGGAGCGCCATATCGCGGCAGCTCTCGCCTCGGCCCAGCCAGTAGCCGATGAGATTGTGGTGCTGCTCGATCCGCGCACAGCCGACCGCACCGCCGCGATCTGCCAGGCCCACGCGGCCAGGGTGATCGCGGCGCCGTTTAGCTCGTTTCCGGCCCAGCGCAACCGGGCGCTGCACGAGTGCCAGGGCACGTGGGTGCTGTTCCTGGATGCCGATGAGCGGATCACGGCGGCGCTGGCCGAGGAGATCGCCGCGCTCAAGGCCAGGTGGCGGCAGCCCGGCGAGCCTGCGGTGGCGGGCTACTGGATCCCGCGCCTCAACTATTACTGGGGCCGGGCCCTACGTGGCGGCGGCTGGTATCCCGACCATCAGCTGCGCCTGGTTCGCCGCGAGCGCGCCCGCTACGATGAGCAGCGGCTGGTCCACGAGCTGGTGCAGCTCCAGGGCGCCGAGGCCCACCTCCACGAACATCTCACCCACATCAACATTGAATCGTGGCCGGAGCTGCGCCAGAAGCAGCGGCGCTACGCCCTGGCCGAGGCCGCCACGCTGCGGCGCAACGGCGTGCGCTTTAAACCGCAGAACATCATCCTCCAGCCGCTGCGGGCGATCTGGCGGCGCCTCTGGACCTGGCGGGGCTACCGCGATGGCGCGCTCGGCCTGGTGCTGGCGCTGACCCTGGGCTGGTACGAGGCGGTGACGTACTGGCATTTGTGGAAACTGGAACGCCGCGAGCGGCGAGCGGCTCTGGGTGATATCTAGCCCGAAGCGAACGCCCACAGCCATAGTAGGACAGCGAATGAGCCAACTTCCCCACACCTATTATCGACGCCGTTTTTTTGACGGCCGCCACCACATTTTTCACTCCCACGGCGCCGGCCGGGTCATCCGCGATGATGCCGAGGTGCTGGTGTTCGACTGGTCGCACGGCACGCCGCAGCGGATCATCGATGTGCTTGGCTGGGGCGCCGGGACCACCCGCGCCCGCCTGTTCGACAATCGCGCCTTTCGGGCCTACGGCCGGGCCTGGTGGTGGCGCTCGCGACCGCTCAACATCACCCAGGTCTACGATCCCCACGGCCAGGTGATTGTCGAGCGGGTTGATTTCGCCACGCCCGCGCACACGGTGGCTGGCAGCGTCTATCAGACCGACCTCTATCTGGACTGTTTTGTGGCCAACGATGGCGTGTCCTTTATTGTCGAGGACGAGGATGAGGTGATCGAGGCCGAGCGGGCGGGCCTGCTCAGCCCCAAGCAGCGCCAGACGATCGAGGCCGAGCTGCAGGTGGTGAGCGCCCGGATTGCGGCGGGGGGCTGGCGGAGCTGGCTGAATGAGATCGCTGGACAGCCGTTCGACCATCGGCTGCTGACCCGGCCGCGGGCGTTCAATGGCCACTGGCAGACGGCGGCGACCTACTGGCCGGAAGAGTGGGATCTGGCCTCGCTGGATTAGGAGGAGAGCAAACAATGCGCGATCCTGAAGCATCCCCGGCCACCGACGTCTCGGTGGTGATCGTGTCGTGGAATGTGGGCGAGCTGTTGCGGCGCTGTCTGGACTCGGTGCGGGCCTCGCTGGCGGGCAGCGGCTACAGCTGCGACATTATTGTGGTCGATAACGCCTCGCACGATGGCTCGGCGGCGCTGGTGCAGGCCGAGTTCCCCGAGGTCCGGCTGATCGAGACCGGGTCGAACCTGGGCTTTGCCGCCGGGGTCAACGTCGGGCTGGAGTATGCCCGCGGCCACTGGATCTTCGTGCTCAACCCGGACACCGAGCTGATCGCGGATGCGCTGCCGACGCTGCTCCGTTTCACCGCCGAGCACCCGGCGGCGGCGGTGGTCGGCCCACAGCTGCGCTATCCCGACGGCGAGATTCAGTCCTCGCGCCGCCGCTTTCCGACGATTCCGACCTACTTTTTCGAGAGCACCCTGCTGGCCCGCTGGTGGCCCGCGAACCCCTGGGCGCGGCGCTACCACGTCGCCGACGTCGCCCCGGCCGAGCGGCAGTTGGTCGACTGGCTGGTCGGGGCCGCGCTGCTGGTGCGCCGAACCGCCATCGACCACGCCGGCGGGCTGGATGCGCGCTTCTGGATGTACTCCGAGGAGCTGGAGTGGCAGCGGCGGCTAGCACGGCACGGCGCGATCTGGTATCTGCCCCAGGCGGCGGTGACGCACCACGAGGGCAAATCCAGCGAGCAGGCGCCCGCCCGCAAGCACCTGGCCTTTCAGCGCTCGAAGCTGCGCTACGCCGCCCAGGCCAGCGGCCCGGCGGTGGCCACTGCGCTGCACACGTTTCTGCTGGCATCGTACGCGCTCGACTGGCTGACCGAGGCCGCCAAGTGGCTGCTGGGCCACAAGCGCCCGCTGCGCCGCGAGCGAATGCAGGTCTACGCCCAGGTGCTGCGGGGGCTGTGGGGTGGTAGATAGTGGCTAGGGCGGCGGGTACGGAGACCCGCCGTACATGGCGCTAAGGCCCTAAATTCTAGCTTCGTGCCCTTCGTGGCCTTCGTGGACAAAAAAGAAGCTTCGTTTTCCTTCGCAGATCAAGAAAGCCTTGTTATGTCACCTGAATCACCCCTGAGAGTTGCGCTGCTGGCCCGTGCGGTCTACCCGCTGCACGGCTACGGCGGGATCGAGCGCCACGTCTTCCACCTGGTCACCCACCTGAGCGACCTGGGGGTTGATGTGGACCTGTTTGTGCAGGATGTCCCCGCCGACGCCCCGGCCAGCGGCTACGCGATCGAGCGGCTGCTGCACAACCAGCGGATTCGCCTGCACACGCTGCGCTACGATCGCACCTCGCCGGCCCTGCGCCCCAACAGCATCGTCGGGCGCCAGCTCAACTATCCGGTCTACAGCTGGCAGGAGGCGCTGGCCGCCGCGCCGCTGGTGCGTGCGGGCGAGATTGATGTCGTGCATACGCAGGGGCTGTGCGCGCTGGGCTGGGCGCTGCTCCGCCGCCGCGACCCGACGCTCCGCCCGACGCCGTTTATCGCCAACCCCCACGGGATGGAGGAGTACAAAGGGCCGGACTGGCGCAAGCGGCTGGCCTACACGCCGTTTCGCGCCCAGTACTCGTGGGCGCACCGCCAGGCCGACCGGGCCATCGCCACCGACGCATGCACCGCCGACGACCTGCCGCGCCTGCTGGGTGTCCCCGAGCGGCGGGTGGCCGTGGTGCCCTCGGCGATCGACGTGCGCGAGTCGCTGGAGGCGGTCGATCCCCAGGTTGGCCGCGAGCTGCGCGCCCGCTTTGCCCTCGACGAGGCCGACCTGGTGCTGCTCACGGTCAGCCGGCTGGAGCGCAACAAGGGCTACCATCACCTGCTGGCGGCCCTGGCCAGCCTCGGCGCCGCGCTGCCGCCGCGCTGGCGCCTGCTGATGGTCGGCACCGGCAAGGAGCGCGCCAGCCTGGAGGCCCAGGCGGCCAGCCTGCAGATCAGCGCCCACGTGACGTTTGTCGGCCGCCTCGACGACACCGAGCTGCACTCGCTGTACGAGCAGGCCGACCTCTTCGTCCACCCGACGCTGTACGAGGGATCGTCGCTGGTCACGCTGGAGGCGATGATCCACCAGCTGCCGGTGGTGGCGACGGCGGCGGGCGGCATTCCCGACAAGGTCTTCTCGGGCC
>DAOTUS010000439.1:0-29392 GCA_034437415.1 Herpetosiphonaceae bacterium
AAGTTATCGAAGGCTGGATCGCTGGTCAGGGCCTGGGCGCTGGCATTCGCGCTGGTCGCCCGATGGCGCGACGATCGCCTTTGTGCAGCGCCCGCACGCATCCGGCCGGGGTGAAATTATGCAGATGGCGGCCAGCGCGGGTCATAGAGGTCGGCGGCGGGTGCGGTGAGCAGGGTTGCGGTGGTGCCGGTGGTACGATCAAGCGTGATCAGCTGGCTGGGGGCAGCCGGGCTGGCCAGGGTGGCGACCAGCAGCTTGCGGCTGTCGGGCGACCAGTCGTAGGTGCCGTTGATGTCCAACCGGCGCAGCACGCCATCGGCCTGCATAATCGCCAGAATCTCCTCGTCGAGGATCTCAAACGCCAGCGCGCTGCCATCAGGCGACCAGCGGGGATTGAGTGCGCCGCTGCTGCTGTCGCCGTGGAGCACGCTGGCTTCCGGGCGCTCAATCGGGGTGCGCCAGACCACGGCTTGGCTTGGCTCATCGTCGACCAGATCGTACGACCGGCGCACATACACCACCTGCTCGCGGTTGCAGGTTGGCTGGACGAAGGCAGCCTCAGGATCACTGACCAGCGTTGCGGATACGGCGGTGGTCAGATCAAGCTGCTGCAGCTGGGCCACGCCGGCCTGATCGACCGTCGTGTACACCAGCTGGTCGGCGGCGCTGGCGCAGACCGGGCCGCTGACGTGCGAGGCCAGCAGCTGGCCCTGCGCCCCATCAACATCGGAGATCCACAGATCGGCCAGATTCAGCGGATCGCGCACCAGCGCAATTCGGGTCGATCTGGCGCTTTCGGCTGGCCCGCTCGGTGGCAAGGCCGCCGAGCCACATGCCGCCAGGCTCGCCATGGCCACCACCGCCAGCGTCCGCGCGATCCACAACCGTAGCATCGTGACCCCTTTCCAGTGCTCATTTCTTCAGAATTCGCTAAAACCAATCGCGGCGGCAGCTTTACGCTGCCGCCGCGAACGACTATGGGCGGGGCCAGGCGCAGTGGATGTGGCCGCTGTGGCCGGAGTCGCCGGGGCCAAGGACCTCGGTGGCGCCCAGGGAGGCACATTTGCTGCGGAAGGCGCTCTGGTAGGGGTTCGAGCTGCTGACCAGGCTGCCATTGATGCTGCCGACATCAACCGCCACGCCGTCGTAGTGGCGTGAGGTGGCGCTGTGGGAGGCACCAGCGATCGAGGTGACATAGTAGCTCCACGAGCTGGACAGCGTGATCATCCCGTTCAGCATGCGGGTGTCCAGGAACACTGTGCCGCCGGGGGCATTCCCGTAGGATGAGCGGCTGGCGGCGCCACCGTTGGCGGTGTCGACGATGTTCTGGCGCGGGGTGGCGTTATCAAGAACGCCCGATGGGTGGCTGGTGGCCAGGCCAATCCGGCTGCTGTCGCGGATGGTGGCCCCCAGCTGGGCGCGGGTGCCGCCGCTGGTAGCGCCGCCGCCGGTCAGCTCCTGCCAGGTGGTGGCGCCGACGGTGGAGCCGCCACCAAGAAAGCGCTTGGCCTTGAAGTCGTTGACGGCGTTCTGAGTGCCGGTGCCAAACGCGCCATCAACGGTCAGGTTGTAGCCATACTTGTTCAGCTGCACCTGCAGGCCGCGAACGGCGTTATTGTTGGCCCCTACATCCAGGGTGACGACCAGCTTGGTCCAGGTGTTGGCCCCGACGATGCCGTCGGCGACCAGGCCGTTAGCGGTCTGAAACTGCTTGACGACGGTGTCGGTGCCAGGGCCAAACGCGCCATCAACGGTCAGCGTGTAGCCCCGGTGGCGCAGCAGATGCTGCATCGTGGTGACATTCGCCCCCGAGTCGCCAACTCGCAGCACCGGCCAGTTGGCCAGCGCCGCCGCCGGCTGAACCATCAGGGCCGAGACCAGGCCTAAACAAGCGACCGCCATGACCATCTTGATAATCAGCTTGGAGAATCGTCGTTGCATGAGCAGACCACCCTTTCATAATGACAATAAGACCAGCGCGTGTGCAGGCAGCAGCGTGATGCTGTGCAAATGCTAGCTGAACATCAGCTAGTGATCATCACTATACTACAGCGCTATTAATGGATTCTTTACAACTTCGCTTATTGCCGCGTGGCCCAGGCGTGAAACCGGGCCGGACTAGCAGATTCTGGCCCGGCCCCGCGTGGCTAATTCCAGGGTATACTGGTCGCCGCTGCAGCTGCCGACCGCAGAGTAGCAGCAGCACCAGCCGCCTGCCAAGGCGCCCAACAGCACTGGAGCAGAACATGGATGGAATTCGCGATCGATTCAGCGTGGCTGCGGCCAAAAAACATATATCCGCCCAGCCTGGATTATGGCTGGTTATCATTCTCCTCGGCTGTCTTGCTCCAGCGCTATGGTACTGGCACAAGCAGACGGGGAAATTTTTCTTTGCGCTTTCGGCCGATGACTATCATCGAACGCTCTACGCCTGGGAGTCCCATACGGGCACTCTGCTTCCCTCGACACTCTGGCCGCCGCTTCAGTTTTGGCTGAATGGTTTAGTGTTGTACGTGTATCCCTATCTTCTCTCTGTCCCCTACCTGGTCAATATCTGCGCGACAACGCTTACCGCAGGCGCTCTGGTGGGCATTTCACGCCGACTTGGCCTCTCGTGGTGGCTCTGTGCCGGCGTTGTCAGCGCACTAATGACGATCCCCTGGGTGGTCTGGCTGAGCGTCTCGGCCCTGGTCGATCCGCTGTTTTTTGCGGCCGTTGCGGTGGCGTACTGGATGAGCCTGGCCTGGCAGCAAACCCAGCGGCGGCGCTGGATCTGGGTGGCTGGTCTAAGTTTTGCCGCCGCCGGGATGTTTCGCTTCGATGCCTGGGGGCACGCGGTTCCGTTCAGCATCTATGTCTTTGTGACCGCGCTGCTGCGACGGCAACACCTATCCCGGATCGACACCATTGCCGCCGTGCTCCCGTGGGTCTTTCCCGTGTTCTGGCTGGGTTATCAATATAGCCTTGCCGGTGACTTTTTTTACTTTGCCAATGTGACAAAAAACTATTGGATTGCCACCCATCCCGGCGTCCAGCTGAGCGTTGCCGAACGATTATTGACTCAACCTCGCAGTCTGGTGGCCTTGGGAGGGATCTTCGTGCCAATCGCGGCGATCGGCTGGATCGTAATCAGAAAGATGCCCGGCGTGAAACTAATTGGGATCATGTGGTTGGCCGGGATGGCGTTGATGATCAACAGCACTTTGCGATATGTCATCTCGAATAATCATCCAGCTCGGTTGATTGTGTGCAGTTTAATCCTGCTGATCCCGTTTGGGTTTGTCGCGATTCAGCAGATTGCCCAGCGCATGGGCGCCCGCAGGCTGGCTGGGCTAACCGTGCTGCTCATCTTCATAGGGCTGAACATCATGGCCAATGCGCGCCAGATCGGCGCCTATATCCAGGAGCCTGGCGAAGATATTGCCCTGATTGGGCTGCACATTGGCGGCCTGCGTAACCAGGGCAGCCTTGGGCCTGCCGACACAATTCTCGTGGAGACAAAAGTTTGGGACTATCTCAAGATCCAGCTGGCCAGCCAGACCCCCGACCAGGTACTCTTTGATCGGCAGCCCCGGATCAAGGTTTTTCCTGATGGCAGCCGCGGCTTCGACGATCTGACCAACCCGAGCGTTTTCGCCCAGCCGCCTGGCGAGCTGCAGCGCTGGCTGGAGGATAGAAACACCCGGCTCGTGATCGCCTACACCGATGCGACGATTGCCAAGCTGCGCCCCCTGGGCCAAGAGACGCTGGTCGCGGGGATCTTTCACGTGTTTCTGCTCGACGATCCCCAGACCAGCCCGATCAAATGAGCCGCTCCTCCAGCGCCAAAATCCTACCGGCTGAGTCGAACTAGAATCCTCGCTTCAACTATAATAATGCACAGCCTGGGCCAGACTCGTGGCCCAGGTTGTGCAGCAGTGTTTTGGCAAGTCTATTCAAGGAGCACCCATTGGAAACAACCGACTGGTACAAGGATGCTATCTTCTACGAGCTTCACGTGCGAGCGTTTCACGACAGCAACGGCGATGGCAACGGCGACTTTCGCGGCCTGATCGAGCGGCTCGACTATCTCAAGGCGCTGGGCGTCGACTGTATCTGGCTGCTGCCGTTTTTCGCCTCGCCTGGCCGCGACGATGGCTACGATGTCGCCGACTACTACACGGTCCACCCGGCCTACGGCTCGCTCGGCGATGTGGTGTCGTTTATCGAGGCCGCCCACGCCCGTGGCCTGAAGGTGATGACCGACCTGGTGCTCAACCACACCTCCGACCAGCACGCCTGGTTTCAGGCCGCCCGCCAGCCCGACTCGCCGCTGCGCGACTTCTATGTCTGGAGCGACACCGACCAGAAGTACCAGGATGCGCGGATCATCTTCACCGACACCGAGCGCTCCAACTGGACCTGGGACGCGGTGGCGGGGGCCTACTACTGGCATCGCTTTTTCAGTCATCAGCCCGACCTGAACTACGATAACCCGGCGGTTCTCGAAGAGATGCTCAAGGTGATTAAGTTCTGGCTCGACCTGGGGATCGATGGCTTTCGCGCCGACGCCGTGCCCTATCTGATCGAGCGCGAGGGCACCAGCTGCGAGAATCTGCCCGAGACCCACGCGATTCTGAAGCAAATCCGCCGCTATGTCGATGAGAACTATCCTGGGCGCATTCTGCTGGCCGAGGCCAACCAGTGGCCCGACGATGTGCTGCCCTACTTCGGCGACGGCGACGAGTTTCACATGGCCTTTAATTTCCCGGTCATGCCGCGGATTTTCATGGCCCTGCGCCAGGAGGATCACGGGCCGATTGTCGATATCGTCAAGCGCACGCCCGCTGTCCCCGAGGCCTGCCAGTGGGCGATTTTCCTGCGCAACCACGATGAGCTGACCCTGGAGATGGTCACCGACGAGGAGCGCGACTATATATACCGCGAGTACGCCGCCGATCCACGGATGAAGATCAATGTTGGGATTCGTCGCCGTCTGGCGCCGCTGATGGATAACGGCCGTCGCCGGATTGAGCTGCTCAACAGCCTGCTGCTGACCCTGCCCGGCTCGCCGATCATCTACTACGGCGACGAGATTGGCATGGGCGACAACATCTATCTTGGCGACCGCAACGGGGTGCGCACGCCGATGCAGTGGACCGGCGACCGCAACGCCGGCTTTTCGCGCGCCGACTACGCCCTGCTCTACAGCCCGGTGATCGCCGACCCGGTCTATGGCTACCAGGCGGTCAATGTCGAGGCCCAGGAGCGCACGCCCAGCTCGCTGCTCAACTGGATGAAGCGGCTGATTCGGATTCGCAAGCGCTATCAGGTGTTTGGCCGCGGCGATATCGCCTTTTTGTATCCCGAGAACCACAAAGTCCTGGCCTACATTCGGCGCTACAACGCTGAGCTGGTGCTAATCGTCAATAACCTGTCGCGCTTTGTCCAGCCGGTCGAGCTGGATCTGCGCGGACTGCATGGCATGCGCCCGGTCGAGATGATCGGCAACACGCCGTTTCCGCAGATCGGCGAGCTGCCCTACTTCCTGACGCTCGGGCCCCACGGATTCTACTGGTTTCGACTGGAGGGGAATGGATGAGCAGTGACGTAGCACCGCAGGTGCAGGTTGCGCTGGAGCCGCTGCTGAAGGTGCAGCGGCTCGGCGTGTTCACCGATATCGATGGCACGATCAGCCCAATCGCGCCAACTCCCGCCGCCGCCGTGGTCGACAGCGCCTGCCGCGCCGCGCTGCAGCGGCTGGTCAGCACCAGCGCCAGGGTCGCGGCGGTCTCCGGGCGGGCGGCCGCCGACGCCCAGGCCATGGTCGGCCTCGCCGGGCTGCGCTACATTGGCAACCACGGTCTGGAGTGGTGGGCCGACGGCGTGACCATGCCCGCGCCCTCGGCCGTGCCCTATATCGCGGCGGTCGCGGCGGCCCTGGCCGCGCTGGAGAGCTACGATCTGCCCGAGGGCGTGCTGATCGAGAACAAGGGCGTGACCGCCTCGGTTCACTATCGCCTGGCCGCCGACCAGACGGCGGCGGCGGCGCTGCTGGGCGCCTGGCTGGCCGCGATCTGTCAGGAGCATGGGCTGCGCCTGTGGCCTGGGCGGATGATCTTCGAGCTGCGGCCGCCGCTCCAGCTAAATAAGGGCAGCGCGCTGGCCGATCTGCTCCGCGCCGACGCGCTCGATGGGGCGATCTTCCTCGGCGATGACACCACCGATGTCGATGGCTTTATGACCCTGCACTACGCCCGCACCACCGGCCTGCAGACCCTGGCGATCGGGGTGCTCAGCGCCGAGACGCCCGAGGTGGTGCGCGCGACCTGCGATATCACGGTCCGTGGTGTGGCCGGGGCGGCGGCGCTGCTGACCTGGTTTGCCGAGGAGCGGGCCAGATTCTGGGCCTCCCAGCGGCTTGGGACAAACCCCTAGCCCCAATACCTTATCGGCGCGGAGATTTTAGTGTCTGCGTGGGCAGGCAGATTAAGGCTGACGATGCGCATTCACCTTGAGGTGCAGGCCCGCTGGGATCGGCTTGAGTCCTCGCTGTGGTTTCGGCCAACCCTGCTGAGCGTGGCCGCCGCCGGGCTGGCGGTCGCGATGGTCGCGGTCGATCGGGCGCTGGGCGTTTCGAGCTTTGCGCTGCTCAACGCCGGGGCCGACGACGCCCGCGCGCTGCTGTCGTCGATCACCAGCTCGATGCTGACGGTAACAACGGTGACGTTTTCGATCATTATGGTGGCGCTGGTGCTGGCCTCGCAGCAGTTTTCCCCGCGAATCATCCGCAATTTCATGCGCGACTCGACCTCGCAGTATGTGCTGGGGATTTTTATCGGCACGTTTATCTACAGCCTGCTGGTGCTCGGGCGGATCAGCGACACCAACAATAGCCTGTTCGTGCCGGTTGTTTCGATCGCGGTCGCGGTGCTGCTGACGCTGCTGAGCATTGGCACCTTCATCTATTTTATCCACCACATCGCCGAGGCGATCCAGGCCAACACGATTGTTGCCGGGGCCGGTGAGAAAACCGTCGCCCTGCTGGATAAGCTGTTCCCGGAGCAGCTCGGCCAGCCCGCCCCGCCGCCCGCTGCCGCCGCGCCGCCGCTGCCCACCACGCCGGGAGCGCCGATCGCCGCCCCCAAGCCCGGCTACATCCAGGAGATCGATCCCGTCGCGCTGCTGGGCCTGGCCTGCCAGCACGATCGGCTGATTCGGCTGGAGCGGGCGATTGGCGATTTTGTGCCGCAGGGCAATAGCCTGCTGCGGATCTGGCCCGAACACGAGCTGGGCGATGACGAGATTCGGGCTCTGCAGGATGTGTTCGAGATTGGCAGCGAGCGCACGCTGTTCGACGATATCTTGTTCGGCATTCGCCAGCTGGTCGATATTGCGCTCAAGGCGATCTCACCGGCGATCAACGATCCCAGCACCGCGGTGAACTGTATCGACTATCTGGGGAATATTCTGGTGCAGGCGGCCCGACGGAGCGACCCGGAGCTGTATCGCTACGACCAGTCCGGGCGGCTGCGGGTGATCGCCCAGGGCGTGACGTTTGAGCAGCTGGTCGACGGCGCGTTCAGCCAGATTCGGCAGTACGCCAGCAGCGAGGTTGCGGTGACGCTGCGCCTGCTCAAAACCCTCCACGAGATCGCCCAGGCCACCGCCGACCCGGCCCGCACCCAGGTGCTGTGGCGCCACGCCCAGATGATCGCCCGCGGCGCGGCGCTCGGCATCCCCGAGCCCCACGACCGCCAGCAGATCAACCAGGCCGTTCGGCTGCTCGCCCAGCAGATCGGGACGCCGCCCGGCGCGGCCCTGCTGGCGGTGGACGAGGCCACGCTGGCGCTGTAGTGGTTATATCTTATTCAAGGCTCTCGTAACAGGGTTATAGATTATCATTTCAATACGTGGATACTTATGATTCACCACCCCTCCGCCCCGCCTCAAGGCGGGGAACACAGGGTTTTCATCCCCCTGCACCCCCTAAAGTATAGTTTGTCTAGAAAATTACTTTTATGTAAACTTAAAGATATCCTCCTGGTAGAAATCAGACTCACTACTTCCCCGCTCTAATGTACCAAGAGATGGGACGACAGCGTCGGTGAGAGGGGGAATTATGAACTATATTTCCTTGTTCTAAGAGTTGCTGCTATACTACAAATCTTACAATTATTCAAGATCATAAAGCTTGAGAGGGGTACAATGAACTATGTTCAATGGTGTGACAAAGTCTGGCAGGCAGTTTTAGATGTGTATAAAAGTGATCCGAACACAGAGTACCTTGGTGTTACTGTAGACACTGTAGCTCAACATATTGCAGGTGAAGGAGAAACAATCCCTGGAAATGCAGTTCAATATGCGATGGAAGAACTTAAGTTACATCGTGTTCTAGAAGCCTCAAACCCTGTGAATTGGTATAAGGTCACACGCAGTGGGCTAGCATTTCCAGAGCAACGTGACACACTTCATTTCATATCTAAAAAAATAAATGTTTCTCCGATTGGTCTACAATTACTTACTGCTATTGCGGATCTAACGCAGGATGTCAATGATACTTATGCCAGACCTACCTCAATAACATTTGAGGAACTCCAGAACGCTGTGGGTATCATTGATTCAATGGATATTGATCGCGAAATGGCGGAGCTTCACCGTAATAACTTAATTGCTGGAATACGACCATTGAATGCGAATGCTCTTTGGGCAGCTATTGAAATTCGTTACGCAGGACTACTTAGACTCAACAGAGAAGATGAGACGACGCTGACACTCTAGATTCAAATTGAATAACAAAAAAGTGCGACGAGAAAAGAAGATTTTCGTCGCACTTTTTTTGTTTTCGCCGCTACCCGTCCTGCTCGGCATGGCCAAATTGCGGCGGCGGGCGGGCGTCAAGCTGGCGCTCGCGGGTGTCCTTCAGGGCCACCCCGGTCAGCTTGCGCTGGCGCGCCTCGGCCAGCAGGTAGACCAGGGCCTGCTGGGCGGCGGCGGCGCTCAGGCCGTGGGCGTGGATGTTGGAGATACAGTTGCGCTCGGCATCGCTGCGCCCCGGCCGTGGCCCGTAGGTCAGGTACACACCCAGGCTGGCGGCGACGCTCAGGCCGGGTCGCTCGCCGATCAGCACCGCCACCTGCTCGGCGCCAAGGATTTCGCCAATGGCGTCGCCGATGGCCACCCGGCCCTGCTCCACCACCACGATCGGCCCGATCCGCCAGCCCTGCTCGCGCAGCGCGGCGCAGGTCAGCGCCAGCAGCGCCCCGGCGTTGCGCTGAACCGCCAGCGCCGACAGGCCATCGGCGACCACAAACACCACGTCGTAGCCACCCGGCGCCTGCCCGGCGTAGGCCGTCAGGATTTCGCGGGAGGCGGCGCTGAGCGTGCGCCCGAGGTCGGGCCGCTTCAGGTAGGTCGGGCGGTCGGCGGCGGCGCTGTGGGCCAGCAGCACGGCGGCGTGGGCGGCCAGCTCCTGGCCCAGCGCGGCGGGGTCGAGGGCGGCGTGGACGGCGTCGCGGGCCTGGGCGTGGTCGAGCTGAAATGCCAGCAGCGCGGCGGTCGGCGGGCTGTCGCCGGCCCGGCCCAGGCCGATCCTGGCGTTGGTGTAGCGCCGCAGCGGCTGCCACGGATCCGGCGGGATAATCTCGATCTCATCGCTCATCGCGGCTCCTGATCGGCGGGGTCGCCAGCGCCCAGCTGCGCCAGCGCGCCCACAACCACATTGTTGCTATCGACCAGACGGTGCTGCTGATCGGTGATCCCGGTCTGGCGCAGCCAGGCCTCGAACTCCGGCGCCGGGCGCAGGCCCAGGGTCGTCTGCACAAAGCGAATATCGTGGTACGACGTGCTCTGATAGTTCAGCATCACGTCGTCGGCCCCCGGCACGCCCATCAGATAGGTGCAGCCAGCCGCGCCCAGCTGCACCAGCAGCGAGTCGATATCGTTCTGGTCGGCCTCGGCGTGGTTGGTGTAGCAGGCATCGCAGCCCATCGGCAGGCCCAGCAGCTTGCCGCAGAAGTGATCCTCCAGGGCCGCCCGGGCAATCTGCTTGCCGTCGTAGAGGTACTCGGGGCCGATAAAGCCGACCACGGTGTTGACCAGAAGCGGCTGGAAGGCCCGCGCCACCGCGTAGGCCCGCGCCTCGCAGGTCTGCTGATCGACGCCGTGGTGGGCGTTGGCCGAGAGCGCGCTGCCCTGGCCGGTCTCGAAATACATCACGTTGCTGCCGACGGTGCCGCGCTTGAGCGCTTGCGCCGCATCACGGGCCTCGGCCAGCAGCGCCAGGCTGATCCCAAAGCTCTGGTTGGCCGCCTCGGTGCCCGCGATCGACTGGAAGACCAGATCGACCGGGGCGCCGCGCTCGATCGCCTGGATTGCGGTGGTGACGTGGGCCAGCACGCACGACTGCACCGGGATTGTGTAGCGCTGGCGCAGGTCGTCGATCAGGGTCAGCAGCGTGACCATCGCCTGGGGGCTGTCGGTGGCCGGGTTGATGCCGATCACCGCATCGCCGCAGCCGTACAGCAGGCCGTCGAGGATCGCTGCCGCCACGCCGCGCGGGTCGTCGGTGGGGTGGTTGGGCTGGATCCGCGAGGAGAGGCGGCCGGGCAGCCCCAGCGTGGTGCGAAAGGCGCTGACGACCTGGCATTTCCGGCCGACCGCGATCAGATCCTGGTTGCGCATGATTTTGCTCACCGCCGCCGCCATCTCCGGGGTGATCCCCGGCGCGACCGCAGTTAGCGCGGCGGCATCGGTGGTGTAGGCCAGTAGCCACTCGCGCAGCTGCCCGACCGTGAGGCTGCTGATCGGCGCAAAGGCGGCGCGGTCGTGGTTGTCCAGGATCAGCCGGGTGACCTCGTCGGTCTCGTAGGGGATGAGCGGCTCGTTCAAAATGGCGCTGAGCGGCAGATCGGCCAGGGCCAGCTGGGCCGCCACCCGCTCCTCGGCGCTGCTGGCCGCCACACCAGCCAGCACATCGCCGGAGCGCTCCGGCGTCGCCGCCGCCAGCAGCGTTTTGAGATCGCCAAAGGTGTAGGTGTGGTTGCGAATCGTCTGGGTGTAGCGTGCCATAGATCTCCTCGTAGCTCGCTGTGAATAGTTCAGTCGTTCGATCGTGGTCGGAGTGCCGGTTCGGAAATCATAGCATCATCGGCGGCCCGGTTCAAACCAGCCTAAAATCCCCCCTGAAGTGTGGCCTAAATCACCCCTCCACAGCGCAAAACACCCCGAAAGGCCAGCCCAACTATGCTATACTGAGCGGGCTGTAGCATGAGATCGCTGGCCTTTCAAGCGTCTATAGTTTTTCCCTCCCCCACATAACCCGACTCATCCAAAACAGCGTTCAGATGAGGAGGTTCGCTATGTCTGAGCCGGCCCCGACCTTCGCCAACGCCGCCTCACTCCCATCGCCGCCGCTCTCTACCCCAACAATCTCACTGGAAACAATGTTCGAGATTCTGGCCGTTGAGCTGGCGCTGTTTGATGTCCGCCCGCCGCATCGCTGTCGGCGCCACAATCAACAGTTTCTTGATCTCCTCGATGACCGCTGGCAGCGCGACACGCTGGAGGATGTAGCATTAGGCGAGCTTTTTGCTACGGTCGCTAACACAGCGATTCAGGAAATCGTCGCCCAAGTGATCACGACGGGCGCGCATTATAAGGCCAGCCACAAAAGCGTCCTGCTGACATCGGGGATCCAGCGTTCCTTTTACCGTTGGAGCTTATTGCCGCTCTACGATCAGGCTGGCGCCCTCACGGGCCTCCTGCTGCTGGCCCAGATCCACCCGGCTGGAAGGCTGGTCACGCCCACCCCACCGCCTGGCCCAGCGCGTGGAGCGGACGAGCAGACACCGCCGGCGAGCACGTCCCAGCGGCTGCTCCACGCACTGCTCGAAACCAGCGAATCCCACTATCGAACGATCTGGGCGGCAACCAACGATGCAATGGTGCTCTCCGACCAGCGCGGGGTTGTGCTGGAGGCCAATCGAGCCTACCTGGAGCTGTATGGCTATACAGAAGACCAGGTTATCGGACATGATTTTGCCATTATTTTCCCCGAGGAGCTACGGACCTGGGCAATGGCCGAATACGAGGCCGCATTTTGGACCGCCCCCGCGGAAACCAGCTTTGAGTCACCCGTCATCCGCCGCGATGGCTCCCAGCGCATCGTTGAGTCGCGAGTGTCATTCTTACTGGAGCGCGGCCAGCGCGTGGCCATGCTCTCCACCATTCACGATATCACCGAGCGCAAAACCATGGAGCAGGCGCTCAACGAGAGCGAGCAGCGCTATCGCATGCTGGTGGACCTGGCCCCGGTGGGTATTTTTGAAGCCGATGTCGGCGGCGGCCGCATTTTTGTCAACGACTGCTGGCAGAGCCTCACCGGGCTGTCGCAGGCCGAGGCCATGCAGGACGGCTGGATCAAAGCCCTGCACCCCGCCGATCATGCGCGGGTTCTTCAGGCCTGGGCCGAGATGATACAGACCGCCCAGCCCTTTGATCAGGAGTATCGCTACTGCCTGCCGAATGGCCAGGTGAACTGGGTGATCGTCCAGATAACCCCAATCCATGACGCCAAGGGTGCGATCAGGGGCTATCTTGGCGTGTCGCTTGATGTGACCGCCCGCCGCAAGATAGAGGATCAGGCCCGCCAGGACAATCTGCGCTATCAGTCGGTGGTGGCGGCCATGGGCGAGGGCATCGTCATCCATCGCCAGGACGGGACGATCGAGAGCGCCAACGTGGCGGCAACCGAGATTCTGGGCCTGACGGTTGAGCAGATGGAAGGCGCCACCCCCACCGATCCGCTCTGGAACACGATCCATCCCGATGGCAGCCCGTTTCCTGGTGAGGAGCACCCGGCGACGGTGACTCTGCGCACCGGCCAGCCCCTGCGCGATGTCCCGATGGGAGTTCGGAAGCCCGACGGCAGCACCACCTGGATCTCAATCAACGCGCAGCCGCTGTCCGATCCGACGCTGCATGCCACCGTGGGCGTGGTGGCCTCGTTTGTCGATATGACCGCGTATCGCAACGCCCAGACCCAGCTGCAGGACTCGCTGGCCGAGAAAGAAGTGCTGCTGAAAGAGGTCCATCATCGCGTGAAGAACAATCTTCAGGTGATTATTAGTCTCCTGCGCCTGCAAGCGCTGCCCCTCACCGATGCGACGATCAAAGACCAGTTTCGGGATACTCAGAACCGCGTCCAGGCCATGGCGCTGGTCCACGAGCAGCTGTATGGCGCCCACGATCTGGCCCATATCGACTTTGCCCGCTATGTGGCGCAGCTCACGGCGGTTGTGCTGCGCTCGTACCCGGTGCCGCACGGCCAGGTACAGCTCACCCAGGCGATCGACTCGGATCTGGTGCTGACGATTGATATGGCGGCGCCGCTGGGCCTGATTCTCACCGAGCTGCTCTCGAATAGCCTCAAATATGCCTTCCCCGGCGATCGCCACGGCCGGATTACGATTCGGGCGCAGCATTCCCCGACCAGGATCAACCTGGTCGTTCAGGACGATGGGGTTGGCTTACCGCCCAAGCGTGACCATGCCGAAATAATGTCCCTGGGCCTGCAGCTGGTCCACCGGCTGGTGAGCCAGATCGGCGGCGAGCTAGTGATCGGCGGCCCTCCCGGAACCACATTTCACATCGCCATTCCGCTGGTCAGCAAGGAGAACCATCTATGATAGCGCCTATCGCCATCCTCGTCGTCGAAGATGAACAGATCGTCGCAATGGATTTGGAAGCCACCCTCACGTTTATGGGCTATCAGGTCACGGTCAGCCACACCGGAATGGACGCGATCGCGCAGGTGCGCCGTCAGCCGCCCAACCTGGTGCTGATGGATATTCGCCTTCAGGGCGGCATCGATGGCGTGGCCGCCGCCGAGCAGATCCGGGCCGAGAGCGATCTGCCGATCGTCTTTCTGACCGCCTACGCCGACGAGGATACCTGGCAGCGGGTGCGCACCGTCACGCCCTACGGCTATCTGGTCAAGCCGTTTGATGATCGGACATTGCAGACCACGATCGAGATGGCGCTGACCCGCCACGCCCACGATCAGCAGCTGAAGATCAGCGAGCAGTGGTTTCGGACGACCCTGGAGAGCATTGGCGATGGGGTGATCACCACCGATCAGGCCGCGCAGGTCACCTATATGAACAGCGTGGCCGCCCAGATGCTGGCAACCCAGCCCAGCCAGGCGATTGGCCAGCCGGTCACCGCGGTGATTCCGCTCTACGACCCGCAGACCCAGCAGCCGCTTGACGCGCACCCGGTCCAGATGGTCCTCAACGGCGGCGCCGGAATGCAGCTCAACCATGATCTGCTGCTGCGCATGCCCGACAACAGCGAGACCTGGATCGACAATAGCGCGGCCCCGATTCAGCTTGAGGCCGGCCCGACGCTCGGGACGGTAATGGTCTTTCGCGATGCGTCCGCCCGCCGCCAGGCCGAACACGAGCGGCTGGATCTGCAGCGCCGCCAGGAGGAGATTCGCCATCTGGAGCGGCTGCATGTGCTCTCCGGCGGCGTGGCCCACGACTTAAACAATCTGCTGACCGGGATCCTTGGCTATACCCAGCTTGGCCGCCTGGACAGCGGCAATACGGCGCTGATCGACGACGCGCTGGCGCAGATCGAGACCATCTGCCATCGCGCCACCGAGCTGACCCAGCATCTGCTGGCCTATGCCGGGCGCACGCAGCTGTCGGTGCAGCTGGTCGATATGAACAAGGTGGTGCGCGACGTGCTTGACGAGCTGCGCCGCAGCCTGCTCCAGAACATTCACGTCGCGCTGGAGCTTCAGCCCAGCCTGCCGGCCATCAGCAGCGACCCCGGCCATATCCACCAGATCGTCCTCAACCTGATCGTCAACGCGACCGAGGCGGTGGCCAGCAACGCCGGATCGATCACTATTCGCACGGCGACGCGCACGTTCCCCGCGATGCCCGCCACCGCGACCCTGACCCGCGTGGCGCTGGAGGCCGGCTCGTATGTGGTGCTGGAGGTTGCCGATACCGGGCTGGGGATGGATCAGGCGACCTGTACCCGGATCTTCGAGCCGTTCTTTAGCACCAAGTTTGCCGGGCGCGGGCTGGGCCTGGCCGCCGTGATGGGGAATATTCGCACCCACGGCGGCACGATTCTGCTCAACAGTGCCGTCGGCACGGGCACCAGCTTCACGGTTGTCCTGCCCGCCAGCGCCGAGGTCGCCCAGGCCGAGAGCGCCGCCAAACCAACCTCAAGCTGGGCCGGCCACGGCACGGTGCTGGTGATCGACGACCAGGCCATGGTCCGGCAGGTCCTCCAGCGCCTGCTGGTCCAGATTGGCTTCACGGTGCTGCTGGCCGACACTGGCGGCGCGGGCCTGGCCCAGATCGAGCAGGCCGACGCGCCGCTCGCGTGTATCCTGCTCGATCTGACCCTGCCGGATCTGCCGACCAGCGAGATTATCCAGCGGGCCCGGGCGATTCAGCCCACGCTGCCAGTGCTCTTGATGAGCGGCTACAGCCAGGAGGATGTTGACGACGTGCTGGGCAACACCAGCCGGATTCGCTTTCTGGCCAAGCCTTTCACCATGGAGATGCTGCGCTCCAGCCTGCGCCAGGTGATGATGTCCTGATCTGGCACGGCGTTGCGCGAGGCGCTCGGCATCGGTGCGCCCTAGCCTACGGACAAGCAGCCCGGTGGCGACTGAATAGCGCGATCAGCGGGATCTTAGCGCACGAATGCGCTAAGCCGCGGGCAGACCGAACGCTCGGATCGCGCTGCGGCGCTTCCGCGCGAGGTCGCCCAAAAAGCTTGTAGGTCTGGGCCGTTTGATCATAGAAATAGATTGGATTGTTGGGGAACATAGCCGCCAGACTGGTCGATTCTGCATAAAAAACATACACGTTTCCGGTTCGGACTGGGGGGTCTTCCAGCACGTCAAACTGGCGAACATGGGCGTCGGCCTGCGGTACAATCCATTGATTCGGCCCTACAAAACTCACCACTGTCGCCGCGCCGCCATAGTAGTACGCTGTAAGCTCATAGGCATACCAGGGGCTGGCAACAATCAAGTCATTGGCTCCGCTATGGCGCTGTAAATACGCAAAGGCCTGGTGCTGGGCGAGCCGGGTATAGTGTGCATAGTAGACATACAGCGACCCACAGTTCAAGATCAGGATACACCCCACCAGCAGATAGCGATAGCCACCCCGCTGCACAGCAAACCCAACTATCAGATAGTAGATCGGCCAGATATAAATCAGTCCGCGCAGCAGCCACTGTGGCCGTGGCGATAGCGCTGTTCCAGCCAGAAACGCAATCGCTACCGGCACGCTAAAACACATCCAGACAACGCCTACGTGGTATTTCTGGGCCGCAGTATACGTGCCGCGTTGCCGGATCGTGAGGGCTAGCACCGCCATAATGATCGCACTTCCAATCAGCGCGACCAGACGGCCTGACAGCCCTTCAGAGGAGGCCACGACCGCAATATTGGTTGTACTTGAGGCACGATCAAAGCCAACCACGCCGATATTGAGGACATCAAATAAGAGTGGCAGGGTCAAGCCAGTCGACTGCGTGCCCGAAGAAGCATAGCTAAAATTCTCGACCGTTATTTTTAGGAAAAACAACCCTGGCAGAGCGCAGAGCGCCGCCAGACGGAGCATCAGCTTAAATTTCTTAGCGGCGATCAGACAGAGCATGTGGGTGAAAATAAAAAAGAGCCCATAGCGATGCACGAAGATCAGCAGCGATATGGATACAGCATATCCCAGGCTATCGATCCAGCGCGATCGATCGAGACACCCAAGGAAGAAATAGAATGAAAGCAGGCTTAAAAAAGCCAGCAGCGAATACGATCGCGCCTCCTGGGAATAATAAATCAGCATTGGCGACACGGCGCCCAGGGTCAGAATAATACAGCGATCAATAAACTTAAAGTCCATCCGGCGGGCAATGAGATCCAACACCCACAGACACAGCCATCCTAGAATGAGCGATGGCAG
Organism: Herpetosiphonaceae bacterium; assembly: GCA_034437415.1. Classification (GTDB taxonomy): domain Bacteria; phylum Chloroflexota; class Chloroflexia; order Chloroflexales; family Herpetosiphonaceae; genus JACCRK01. The sequence goes on from DAOTUS010000439.1 coordinate 16,980, forward strand.
ACGTAGGCCGACACTATCCACCCCAAAGACGAGATTTGTCGCATATAGAAGCATATAGTAGAGCGGCGGACTGGGGTCAGAAAGCGAATTCCGCCACATTGCGGCAAAGGGCTGGGTTGTCGAAATTGCCCAGCTGGCGGACTCATCCTCCCAAATCGGGCTATTGAGATCGACGATGCGGAGCCCTAATCCAAGCGCCAGGATGGCAATAATAATCAGGCGCTCGCGCCGCTGACCCACAACGTAGTGCATAAAACTCTCGATCACGCTGAATCCACCCCTCCTGCCAAGGCGCGCCAAGTGGCCAACCCTAGATAGTACAAACGTTCACCCCCACGAGCGCTGCGGTCAGCCCACTCATTGCACGATACCACGGATTGAGTATTATAATGTATCCACTTCCACGAGTCCGGGTGTATAGCAGAGGGTCAACTTCATGACGCAATCCTCACATCGTCCTCGGATCGGCTTTGCCATCAACGACACACGCTTTGTGTTCTGGGCGCTGATGGAGCAGGGCGCCCGTGAGACAGCCCTGCAGATCAACGTCAAGCTTGAGGTGTATTCCGCAATCACTGCTAGTGACCAGGCCGCGGTTGTGCAAAATTTTGTCGCCGAGCGGGTCGATGCGCTCATCATTGCGCCAATCGGCGATCAGCACCCTGAATTTATGGCGGCGCTTGCGGCGGCAAAGCTGGCCCGGATTCCGATTATTACCTGCGAAAGCGGCTATATGCAGCCGCTAGGCTTTGCCAAATGCGATGTGCGGGCCAATCTGTTTCTCGCCGCCGAGGTCGCCACCCGCCATCTGGTTGAGCGCATCGACGCCCAGGGCCAGGTGCTGCATATCTCTGGAACCAACAGCAGCCCCCGCGCCGAGGGCTTCACGACGGTTGTGGCCGCCCATCCAGCCATTCAGGTGGTGCAGACGGTGGAGGTCGGCTGGACCCGCGAGGGCGCCGCTCAGGCGGCCGCGAGCATCCTGGTCGACTACCCCGCGCTGACCGCGATCTATGCCCACAGTGATGAGATGGCCCTCGGCGCCGTTCAGGCGGTCGCGGCCGCCGGGCGCAGCGGGCAGGTGCTGGTCTTTGGCATTGATGGCAGCCCCGAGGCGCTTCAGGCCATCCACCAGGGGACGCTGGTGTCCACGGTCGACCTGGCGCCCCGGCGCACCGGCCAGCTGGCCATGACCACGATCGTCCAGATCCTCCAGCACACCCCGGTTGCGGCCACAGTGGATACCCCGACCAGCCTGATCACCGCCGCCAACCTGTTGACCGTCGCGCTCAATGAGCTCTCAATTTTGCCGGACATCATTCGGGCGCTGGCCGAGAGCAATGCCTCGCAGCGCCGCCTGCAGGAAAAAGTCATCACCGCCCAGCGCCAGATGATCCAGGAGCTTTCCTCACCGATTATGCCGATCAGCGAGGACATTCTGGTGCTCCCGCTGATCGGAACGATTGATGCGGTGCGGGCGCAGCATATTATGGAGGCGATGCTGGCTGAGATTACCCGCTCGCACGCTCAGATTCTGATCATTGATATCACTGGTGTGGCCGTGGTCGACACCCATGTGGCCCATCATCTGCTCCAGGCCACCCAGGCGGCCCAGCTGCTCGGCACCCGCTCGCTCCTGGTTGGCATCACCCCCGAGGTCGCCCAGACCGTGGTGCAGCTTGGCCTCGATCTGAGCAGCATTGAGGCTTTCAGCACCTTGCAGGTTGGCCTTGAGCACGCCATGTATCGGCTGCGCAAGGCCCGTTAGCCCAACGTTTTGCTTCTATGTTCTGGGCGCAAGCCCTGAAGTATCAGTGAGGATCCGCATGTCCATTCAGACAACCGACCAGGGCTGGGTGCTGGAGACGCAGAATACCGGCTATGCCCTGGGGCTTAATCAGGCCGGGATGCTGGTCCACCGCTACTGGGGCGCCCGCCTGCCGGCCCTCAGCGACTATCCCGCGGCCGCCGACTCGATTGGCTGGGCCTCGTTCAATGGGCCGGGCCAGGTGCTGCGCGAGGAATATCCCGGCCACGGCGGGGTGAAGTATATCGATCCGTGTCTCAAGGTAGCCTTCGCCGATGGTGTGCGCGATGTTGTGCTGGGGTTTGACCGCGCCGATGTGCACGCGCACGAGCTGGCGATCCACCTGCGCGACGATCACTACCCGCTGCGCCTGACACTGCACTACCGCGTCCACCTGGAGCACGACCTGATCGAGCGCTGGGTCACGGCGACCAACCACGGCGACACCCCGATTACGCTCGAGCGGATCTGGTCGGCCCAGTGGCATCTGCCGCCGGGCGAAAACTACCGCATGACCCACGTCACCGGGCGCTGGCTTGATGAGATGCATCTGCGCCGCGAAACCCTGATCCACGGGATCAAAACCCTGGAGAGCCGCCGCCTGACCACCAGCCAGCAGCACAACCCCTGGTTTGCCCTGGACTCCGGCAGCGCCACCGAGGACCACGGCGAGGTCTGGTTTGGGGTGCTGGCCTGGAGCGGCAACTGGAAGCTGTCGGCCGAGGTCACCGATTTTCTCTCCACCCGCGTCAGCATGGGCATCGGCGACTGGGATTTTGCCTGGCGCCTGGAGGCTGGGGAGACCTTCACCACGCCCGCCAGCATCGCCGGGTACACCGCCGCCGGCTTTGGCAGCGCCAGCCGCCACCTCCACGACTATATCCGCGCCAGCGTGGTGCCGCACCCGCAGCAGCTGCGCAAGGTCCTGTACAACTCCTGGGAGGCGACCGGCTTCGATGTCAACGAGGCCTCGCAGACGGCGCTGGCCGAACACGCCGCCGCAATCGGCGTGGAGCTGTTTGTGGTCGACGACGGCTGGTTCCACGGGCGCAACAGCGATCAGGCCGGCCTGGGCGACTGGTGGCCAGACGCCCAGAAGTTTCCCGAGGGCCTGGCGCCGCTGGCCCGGCGGGTCAACGAGCTGGGGATGGATTTTGGGCTGTGGATCGAGCCAGAGATGGTCAACCCCGACAGCGATCTCTACCGCGCCCACCCGGACTGGGTAATTCACTTCCCGACCCGCGCCCGCACCGAGGCCCGCAACCAGCTGATCCTCAATCTGGCCCGCCCCGATGTGCAGGAGTACCTGATCACGATGATCGATCGCCTGCTGGTCGAGCATCCGATCGCCTTTATCAAGTGGGATATGAACCGCAACGCCAGCGAGCCAGGCTGGCCCGACGCCGAGGGCGAGCAGCGCGAGCTGTGGGTGCGCTACGTCCAAGGCCTCCTGCACGTCTGGGGGACGCTGAAGGCGCGCCATCCGCAGGTGGTCTGGCAGAGCTGCTCCGGCGGTGGCGGCCGCGCCGATGTGCAAATCCTGGGCCTGGCCGACCAGATCTGGATCAGCGACAACACCGAGGCCGCCGCCCGGCTAGCGATCCAGGAGGGCTTCTCGCACATTTTCCCGGCCAGCACGATGGAGGCCTGGGTCACCGATGCCCTGGAGCAGCAGCGCTCGCTAGCGTTTCGGTTCCACGTCAGCATGTGCGGCTCGCTCGGCATCGGCGCCCACCTGGGCCGCTGGGGCGCCCCGCAGCGCAAAGAGGCGGCCCGCTGGATTAAGCTGTACAAAGCCATCCGCCCGATCATCCAGTTCGGCGATCTGTATCGGCTGCGCTCGGCCCAGGCCCACCCGTTCTCCGCGCTCCAGTACGTCAGCAAAGATCAGGCCGAGGCGGTGCTGTTTGTCTTTCGCACCCACCTCCCCGACCCGATCACCCTGCCGCCGCTGCGCCTGCGCGGCCTCGACCCGGCCGCCCAGTACACCGTCGACGGCTGCGGCCCCGCCCGCTCCGGCCAGGCCTGGATGCAGGCGGGCCTCCAGATCGACCTGGGCGACTTTGAGAGCACCGTGCGGCGGATTCGGCGGGTGTAAAAGCCTAAAAAAACCAGCCCCGCCGAGGTGTCCCTAGCTCGGCGGGGCTGGCTGCGCTTAGCTGGTCGGGCCTTATGCCGCGACCTCGTGAAGCTGCTCGGTCAGGATGTACTCGTAGGCGCTGACGGCGGCGCGCACACCATCGCCAATCGCAATCAGAACCTGCTCGCCAAAGATGCTGGTTGTGACATCGCCCGCCCCATACAGGCCGCGGATCGACGTCGCATTGAACTCATCGACAATCACAAAGCCGTCGGGGTCGGTGATGCCAAGCTCCTGCACGAAGCGGGTATTCGGCTGCAGGCCCAGATCAACAAACACCCGATCGACCTGAAGCTGTTTGATCTCCTCGCCGCGCTCAATCACCACGCATTTCGCGCTATTGAAGCCCAGAATATCGCGCACTTTCGCGTTGGTCAGCACCTCAAGCTGCGCCGATCGATGCAGCGCCAGGGTGATCGAGGACTCGGGCAGGCTGGCGTACGGCGTGATTAGATAGATATGCTGGGCGGTCCCGAGCATCTCGGCGATGCCGCGAAATGTTCGGGGCGTGGCGCCAATCACCGCCACCCGCTGCCCGCTCACCTGGTGGGCGAAGGTCGTCAGCGAGTAGCCCAGGCCCTGCCCCAGCAGATGCTGCACCCCCGGCACATCCAGCCGCTTGGGATTCGCCCCGGTCGCGATGATGACCGCGCGGCTGTAGATGCGCCCGTGACGCTCGGTTGTTACCGCAAAGCCCTTGTCGGTCGGAATGATTTCGTTGGCGCGGTCGTGAATGTGGGCAAGATGGGCGTCGGGCTGCGATACGCGCTTGATCAGCTGCTCAACAATTTCGTTGCCGGGCAGATCATTAACTTCTTCGTCGTTGATGCGATTATGCTGCCAGGTGGTTTTCCCGCCTAGCTCATCATAGATAATTGCCGCGTTTAGCCGTTTGCTCTGGGCGTAGAATGCAGCGGCGAGGGCGGCTGGTCCGCCGCCCACAACCATAAGATCATACATCTAGGGCCTCCTGGAAGAATTATTCTTCCACCACCAAGACTGTCACCATTCCAAACATGCCATGTTCGTTTTCAGCGTGCGACAGAATATGGCAGTGGAAAGCCCAGACGCCGGGGTCGGTGCAGTCGACAATCACATCCCAGCGCTCGCCTGGGGCCACATTGACGGTGTCGCACATAAACGGCTGAGGCAGATTCCAGCCATCTTTCGAGAAGACCAGCTGGGGCAGCCCGTGCAAGTGCATTGGGTGAATCATCAGCCCTTCGTTCATGTAGCGAATCCGAATTTTTTCGCCCAGCTTGGCGGTCAGTGGTTGGGTGGCCGGAAAGCTCTTGCCGTTCAGGGTCAGGCCTTGCGAGGTATCGTTGAGAATAATCGTATAGTCTTTGTCATAGGCCGGGTCTTTGCTCCGGTCTTTTGGCTCGATGATCAGCGGCCCAAGCAGGCCCATCGAGACCTGTTTGGTCGAGTTGTGGTGCGAGTGATACATGTGCGAGCCAGGGTTGCGCGCCGTGAACTCGTAGCTGAAGCTGGAGCCAGGCGTGATTGGCTTTTGGGTAATGAATGGGACCCCGTCCATATTATTGGGCAGCATCACACCGTGAAGGTGGATGGCGGTGCTTTGATGCAGGTTGTTGGTCAGGTTGATCCGAACTTTATCGCCCTCGACAATCCGAATCTCTGGCCCAGGCAGCTGGCCGTTATACACCCAGGCCTCTAGCTCTTTGCCAACCTCGACCTCCCACATGGTTTTCTCACAGGTCAGATCAAAGACTTTGACCCCATCTTCCATCCGATACTCCAGCGGCTGCATGCCCAGGCCTTTGGTTTTGGCCGGGAAGGCCTTGACACCGGCCTCGTGCATCCGGTCCATCTCTTCCCACTCGGAGAGGGCCGGGGCGCTGGTGGCGTCGGCGGCGGGGGCGCTGGTCGCTGCCGACGCCGGCGCAGAGTGATCCATCCCAGCGTCCAGCGTTGGCGTGGCCGCCCCAGGTGGCAGGGTCGCCACCGCTGGCAGAGTCGCCACCGCCTTACCACACGCGGTGAGGGTTCCCGCCGCCGCAATCAGGCCACTCCAGCGGAGAAAGCTCCGGCGTGATGTGGGGGTTTTCAAAATATCGGTTGGTTCGATCTGTCCCTTAGATGTATCTTGAGCGCTGGTCATTGAAAACTCCTCAAAAAAATAGATGGCGAGATTGCTGGCGCAATACTCTTGATTGGATTGATCGGATTGTAGCAATGAAAGCGGTGTTGATTAGAAAAGATTTGGCCACCTTACGTGGTGGAATATTCACTGTATTGGACTTCGGAAGCATTAAAAAACAGGGCCGGAGCAATGCTCCGACCCCGTTGTACCAGCTAGCGATCACTTCCCGCGCTCGTGCTTTTCCTCCTGGGCCCGAACCACCAGGATTGGCTGCTCGGCCCGGCGAATGACCCGCGTGGTCACGCTGCCCAGCCACAGCCGGCTAATCCCGCTCCGGCCGTGGGTTGACATCACGATCAGGTCGACGTGCTCCTCATTAGCGATCGCGGTAATCGTCTCAGCAGGATCGCCATCGATCCAGCGGGTGCGGACCTGCAGACCGGCTTCGGCCAGCTCGTTCGCCGTGCTGCTGAGATATTCAGCGGCATAGGTCCGGGCCGTCTGCTGATTGTTGACCTGCCACAGCGGCACGACGCCCGCCTCCGCCAGGGCGACATCATCGAGCGGCGGCACGACCGCGACCAGGATCATGGTGGCGTGATAGTGATCGGCGATCAGCCGGGCGAGGCCGAGGGCCTGCTCGGCAAAATCCGAGCCATCCAGCGGGACGAGAATCGTCTGGTAGGGCGACTCGACTTTGAATTCTCGGCGGGGCTGCTTCAGCTCAACCGCGCCAGCGTGCTCGACGGCGCGGACGACCAGCAGCGGCACCGGGGTTGAGGTCAGGACCCGCTCGGCAACACTGCCCATAATCCAGCGGTTAAAGCCACTCCGCCCGTGGCTGGCCATCGCGATCTCGCGGACATTCGCATTTTCCTGGGCGAATGCGATGATGCTGGTCGCCGGATCGCCCTCCAGCACCGTTGTGCGCGCCGTGATGCCTTCTTTGGCCAACATAGCGGCGATGTTGTCCAGGTACGTCTGGGCCGTGCTGCGCTCGGCCTCAACCCAGCGCTCGGTATTAATCGGGGCTGGCATCGGCCAGGCCAGCGATGGCGTAACGGTTGGCGGAATGACGACCCGGAGCAGATGTAAATTGCTCGCGGTGACCTGAGCGAGCTGCGTCGCGTGCGGCAACACAGCCTCTGCCAAGGTTGAGCCATCGAGGGGAACTAAAATCTGGCGTTCCATAGCGGCGATCCTTTCTGCAACAACGCTGTTGCACACTGAAACTTCAGCCACAGCGCCTGGTCCGGCGCAACGTGCTGAGCTGAGCTTTTAAGCGATTCGACTGGCTATGACGCCAGGCCATCCTTGGGCTGCGGCACATAGGCATAGTCAGCCCGCACCACCGCATCGGGCAGCTGCACCCGCCCCAGGAGCTGCTCCAGATGGGCCAGCAGGGTTGGCAGCGAAGTGGGCTTTTCCAGATAGACATCAACATCAAGCTCACGGGCGATCTGCCGCAGCGCTGGCGTTGGGGTCGATGCCAGAACCACAATCGCGATGCGCGGCGAGAACTCATGCAACCGCTGGATCAAACGCATGCCGCTGAGGCTGTAGGGCGAAGGATCAAGAATGACCACATCGGGGCGCAGATCGGTCGATGTTGGCCAGTTGCGATCGAGCTGCGTGGCGATGGTCGTCGTCACGCCAGGAAGTCCGCGCAGAAGCCCCGCCTGGGTCGTCTGGGCCGCGCCAATATCGGGATCAATAATCATAATCGATGGGTGCATGATGTGTCCTTTCAGTTCTGTACCTAACTATACCGATTCGCGCTGCGCAGCAGTGTGAAGAATCCTCCCTTAAACGTGTTAAATAGACAACAAAATACGGCTCCGCGTGCTCGGAGCCGTAGCTGATTGCGGAATTGGGCAGGCACTGGGGCCTGCCCTACCGGGCCAGATTCAGCCCAGCCTCGATGTATTCCAGGCTCTGATGCCGAAAATAGGTGTTGTAGAGCTCGGCGTAGTGGCCACCGGCGGCCAGCAGCTGGTCGTGATTGCCCTCCTCGATAATCGCCCCCTTGCGCAGGACGATAATCCGGTCGGCGTTGCGCACGGTCGAAAGCCGATGAGCGATCACAATCGAGGTGCGATCCTGCATAATCACGTCCAGCCCCTCCTGGATCAGGGTCTCGGTCAGCGGGTCGATGCTGGCGGTGGCCTCATCGAGGATAAAGATCGACGGATCTTGCAGGAGCACGCGGGCGAGGGCCACGATCTGGCGCTGGCCGAGCGAGAGATTCGCGCCGCGCTCGCCAACCTCCGACTCCAGCCCATTGGGCAGGCTGGTGATCCAGTCGCCGCCGCCAACGTGCCGGGCCACCGCCAGCACTTCCTCCGGGGTGGCGGTCGGGTGGCCGTAGCGAATGTTGTCCAGCACCGTGCCATCGAACAGAAACGGCGTCTGGGTGACCATCCCCAGCGCGGTGCGGTACCTGGCCAGATCGAGCTGGCGAATATCGACGCCATCGATCGTGATCGCGCCGGACTGGAACTCATAGAAGCGGGCGATCAGCTTGGCGATGCTGGATTTGCCCGAGCCGGTGTGGCCGACCAGGGCCAGCGTCTCGCCAGCCCGAATGTGCAGCGACAGATTATCCAGCACTGGCTCATCAGGCTTGTAGCTGAAGCCAACCTGGTCGAAACCAATCTCGCCGCGCACCGCATCCAGACTGAGCGCGCCGGTCTGAACCACCTTCGGCTCGGCGTCGATCAGCGCAAAGACGCGCTCGCCGGCCGCCAGCCCGAGCTGAAACTGGCTCCAGAACGAGGCGATGCTGGTCAGCGGAAACCAGAACAGGCCCAGGCCCTGGATAAACAGAAACCAGTCGCCGATGCTCAGGCTGCCGTCATTGACCTTCAGGCCGCCAAAGTAGACCAGCGCCGCCGTGCCGATGCCAGCCAGGGCGTTCAGCAGCGGAAAGATGCTGCTGAACACATAGCGGCTGCGCAGATTGACGTGGCGCGACTGCTGGTTGACCTCCAGAAAGGCCTTGAAGATCACCGGCTCCTGGCGGAACGACTTGGCCACCGCAATCCCGCTGACCGTCTCCTGAATGTGCCCGCTGACCGTGGCGCCCATCCGCCGCGACAGCGTGATCGTGTGGCGGGCCAGGCGGCGAAAGCCCAGCGCCACCAGCACAATCAGCGGCGACAGCCCCAGCAAGATCAGGGTGAGCGCGACACTGATCGTCAGCAGATAGCCGATCAGCAGCACGACCAGGAGGATCCGGCTGATCAGCTCCATCGTTAGCGCCATCACCTGGGAGAAGGCCTGGGTGTCCGAGGTAACCCGACTGACGATTTTGCCCGACTGGAAGGTGTCGTAGAACGAGAGATCGCGCTGCAGCACCGCGTCAAACGCATCATCGCGCAGCTTAAGCACGACATCGCCAACCGCCTGGGATGCGAGCTGCTGGCGCACGGCGTTGAACACCCAGGAGATCCCGGCGATCAGGCTCAGGCCGATCGAGAGCAGGATAAAGTTGGTCGTGCTGGTATTCTCGCCCAGCGTGTCGATGCTGAAGGAGATAAAAATTGGCAGGGCGGTATCCAGCAGCGCCGTCAGCAGAATGGCCAGCGCCACGATCAGCATTTTGCGCGACTGCGGGCGAAAATAGCCTAGAATACGCTTGACTAGCTGGCGGTCGGTGTACGTACGATCGTACGCCTCGCTGTCCAGGCCGTCCATCAGAAAACCCATCGTGTTGTACTCCATTGAGCAGACGTAGCTCATAGTTTTAATATTGATGCCGCTGCTGATTGCGGTCAGGCCGTGACCAGCTCAACCGCTTCCAGCGGCGGCAGGGTGGTCTCGTAGCGGGCGAAGATGCGTCGATAGTGTGTCGAGCGCCGCAGCAGCTCGGCGTGGGTGCCGCTGGCCACCAGGGCGCCCTGGTCGAGGACAAGAATCAGGTCGGCCCAGCGAATCTGTGAGAGTCGGTGGGTGATCAGCAGGGTGGTGCGGCCCTTCTGGGCACGGCGGATCGCCTGCTGGATCTGGTCCTCGGTGGCGCTATCGACGGCGCTGGTCGAGTCGTCCAGAATCAGGATGCGCGGGTCGCTCAGGAAGGCGCGGGCCAGGGCGATGCGCTGGCGCTGGCCGCCGGAGAGCGTCACGCCGCGCTCGCCGATCACGGTGTCGTAGCCCTCGGCGAAGCTGCTGATAAAGTCGTGGGCCTGGGCGGCGCTGGCGGCCTCCTCGACCTGGGCGCGGGTTGCATCGGGCGCCCCGAAGGCGATATTGTTGGCGATCGAGCGCGAGAACAGAAACACATCCTGCTCGATTTTGGAGATCTGCGAGCGCAGGCCATCGAGGCTCCACTCGCGCACATCGACGCCATCGATCAGAATCTGGCCGCTGGTGGCGTCGTAGGTCCGATTGACCAGCTGGGTCAGGGCGCTTTTGCCCGAGCCAGTCTGGCCAACAATCGCCACGGTCTGGCCGGGCTTGATCGTAAAGCTCAGGTTGCGCAGGACCGGTTTGGCGCCATAGCCAAAGCTAACCTCGGCAAAGGTAATTTCGCCCTTGATCGCCCCGGTATGGCCGACGGCGTTCTCATCCAGCTCGGTCTCGGCCTTAATAATGCTCAGGATCCGCTCGGCGCTGGCCAGGCCGGACTGCACCAGCGAGAAGGCGAACAGCGAGATAAAGGTTGGGAAGCGCAGCAGGCTGACCAGCCCCATCACGCCAATAATAGCGGCGACCGAGATGCGGCCCTGCTGATACACAATCATGGCGTGGAGAAACGTCAGTCCGAAAGCGACCCCAAAAATCAGCAGCGGCAGATAGCGGGCCTCGATAGCGCCCTGCTGGACGAACAGATCGCGGAAACGGCGGGCGTGGCGGCGAAACTTGCCCTGCTCGAACAGCTCGCGGGCGCTGGCCTTGACCACCTCAATCCCCGAGATCGTCTCCTCCAGCCCGGCGTTGAGCTTGCCAAACTGGGCGCGCTGCTCGGCGATAACCGGGTTCAGGCGGGCCATGTAGCGCCGGACCGCAATGATGAAGCAGACCACAAACAGCAGCGGCACCAGCGTCAGCTCCAGACTGATGGTGGCGGTAAAGACCAGCGGAACGATAATCCCCAGCAGCGCCTCGTAGAGCAGGGTTGCGCCAGGGACGATCATATTGCTGAGCTGATTGGTGTCATCGGTGGCGCGGGCCATAATATCGCCGACGCGCTGGCGATCGTGGAAGGCCTGGCTTTTGCCCAGCAGGCTGGCGTACAGCTCCTCGCGGGCATCGGCCTCGAAGCGCGCCGCAATGTTTTCGGCCGAGAAACTGCCGATCAGTATAAAGACCCCATCGGCGACCAGCAGCGCCAGAATGGTCAGGGCGATCCAGAATAGCCCGCTGGAGCTGGTGGGATTGGCGATCTCAGCCGCCGCCAGGCCAATCACCACCCGCGCCTGCGCGAAGACCACCCAGGCGCCGATAAAGCAGATCAGCGTGACGCCGGCAAACAGCGGGTAGCGCAACACGTGGGAGACAATCCAGCGGATCGGGCTGCGTTGATTGTAGACATAGGCATTTTGAACGGTAAACTCGCTTTTAGCGGCCATTGCAGCGCTCCATCCAGCTATCACTTAACCTCATTCAGGCAGACGGTTCATTATATAGATGTTCGCATTTGGCCTGATCGGTCTCTGTACCGATTGCGCCGCGCGATCGGTGGCCCGGCCAGATGGCTGGCTGGATCACCCTGGGGCAGATTGCAGGGCATGTGCAAAGTCCGCCCCTCACCCCGGCCGCGGCGGCGGCCCCTCTCCCTGTGGCCCAGAGGGCACCCCGGCGAGGGGCAGTTTCTCTGGAAAATATCACGAGGGACGACCGTTTCTCTCCCTGTGGCCCAGAGGGCACCCCGGCGAGGGGCAGTGGCCTGCGTGATTATCAGCTGAACCTGCGACTTTGCACATGCCCCAGTGGAACCCGCAGTTTGCCGATTTTCTGGCCTCAATTGGGGTCACGCCACGGGTATGCCGCCCGTATGCGCCCCAGACGAAAGGCAAGGTCGAACGGGCGATTGGGGTGATCAAATCCAGCTTCTGGCCGGGGGTGCGCTTCACCGATGTGGACGACCTCAACCAGCAAGCCCTGGCCTGGTGCGACCGGCGCAACCAGCGCCTGCACGCCACCACCCGGGTCATCCCGCTGGACCGCTGGGTTGCGGAGGGCCTACGTCCGCTGCCGAGCGGGTTTGCCTGGGAACGCTTTGCGCTGGAGGATCGGCGGGTGACCAGCGATGGGTTTGTCTCCTTCGATGGCGTGCTCTATGGCCTGCCAGCGGTCCAGCGGGATGACCCGGGTGGTGGCGTGCAGGCGCTGGTTGCGCCGGTCGCACCAGGCCAGGG
>DAOTUS010000440.1:0-14792 GCA_034437415.1 Herpetosiphonaceae bacterium
TCTCCAGCGCCCGGCTCATATGTTTCGAGCGATACAGCACCGCGATATCGCTCGAAACATATGAGCCGGGCGCTGGAGACGGCCCTGCGCCACGCCAAAATCCCCTACGCGCTCAAGCAGCAGAAGGGCTTCTACGACCGCCGCGTGGTTCGCGATGCGCTGGCCTACCTGCGGATCGTCGCGAACCCCGCCGACAGCCTGAGCCTGAACCGAATCATCAACACGCCCGCCCGGGGGATTGGCCCGGCCAGCATCGCCCTGCTCACGACCAGGGCCGCCGAGCTGGGGCTGCCGGTCGGGGAGGCGCTGGTCAAGCGCGAGGGCTGGGTTGGCCTGAGCGACCGGGCCGCCCAGGCGGTCAGTGATTTCGCCCGCCGGGTGCATCGCTGGCGCACGCTGGCGACCGGCACCGCGCCGCCCGACCACATGCTCCAGACGATTCTCTCCGAGAGCGGCTACGAGCGGCTGATCGAGCAGGACTGGCCCGAGGCCGAGCGGGCCGACGCCCTGGCCCATCTCCGCGAGCTGATCGCCGCCGCCGCCGAGCACACCAGCCTGACCGATTTCCTCCAGGAGGTGGCCCTGCTGACCAACGTCGACAACGAGGACGAGCGCGACGCCGTCCAGCTGATGACGATCCACGCCTCCAAGGGCCTGGAGTGGCCAATCGTGTTCCTGCCGGGCATGGAGGAGGGCACGCTGCCCCACGAGCGCTCGATCGCCGAGGCCGGCGGGGTTGAGGAGGAGCGCCGGCTGTGCTACGTGGCGCTGACCCGCGCCGGCGAGCAGCTGTATCTCTCGCACGTCAAAAAGCGCCAGAAAAGCAACCGCAATCCCTCGCGCTTCCTCGATGATATTTTGAGCTATGGGCGGGAGCGGAAGCAGGTGCGGGGCGAGTAGCTGGCAGCTGGTAGCTCGTAGCTGGCAGCTGGTAGCTGGCAGCTGGTAGCTCGTAAGTTTATTGGTTGCTTTTGGCCTTTCCTAATGCCTTAGATCAATAATCTCTGCTCACTAGCAGCTAGCTGCCAGCTACTAGCGACTGGTTCGATGCTAGAATAGGGCCGGACCCATCCATGGGATAGCGACCTCGTATCAAGGAGACCACCATGAAGGAACTGATCGCTCAGCTGATCGAGAAGGCCAATCTGACCGAGGAGCAGGCCGCCCAGGCCGCGACGGTGGTTAAGAACTTTTTGGCCGACCGTCTGCCCGAGGCCATCCGCGGACCCGTCGAGTCGGCGCTGACCGGCGAGGGCATCATGGGCGTGGCCGATAAGGCCAAGGGGATGCTTGGTGGTTTGTTCGGCGGCAAGGACGCCTAGGCGTTCGTCAGCCGTGCGTTGATGACCGTTGGCTGAGCCTGTCGAAGCCAAAACCCTGGGCTTCGACAGGCTCAGCCAGCGGGGGCAGCAGATTGGCCAGGGCGCAAGCTCGGGGCCGATTTTTCGATTTAGAGGATTGCGATGCTGAGAAATAAGCTTCTGGGTGTCCCGCTGGTGGTGTGGGGCGGCGTCTGTCTGGCGGTGGCGCTGCTCTGGGTGCTGGTCTGGCCGAGCGATCGGATCGCCGTGGCCAGCGGGCTGCGCTTTGTGATTCTGCGCTGGTTTCACGCCCTGACCTGGCTGCTGCTGGCCGGCGCTGCCTTTCTCGCCGCCAGCAGGGATTCTGGCGCTGGAAAAGCCAAATCGGTCGCCCTGCTGGCGCTGGCGGTGTATCTGGTGTTTATGGCGACGCTGATCGGCAGCAACGTTCAGTGAGAAGGAGTGCGACTGGATGCTGATCCACGGCCCGCGATCCGGCCAAGCGGCGGCGACCCTGCATGAGTTCGGCGCCCAGATTCAGCCGCTGCTGACCCCGCCGCGCTGGGCCCACTCGCTCGGCGTGATGCAGGTGATGGGCGATCTGGCCGCAATCTACGGCCTCGATCCGGCCAGCGCCTGCGCCGCCGGGCTGCTCCACGATGTCGCCAAGGATTTCAGCGCCGCCGAGCAGCTCCAGCTGGCGCACGAGTTCACGCTGGAGCTGAACGACCCGAGCGAGGAGCTGCCGGTCTATCTCCACGGTGTGGTCGGCGCCGCCCTGCTGGAGCGGCGGGTGGGCTACGCCGATGCGGCGGTGCTGGAGGCGATCGCGGCCCACTCCTACAACCGCCGCCTCAGCCCGGCGAACGGGCGGCTGGGCTGGTGCCTGCGGGTTGCCGACGTGCTGGCCCCGGTGGGCGAGTGGCTGGGAATGCGGCGGCTGCACAGCCTGGCCTACGCTGGCGAGCTGGCGACCGCCGCCACCCTGCTCAGCCGCTGGGTCAGCGAGCTCTACCGCCAGTGGAACCTGCCGATCCACCCGCTGCTGGCCGCCCTGGAGCAGGAGCTGGGCGCCCCGGTGGCCGACCAGCCCAATTTCTTCGCCCGCTGGTAGCTAGTGCATCATCGTGGCCTTCGTGGATGATGCTCCCCGTCTGTAGCGGCATTCCGCATAGCTCGATTGGGACAGCACTAGCGACTGTCTGCCAGCGACTAAAATCCCTGGCACGCAATGTGAATATCCGGGCTGTAACTATACAAGGAGAGTTGAGCGATGGATATTGGAAATCATATGTGGGACCTGTGGTACCCCAAGGCGGGGGCCACGGGCCTGCCGTTTGCCCGCTGCTGCGTGGCCCCGACCAGCGTGCTGCTCGTCCACGCCGCGCCGCCGCTGCTGACCGTGACTATTCGGGACTCCAAAGGCAAACTGCTGGCCGAGGGTATCGATCTGGAGCAGACCTCGGCTACGCCGATCTCCCGGCTGATCCGCCACGACTCGGTGATTACGCGGGTCGATATCTGGCCGACCGAGACCGATCTGGGCACGCCGATTGTGCTGCCCGGCGGCGAGGCCGCGATCCTGACGGCCTGGTGGCACGCCAGCGATCGCTCGGAGTGGCGCTGGCAGATCGAGCTCTACAATCATCGGTAGGTATTGAGCTGGAGGAAGGGGCGGTCGCTGATGACGAGCGACTGCAGCACTCAGCTCTTTGACGAGCATCCGCTACCTATGGTAAGATAGCACGCGGCCCCAAATCGGGGCTATTGTCATGGTATCCCTCCTCATCTCGATGGGGTTTGTTTGAACGGCCCGCAGGAATTGGCGGGCGCTAGCACCGCTAAGGAGCAGTTTCCGTGAAAGTATTATTAGTTCAAGATGTTGAAAAGCTCGGTTCTGCGGGCGATATCAAAGAAGTATCTGGTGGCTACGGTCGTAATTATTTGATCCCGCAAAAGCTCGCGGTGTTCGCTACCCCAGGTCTGATCAAACAGGCTGAGGAGAAGCTGGCAAAGCAGCGCAAAGTTGAAACCAAGCAGCGCGAGACCCTGCGCGGTCTGTCCGAGCGCATTAATGGCGTCTCGCTGCGCTTCGAGGCCAAAGTTGGCGAGCAGGATCGGCTGTACGGCTCCGTGACCAGCGGCGATATCGCCGAGCGCCTGTCGCAGGCCATTGGCGAAGAGGTCGATCGCCGCAAAATCGAGCTCGGTGAGCCGATCAAGCGCGTCGGTCTGTACTCGATCGCCGTCCGCCTGATGTCCGGCGTCGAGCCCCGCATCAATGTGATTGTCGAGCCCGAAGGTGGCAGCGCTGCGGCGTTTACCCCGGCTGAAACCGCCGATGTGGATACGCTCGCCGATAACGAGACCGCGGTCGCTGTGGAAGACTCCACCGAAGCGTAATCTGTCTGTTATCCCAAAACCAGAAATTTTCGACTGTGCCGCGCTATAATCAGCGCGGCACAGCCTGTTTAGCACCTTTTACCCACACTTAATCCACGACTTAGGCCCGGCTCTGTCCCCAAGTTTTCAACAAGGCAGATGAACTATGGACAAATCCTTACCCGCCGATCTCAACGCCGAACGGGCCACGCTCGGCTCGATTTTGCTCGACCGGGATGCGGTAATCCCAATCGCCCCCTGGCTGTTTGCCGAATATTTCTATGTTGATAAACACGCGGCGATCTACGACGCCCAGCTGGCCTGCTACAACCGGCGCGTCCCGCCCGATATCGTCAATGTCACCGATGAGCTGCGCCGCCAGGATCGGCTGGACTCGATCGGCGGGATCGCCTATCTGCTCGATCTTTCGAACAGTGTGCCGACCGCCGTTCACGTCGAGTACTACGCCCGCATCGTCGAGCGCACCGCCCTGCTGCGCCGCCTGATCACGGCCGGCGGCAAGATTGCGGCGCTTGGCTATGACGAGACCGAAAATCTGGAGGCGACCCTGGATAAGGCCGAGACCGAGCTGTTCGCGGTCTCGCAGCGCCGCGCCAACGAGGGCTTTGTCCATATCGGCCAGGTCGTCGATAGCTTTTTCGACCACGTCACCCAGATGCAGGAGAAGGGCGGCGAGGTCGTCGGCCTGAAAACTGGCTTCAACGATTTCGACAAGCTCACCGGCGGCCTCCAGCGCTCCGACCTGCTCATCCTGGCAGCTAGGCCGGCGACTGGAAAAACATCACTGGCCCTCAACATCGCCTACCACGCCGCGCTCCACGAGGAGGCCACCGTGGCGATCTTCAGCCTTGAGATGAGCCGCGACCAGCTGATGCAGCGTATTCTGGCCACCCACACCGGCGTGGATATGCAGAAGCTGCGCACCGGCCAGATCCGCGACAGCGATCTCCAGACGATCACCGAGGCGCTCGGCGTGCTGTCGTCCATGCCGATCTATATCGATGACTCGCCCGGCGTGACCTCGATGGACGTGCGCTCGAAATGCCGCCGCCTCCAGGCCGAGACCGGGATCGACCTGATTATCATCGACTATCTGCAGCTCATGCAGGGCGGCGGCAAGCGCGATGGCAACCGCGTCCAGGAGATCAGCGAGATCAGCCGCAGCCTCAAGGCGCTGGCCCGCGAGGTCAATGTCCCGGTGATCGCGCTCTCGCAGCTGTCCCGCGCCGTCGAGAGCCGCACCTCGCACATTCCAATGCTCTCGGACTTGAGAGAGTCGGGATCAATCGAGCAGGATGCGGATATCGTGATGTTCATCTACCGCGAGGAGCTGTACGACCCCGACACCGACAAGAAAGGGATCGCCGAGATTCATCTGGCCAAGCATCGCAACGGCCCGACCGGGATCGTCCCGCTGCGCTTTTTCAAGTCGACGACGCGCTTCGCCAACCTGGAGACCTACCGCCAGCCCGAGGGCTACTGAGATCGCCCGCCGCTGGTGGTGATTCTCACCACATCTATGGCGGATTCGCCCACCATTCCTGGCGCATGTCCTGCACTATACTGCGCTGTATAATGAATTGAACAGCGCGGCGAGCAATGGCGTTCGCTGTGAAGGAGGTAGTTATGACCTGGGCAGAGATCAAACGAGCCGTTGAGCAGGCCGGAATTCAGGATGACGACCAGATCAGCGCAATCGAGTGCGAGATCCACGAGGGCGATAAGACGTTTCAGAAGGTTCACCTCGGCAATTTCATCAAGCTTAGCGAGAATATCGCCGCCGCTGTGATCAAGGCCGAGCGGACCAGCAGTATTTAGGGGTTAGGGTTTAGCTCATTCCGATGGGCTAAAACGTCTGTTGGTCGCGCCAGAGCTTGATCCCAATCAGCTGAATAAACAACGACGGGCAGCCCAGTCTGCCCGTCGTTGTTTAACTACTTGACAATATTTTTATTTAGTGTATAGTTGACACTAACTCATGTTGCAGCGGGCAACATTTTATTTAATCGCTAAATAGTGTCTTTATGACAATAAGGAGGGCACATGCGTTTAGGCATTGATATCGGGACAGATGTTGCCCAGGCCGCCTTTCTGGATCTCGCTGGCCACCCGCAGCTAGTGCGCTTTGCCGATGGCAGCACCCGCCTGCCAGCCCTGGCCCGCCAGACCATGCACGGCCTGCAGGTTGGCCGCAGCGCCGCCCAGAGCCTGGTGGGCAACGCCGAGACCACCGTGGTCGGCTGCACCCGCCTGATGGGCCGCGCTGGCGAGCTGCCCCGTCGCCTGCTGGCGCGGCTGGCCTACCCGGTGCGCGACGTTGGCGGCGAGGCGCTGTGCGATCTGCTGTACGCCGAAGTGCGGGTCAGCGAGATCTATGGCCAGCTGGTGCGTACGCTGGTCGATGCGGCCGAGACGATGTGCGGCGCGGCGGTCGAAGAAATTGTTCTGACCGTGCCCGCCAGCGCCGAGAATCGCTTCCGGCTCCAAGCCCGCGCCGCCGCCGAGGCGCTCGGCATCCGCGTGATGCGGCTGATCAACCAGCCGACGGCGGCGATCCTGGCGGCCAATCTGCCGGCCACGGCGCAGCGGGTGGCGGTGGTGAACTGCGCCGGCGGCGCCACCGAGATCAGCCTGGTCGAGCGGGGCGCCGCCACGCGGGTGGTGGCGACGGCGGGCGACCTCACGCTGGGCGGCGACGATCTGGCCTGGGCGGTGGCCGACAAGCTCGCCGAGCGCTTTCACACCGTCGCCGCGCTCGTTCTGGCCACGGCGGACAGCGCGGGGCTGGCGCGGGCTGGCCTGCGCCGGGCGGCTGGCGAGGCTCTGGAGACGCTGTGTATCGCCCCCGAAACCATGCTGGTGCTCGACCACGGCGGCGGCTTCGGGCGCGATCTGGCGACGGTGGTGCGGCGGAGCGATACCGACCTGTGGCTGGCCCCGCAGATGCAGCAGCTCAGCGAGCTGTGCGCCCGAGTGCTGAGCGCCAGCGGCTGGAGCGCCAGCCAGCTCGATAGCGTGCTGCTGATCGGCGAGGCGGCTCATCTGCCGTCGGTTCAGCTGACTGTGGCCGCCGCGTTTGCGCGCCCGGTCGCCAGCCTGCACACGCTCGACGCTCAGACCCTGGCGGTGCGCGGCGCCGCGCTGATCAGCGCCCAGTCGGCCCCGCTGGTCTGGGATGTCACGCCCTATCCGCTGGGGATTTCATGCTACTACGGCAGCACCGAGCTGTTCAGCCCAATTATTGCGGCGAACACGCCGATCCCGACGCCAGCGGTGGGCGTGGCGGGCGCCTACACCGAGTCGTTTCAGACCCGGATTCCCGACCAGACCGAGGTGCGCCTGGATGTGCTGCAGTATCGCGGCGCTCGGGTGCCGCAGACCCACGGTCGGCAGCGGGTGTTCCCGAACGAGTGTGAGCAGCTCGGCAGCTGGCAGTTCACCGGGCTGCATCCAGGCCGTGGCAAGTGCGTGCCGTTTACCGTGACGTTTGCCATCGACACCGACGGCATCCTGCATCTGTACGCCCACGAGACCGGCCAGGATCATTCGCTGGCGGTGCAGGTTAGCACCACGATCTGAGCTAAAGAACCGACCTGAATCTGCCCATGCTGTATTGCTGAAAGGAACCGACTATGACACCGCCAACAATTACCGTTGTGATTGCGCAATGCCTGCAACGCTCATTTATCAGCCCGCTGGCCGGCCCCGACCCCCGGCTCAAGCCCTGCCATCTGCACGCGGGCTACGCCAACACCGTGCGGCTGCTCGGCGGCGGGCCGCAGCAGCTGCCGAATGTGCTGGAGGATTTTCTCTGGCACGCCCACGGCGGCGCCGACGGCCAGCACCCCGGCTCCGAGTCGATCCATGTGATTTACGTCGATGACGAGCATATCGACGATGGCAGCGAGCTGACCGCGCAGCACTTCAGCCAGTTTGGGCGCCACTGCGTGCCCGGCGAGGTTGACGAGCGCGGTCTGGAGGGCTATCTGGGGACTGGCCGCACCGCCGAGTGGCGCGGCCTGCGCAATGGCCGCACCCACGTCGTGCGCACCCCCGGCCTGAATGACAATATGTACGGGACCGGCTTCATCCCAGTGCTGACCTCGATCTGCCAGGAGGCCGAGGAGGTTTATGGGGTGCGGCCCGAGGATATCCAGATCGTCAACATTGGCGGCTGGAGCATCATCAAGGAGCTGTTTTGTGGCGTGTGGGAGCTGATGCACCACGGCATCCCCGACTATCGCGACCTGAGCAACCGCGAGGCCACGATTCGCTTTCACACCGTCGCGATGAGCGATGCTTTAAGCTACAGCGTGCAGCGCGAGCACCATAACATTGCGCTCGATATCACCACAATGATCGGCGGCACCGTCCTGCGCACCTATCAGGACGCGCTGGCCTTCTGCCGTCTGTAAAGCCTTGGGCTGTAGGGTTTGCTATGAGCTATTTCAACGCCTCGCTTGGAGATCGCCCGCTGCTGGATCAGCCAGCGCCGCCGGAGCCAGCCCCGCCGCCGCCGCCGCCACCGCCGACGGCCCCGACCTGTCCGCTGTGCCAGGGTGCGCTGCTGGAGGATGCGCGGCTGTGGCACTGTTTCGGGCGCTGCGGCACCCGCTGGCTGCGCGACGACTCGGGTCAGCTGCTCGATCTGGCCGCGCTGGCGTTTGGGATCTGCGTCTGCTGTGCGGCGGCCCAGGCGCTGGTGCGCAGCGATGTTGGCGCGGCGGTCTGCCCGGCAACTGGCGCGGTCCACCTGCTGCGGCCCGATGGCACGGCGGTGGTCGCCGAGCGGCTGGAGGCCGGCGTGTGTCAGTGCTGCGCTCCGGCGCTGCCGCTGCTGCGCACCGCGAGCGGCGTGATCTGCGCGGCGCACCCGGCGACACCCTACGAGTGGAACGGCAGCGTCTGGCAGATTGGCGCGCCGAGCAAAAGCTCGACGACGGTGCTGGCCGCAATCGATGCCGCGCTCCAGGCCAACGCCGCCAAGCTCACCATGTACGGCCTGTTTGATCTTGATTGACTGCCGCAGGGCAGCCTGTGTTCTCGATTGTCACCCTAATTTAGCAGGAGGAACCTCAAATGGCTACACCTTTAGTGCTGGTATCCCCGACGTGTACGTGCTGTGCGCAGCCGACCACCCTGTTGCCGCGCGACGATCTGCCCGGCGGCCTGGCGGTCTGCGGGCAGAGCGGCCAGCTGTATCGACCGCAGGGCGAGCGCTATCTCCCAACCACGCTTCCCGCGCTCACGCCCAGCCGCCCCGCCACCAGCGTCACGATCGATCTGAGCCGGGCTGGCTACGCCTAGTCACGTGGCCGCGTAGGGGATAGGGATTAGCGCTTTCCAATGCGCTAATCTCGTTATCCCCGCAAGGCTACGCGATGCTGCTCCGGGATGGAATTAATGCTGAGGGGCGGGCCAGCGCAAGCCTGACCCGCCCCTCAGCGTTGTTTTTAGAAAGATGGAGATTCGCATGACACCCTATATTCAGCGCAGCGGCGAACACTCGTGGATTGTCGATCCGGCGGCGGCGGCCCAGGCGGCCCCGTGGGCGGCCCGCATGCCCGAGATTCTCGCCGCCGATCTGGCCGGGATGGCCAGCTATTTCCCCCACTGGCAGCTGATTGGGACCGACGGTGGCCGTCCGCAGCGCTGCCCGACCTGTCGGGCCTGGGCGGTGCCGAGCGCTGCCGCCATCCGCTGTCTGGCCTGTCAGCAGGTGCTGGCGGCCGACGGGCTGGCCTGGGTTGGCCAGATCCCGGTGCTGGCCCGGCCGGAGCCGCGCTTTGCCGGGCACCAGCTGGCGCTGCGTGAGGCCGGATTTGCCGAGGCTGCGGTCGAGGGGCTGACCTATCTGCTGGTGCCGCTGGCGGTGGGCTACCCGAGCGAGTGGCCCAACCTTGAGCCAACCGTGCGCTACTCCGGCCGCTGGCTTGATGCGCTGGGCTTGCCCAGGTCCAGCGCCGCCCACCACCTGATCGAAGCTGGGCGGGCCTGCATCTTTGCCTGGGGCCAGTGGTCGGCGCTGACGGTTGCCGACGTGCTGCAGCAGCGCATGGTCAACCACATCGCCAGCCTGTTCAAAGTTGTCGCGGGCCAGTCGCCGGGCGCGGCCTTTATCGGGCGGATTCATTGAGCAATCGCGGCGCGGGGTGACCTCACCCCGGCGCTTCGCGCCACCCCTCTTCATTGCGATGGAGAGGGCAAATGGCCTCTTTGGACGAGAACGACTTTAGCCCACTACAGAGCGCTAATCCCTAGCCCCAATACCATTTAAATAAGCCCATAAGACCATGTCTATTCTTCCCCTCTCCATCGCAATCGAGAGGGGTGCCGCAGCGGCGGCGGGGTGAGGTCAAACACTGGCTCGTTGCCCTTATTTAAACGGTATTACCCCTAACCCTCAGCGCTGGGGCGGGCACAACCACGCCCCGACATTCGCCAAAGCCGATCCTGGCGGCGCCCTCGGCGCTACACGAGCCGCGCAAAATCAGCTCGTCGCCATCCTGCAAGAACGTGCGTGACTCGCCGTTGGGCAGGCTGATTGGCTCGCTCCCGCGCCAGCTCAGCTCGATCAGCGAGCCGCGTGAATCCTTGGTGTTGCCCGAGACGGTGCCGCTGGCCAGCAGATCGCCTGGGCGCAGATTGCAGCCGTTGCTGGCGTGGTGGGTCAGCAGCTGGGCGATGGTCCAGTACATATCGCGGAAGTTGCCCTGGGTCAGGCGGACTGGCTCGTGCTGCTGGTCGCGCATCTGCTGGGTGCGCAGCCAGACCTCCAGCTGGAGATCGATGCCGCCGCCGCTTTGATTTTCGGCCGTGCTCAGGTAGTCCAGCGGGGCTGGGTCGCCCTCGGGGCGGGCGAAGGCGGCGCAGCGATAGGGCGCCAGCGCCTCCAGGGTGACAATCCACGGCGCGATGGTGGTGGCGAAGCTCTTGGCCAGAAACGGCCCGAGCGGCTGATACTCCCAGGCCTGCAGATCGCGGGCGGACCAGTCGTTGACCAGACCCAGGCCAAAGATATGCTGCTCGGCCTCGGCGAGCGCGATCGGCTGGCCCAGCTGATTGCCGGGGCCAACCACAAACCCAACCTCAAGCTCATAGTCCAGCAGCTTGGCCGGGCCAAACACGGGTGTGTCGCTATCGGCGGGCTTGGTCTGGCCGAGCGGACGGCGCACGGGCGTGCCGCTCAGTACAATCGAGGATGCCCGGCCGTGGTAGCCGATCGGCACATATTTATAGTTGGGCAGCAGCGGATTGTCGGGGCGAAACATACTGCCAACATTGGTGGCGTGGTAGATCGAGGCATAGAAATCGGTGTAGTCGCCAATCTGCATCGGCAGCACCAGCTCGGCGTCGGCCATCGGCACCAGAATATGCTCGGCGATGCTGGGATCGTTGGTGTAGACCACGCTGTCGGCGCGGAGCAGGCGGCTCAGCTGAAGCCGCAGCTCCGACCAGGCGGCCGGGCCCAGCGCGAGCAGGCCATTCAGCGAGGGCTGACCACAGGCTGCCGCCGCCCGAGCCGCCAGATCGTCGAAGATATTCGCGTGCAGACAGGCGGTTAGATCGACGATCTGGTCGCCGATGGCAACCCCAACACAGGCGCCATCATCGCTGCCCCGGCGCTTGAAGACCCCGAATGGCAAATTCTGAATCGGAAAATCGGTTCCTGGGGCGTGCGCCGACTCGACCCAGCAGCGTACATGTGGGTCGTGGGTTTCGTTCAAACTGTGCATAGAAATCTCCTAAAATACCGGGTATACCCAAAGCCGCGTGGGTTTAGCTGAGAATCTGGAGGGCTTGCAGATCGGCGATTGGCTCGACGAACGAGCAGGAGCCAAAGGCGATCGCTCTGTGGGCGCGCACGTGCTCCAGCGTGGCGCGATCGATCAGCAGGTCGCGCCAGCGCACGCCCGCCGCCGTCCACTCCAGA
This sequence comes from Herpetosiphonaceae bacterium, assembly GCA_034437415.1. Taxonomy (GTDB): domain Bacteria; phylum Chloroflexota; class Chloroflexia; order Chloroflexales; family Herpetosiphonaceae; genus JACCRK01. The sequence goes on from DAOTUS010000440.1 coordinate 11,638, forward strand.
CTGCTCGGGTCGCTCTCGACCAGCAGCGCCGCCGCCTGAACCTCGCTGGCCCCGGCGGGCAGCGCGGCCGCCGTCAGAAACACATTCAAAAAGCCGAACATTGGTGCGGTTGCGCTCTCTGGCGCGTAGGTCAGGCGGTAGAGGGCGCGGAGCGGGTGATGCAGCCCGGCTGTGGCCTTGAAGGCCACGCCAGCCTGGACGCAGCTGCGGATAAAGCCCAGCAGCACGGCGGGCGGCGGAAACAGCTCGGGGGTGATGCCGCCGGTGCGAACTTTGGCGCGGGCGCCCGCCTCGGCCAGGGTCGCCACCAGCTCCGGCAGATTCTCCGCCAGGGGCAGCTCGAAATAGGGCGTGATGCCGGGCGGAATCTGCTCCAGCGCCGCGCGGATGGCGGCCGGGGTGCTGCCCTTAAGCTCGGCGGTATCGATCCTGAAGCGCGGATCGGCCAGCGGCAGAAAGGTTGTGAAATCGCTGGGGTCGTTGATCAGCACGCTAATCGGCCAGGGCTGGTCGGCGGCGCGATCGAGCGACTCAAACGCCGCCACGAACTCGGCGAAGCGCGCCGCCGGCACAATCAGGCGGCCCAGGGCCCAGGCGTGGCGATCCTGGCGATAGGCCGCGTAGTTGCCCACGACGCTGGCCATATCCAGCTGGGCGGGCGGAAACAGGCCCGCATAATCAACTAAACCAGACAGGAGCACCGCTAACAATGGTGGTGTATTCATCCTCGATTTGCCTCCACAGCGCTGTGGTTTATCCAGGCCGCAGTGTACGTCATGAAACGGCTGGCGGCAAATCTCGCGCTCCCCCAGCATCGCCGCAATGTGATAAGATAGACCCCTGATTGCCCCAATTCACTGTGTGGAGGCTCTATGAAAATCAGAAATATTCTGGCGACCAAAGGGATGAATACGATCAGTATGCATCCTGAACAAACGGTTAAAGACGCGATAACGCTCCTGACCCAACATAATATTGGCGCGGTTGTCGTGCTGGACGCCGATGAGCGGCTGGTTGGCATTCTCTCAGAGCGCGACCTTATTCGGGCGGTGGCGAAACACGCCGATGTTATGACCTTAGCGGTGGGCAGCGTGATGACCAGCAACGTCATCACCGGAACCCCGCAGGACGATCTCCAGTCGGTGCTTCAGACGATGACCAACGGCCGCTTTCGGCATCTGCCGATTATCGATCACGGCGCGATGATCGGGATTGTCTCGATTGGCGACCTAGTCAAGTCGCAGCTTGACGAGTACAAAGGTGAGATTGATACGCTCCGCACCCAACTAATTGAGGGCGAAGCTTAATTTCGATAGCGCTCGCGTTACGGGGGCGTTTAAAGGACGAAGTGAGTTGACCTCATGACACAACTTGGCACTCAATCGCATCCGCTGCGGGTGGCGATTATCGGCTCTGGCCCGTCGGCATTCTACGCCGCCGACCACTTACTTAAACAGACCGACCTCGTGATCGAAGTGGATATGTTTGACCGTCTGCCAACGCCCTACGGCCTGGTCCGTGGCGGCGTGGCCCCCGATCACCAGAAGATCAAAACCGTGACGAAAGTCTTCAGCAAGGTCGCGGCCCATCCCCACTTTCGCTTTTTTGGCTATGTAGAGTTTGGCAAAGCCATCACCCACGCCGAATTCACCGACTACTATCACCAGATTCTGTATGCGACCGGGGCGCAGACCGACCGCCAGATGAATATTCCCGGCGAGCATCTGGACGGCAGCCACCCGGCGACGGCGTTTGTGGCCTGGTACAACGGCCATCCCGACTACCGCGACTATCAGTTCGACCTGACCCAGGAGCGGATTGCGGTGATTGGCGTGGGCAACGTGGCGATCGATGTGGCGCGGATTCTGTCGCTCTCGACCGAAGAGCTGGCCCAGACCGATATCGCCGACCACGCGCTGGAGGCCTTGAGCAAAAGCCAGGTCAAAGAGGTATATCTGCTTGGGCGCCGTGGGCCAGCGCAGGCGGCCTTCACCACGCCCGAGGTCAAAGAGCTGGACGATCTGGCCGAGTCCGACGTGGTTGTCCTCCCCGCCGAGGCCCAGCTTGACGAGCTTAGCCGGGCCGAACTGGAGCGCAACCAGGATAAATCCAGCATGAAGAAGGTCGAGATTCTGCAAAGCTATGCACAGCGCCCGCCAGGTTCCAAAAACAAGCGCCTGATCATTCGCTTTCTGGTCTCGCCGGTCGAGATTCTGGGCGACTCGGAGGGCCGGGTGGCCACGCTGCGGCTGGTCAAGAACGAGCTGTACGCCACCGACGCTGGCTCGATCGCCTCGCGGGCAACCGACCAGTTCGAGGATCTGAACGTGGGCATGGTGTTTCGCTCGGTCGGCTATCGCGGCGTGCCGCTGCCCGACGTGCCCTTCAACGAGCGCTGGGGCGTGATTCTGAACCAAAAAGGCCGCGTGCTCGATCCGGCGACGCAGCAGCCGCTGGCTGGCGAGTACACGGCGGGCTGGATCAAGCGCGGGCCCAGCGGGGTGATCGGCACCAACAAGCCCGATGCAGTTGAGACGGTCAGCTGTATGCTGGAGGATGTCGCGGCGGGCAAAACCCTCAGCCCGAGCCACCCCGACGGCGCCAGCCTCGAGCAGTTCGTGCGCGAGCGCCAGCCCAACTATGTCTCGTTTGAAGACTGGCTCAAGCTCGACTCGGCCGAGCTGACCAAGGGCCAGCAGCAGGGGCGGCCGCGGGTGAAGTTTACCAGCATCGACGATATGCTGGCCGCGCTTGGGCACACCGAGACGGTCGAGCAGTAGATACCAAAAAAGGCGGCGCATCCATTTCGGATGCGCCGCCTTTTTGGTTTCCTAGCTGTGACTAGTGGGTCACTTGCCATGTCCATTGGCATTCGTTCGTACCCTGTGCTATGCTTTGTCCAGCATTATCAGTATCCAGCATGGAGGTGTACCGTGAGTCGTCAGCCAACGGATCCCTTACGCCCGCTCACGGCTGAGGAGCGGGCAGCGTTGGAGCAGCTTCGCCGCGCCCAGAGCGCCCCGGCGGTGCTGGTTGCCCGCGCCACGCTCATCCTCGCCGTCGCCGATGGGGCCACCTACACGGCGGCAGCACGCGCCATCGGGCGGCGCTCCAACGATGCGGTGGCCCACCTGGTGCGCCGCTTTAATCGCCTG
>DAOTUS010000441.1:0-3477 GCA_034437415.1 Herpetosiphonaceae bacterium
CAGGCCATCGCTGAGAAAATGCAGCAGGCCTACGCGACCGAGTTCCCCTCGGTGCCGCTGTTCCCAGGTCCGGCCTGGTTCGAGTACAACACCGCCCGCTTCACGGACTTCCCAACCAAAGCGAACCCGTATGCGATCGGCTCACCCTTCAGCAAACCCGACCAGCTGCTGCTTCTGACCACCGTCAAGCCCAAGCAGTAGGCGCACCCCTGCGCCGGTCGCTGGCACCTAGCCAGCGACCGGCCCGGCCCCAGCTTCACGGAAAGGAAAAGCAACGATGCGGTACGTTCTACGTCGAATTGGCTTCTATTGCATAGCCGCCTGGGCCTCGCTCACCCTCAACTTTATCATTCCCCGCCTGATGCCCGGCGACCCGGCCTCGGCGATCTTCGCGCGCTTTCGCGGGCAGATTCAGCCCGAGCAGCTCGAGGCGATGAAAGCGGCCTTTGGCTTCACCGATGCGCCCCTGGTTCAGCAGTACTTCGGCTATCTTTCCCACGCCGTTCGCGGTGATTTCGGAATTTCAATCTCGGCCTTTCCCTCACCAGTCACCACGGTGATCGCCAACGGCCTGTTCTGGACCCTGCTGCTTGGCTTTACCTCGCTGATTATCAGCTTTGGCCTGGGCAGCCTGCTCGGCATCGTGAGCGCCTGGAAGCGCGGCAGCGTGCTAGACAACGTCTTTCCACCGCTCCTGATCTTCCTGGGATCGTTTCCTTTCTTCTGGCTGGCGATGGTCGCGCTGTATCTGCTGGGCTTCAAGGCCGGCTGGTTCCCGCTGCGCCACGCCTACTCCGACAAGCTGGCCCCGGCCTGGAACCTCACCTTTATCAGCAGCGTGATCAGCCACCTGATTCTGCCGGCGTTCTCGATTATTCTGGTCTCAATCGGCGGCTGGGTGCTGGGCATGCGCAACACGATGATCAACATTTTGGGCGAGGACTATATCACCCTGGCCTCGGCTAAGGGCCTGTCGCCGCGCCGGGTGATGTTTCAGTACGCCGCCCGCAACGCCCTGCTGCCCAATATGACCGCCTTCGGCATGGCCCTGGGCTTTGTGCTGGGCGGCCAGATCATCGTCGAGACCGTCTTTTCGTATCCCGGCCTGGGCTATCTGCTGATCCGCGCGGTCAGCAACCTGGACTATCCGCTGATGCAGGGGATTTTCCTGATGATCACCCTGGCTGTGCTGGGCACCAACCTGATCGTCGACCTGCTGTATGTCCGCATGGACCCGCGGGTGAGGACGAGCTAGAGACGAGTAGCTAGTAGCTGGCAGCTAGCAGCTAGTAGCGAGGATTAGTGATCGACAGACATTACTACCTCTAGACAACGGATTCCAACTCACTAGCGACTAGCGACTAGCGACCAAACGGCGACTAAACAGCAACGGATTCCAACTCACTAGCGACTAGCTACTAGCGACTAGCTACTAACGAGGCACACCAATGCAAGAACACGCCAACGATCCAGCGGCGCTGGTCATAAGCGAAGAACCCGCCAAACCAACCACCAAGCCGGCCTCCGCGTTTGCGGCCCGCTTTGGCTGGCTGATCGCGATTATGCGCAACCCCAAAGCCCTGATTGGGACTGTGATCGTGGTGGTGTTTGTGCTGATGGCCACCTTCGCCCCCCTGATCGCCGAGCATGACCCGACCAAGTTCATCGCGCGGCCGCACCAGCCGCCCTCGGCCAAGTACTGGTTTGGCACCACCGGCCAGGGCAAGGATGTGTTCGCCCAGACTCTGTATGGTGCCCGCACCTCGCTGACGATCGGCTTCGCCACCGGGCTGCTGACCACGCTGCTGGGCATCATTCTCGGCATGACGGCGGGCTACTTCGGCGGCTGGGTTGACGATGTGCTGTCGCTGCTGACCAACGTTGTGCTGATTATTCCCGGCCTGCCGCTGCTGGCGATTCTGGCGGCCTTTCTCTCGCCGGGAAAGATGACGATCATCATTGTGCTGAGCGTGGTCGGCTGGGCCTGGCCGGCGCGGGTGCTGCGCTCCCAGACGCTGACCCTGCGCACCAAGGATTTCGTGGCCTCGTCGATTGTCTCGGGCGAGGGCCACTTCACGATTATCTTCGGCGAGATTTTGCCCAACATGACCTCGCTGATCGCCTCGAGCATGTTCGGCTCGATCATCTACGCCATCGGCGCCGAGACCGGCCTGAGCTTCCTCGGCCTGACCAACGTCAGCGATATTAGCTGGGGCACCAACCTGTACTGGGCCCAGAACAACGCCGGGCTGCTGGTCGGCGCGTGGTGGACAATCGTGCCCTCGGGCATCTGCGTGGCCCTGATCGCCTTCGCCCTGGCCATGATCAACTATGCGATGGATGAAATTACCAATCCGCGGTTGCGGGCAGAAAAGGAACTTTCCAATGTCTTCAAACAACGCAGCACTCTTGCCACGCCAGTCGTTCGTGCGGCCAAATGAGGCGTTGCTAACGGTTGACGATCTGTGTGTGGAATATCGCACGCCGCGCGGCCCCGTCCGCGCCGTCGATCACGTCTCGTTCTCGATTGCCCACGGCGAAGTCTTTGGGCTGGCCGGCGAGTCGGGCAGCGGAAAATCCACCATCGCCCACGCCCTGCTGCGGATTCTGCATCCGCCAGCGGTGATCACCGGCGGCCACGTCAACTTCGCCGGCGAGGATGTGCTGGAGATGGATGGCGAGGAGCTGGAGCGCTTTCGCTGGCGCGAGGTCTCGATGGTGTTTCAGAGCGCCATGAACGCGCTCAACCCGGTGATGACGGTCGGCGAGCAGATCTGCGATGTGATTCAGCGCCACCTGCGCCTGAGCAAGGCCGACTCGATGGACCGCGCCGCCCACCTGCTCGATCTGGTCGGGATTGAGCGCAGCCGTCTGGCCGCGTATCCCCACCAGCTCTCGGGCGGCATGCGCCAGCGCGCCGTGATCGCCATCGCCCTGGCGCTCAACCCGCCGCTGATGATTATGGACGAGCCGACCACCGCGCTGGACGTGGTGGTGCAGAAAGAGATCCTCCAGCAGATCAGCGATCTGAAGGAGAAGATGGGCTTTTCGATCCTATTTATCACCCACGATATGTCGCTGATGGTCGAGTTCTCCGACCGGATCGGGATTATGTACGCTGGCGAACTGGTCGAGACCGCCAACGCCCACGATCTGTTCCACAGCCCGCAGCATCCCTACACCCGCGGCCTGATGAGCTCGTTCCCGTCACTGAGCGGCCCCAAGGTCAAGCTGACCGGCATCCCTGGCTCGCCGCCCGACATGGGCAGGCCGCCGTCGGGCTGCCGCTTCCACCCGCGCTGCGACCAGGCCTTCGGGGTCTGCTCGCAGCAGCACCCGGCGCTGCGTGAGGTCGCGCCCGGCCACCGCGCCGCCTGCCATCTCTACGAGCTATCCGGCGACACGCCGCGAACCGAGCGAGGTACCCGATGAGCAACCCCACAAGCACTCTTGAAGAGCATCCCGTCGTGCTGGAGG
>DAOTUS010000442.1:0-11775 GCA_034437415.1 Herpetosiphonaceae bacterium
GGGTGAAGGGGGGCGCTTGATTGTATGGCGGTGGCGCTGGCTGCTGGGATCCCGGCGGGCCAAAGCCCGGCTGGGGCATTCCCTGGGGCGGGTAGGCTTGATTGGGCAGCGCGGCGCCGCCAACCGCAGCCGGAGTGCGCCCGCGCCGCAGCAGGAAAACCCCGCCGATGATGGCGACCGCAACGGCGCCAGCCAGGCCAACCCAGGCCAGCGGATTGATGGTGCTGCCGACGCTGTTGCTGGGGCTGCCAGGCGCGCCTGCGGTGAGCGGCCCGCCCAGGGCGTCACAGGCGTTGACGAGACCGGCGCCCAGGTTGCTTGGCTCGAAGTAGGTGATTGGCCCAAACTGCTTGCGCGGATTCTGCTCGGCAATGTCGCTGGCCGTCCGCTGGAGCTCGGCCCGCACCTGCGCGGCGGTCCAGTCGGGGTGCTCGGCAAACAGCAGCGCGGCGACCCCGGCAATAATTGGGGTCGCCTGCGAGGTTCCGCTCATCGCATCGTAGTTTTTGTTGAAGCGCTCCTCCGGCGGTAGCTCACGGGTCAGAAATACATCGTAGGTCGGCATCGTTGACAGAATGCCATCGCCTGGCGCAGATACCGCGATCCACTTGCCGTAGTTCGAGAAATCGGTCTTGCGATTCTGATCGTCGGTTGCGGCAACCACCACGGCGAACTCTTCGATCCCAAAGGCGAAGTTCGGCAGCGGCACAAACGAGTTGCCCGCCGCCACCACAACCAGCACCCCGGCATCGTGGGCATCCTTGATCGCGGCCACAATATCCTCGCTGTCCAGCGGCAGCAGTGAGCCGAGGCTCATGTTGATCACCTGAACGTCTTTGCTGACGGCATAGCGGATGCCGGCAATAATATCGGCGTTGGTGCCCGAGCCATCCGCCGCCATCACCCGAATCGGCAGAATTTTGGTGCCGCCCCCAGCCACCCCGGCAATCCCCTCGTTGTTGTTGATCGTCGCCGCGATGATTCCGGCGACGTGGGTGCCGTGGCCGTTGCGGTCGGTCGGATCGTCGTTGCGGTCCACGGCGTTGAAGCCATCGTCGCGAATCGCGCCGATCAGGTCGGGGTGGTTCAGGTCAATGCCCGAGTCGATCACCGCGACGGTGACGGCGGGGCTGCCGGTGGTGCGCGTCCAGGCACACTCCAGGCCAATCTGCTGCACCGCCCACTGATCGGAAAGCCGTGGATCGTTGGGCGCTGTGGTGAGCGGCTCCTGGGCGGCAGCATGACCCTGCACCACCAGGAGCATGATGATCGAAAGTAAAACAAAGTGGCGGCTCATGCTATAATCGCCTCCTGAACTACAAATACTTTTTGGCGGAGGAACATCCATGCGTTTGAAATGGCTTGCGGTACTCCTGCTGGTTATCTTAGCAGCTTGTGGTGGTGATGATACCGCCCCTGTCAACCAGGTCAGGGCGTTTGTCGCTGCAACCGAGGCCCGCAATGTTGACCAGATGTTGGCGCTGATGGTTCCTGATGCGCGGCGTGACGCTGGCTGGCAGCTTCGCCAGGTCATGCCACAGGTCGAATCGATTCAATATCGCGATGCCCAGTTTAAGCTGGAGAAAATTGAAGGCGACCGGGCTTTTGTGCAGATCGCCGGGACCCTGAGCGCCCGCAGCAGCGCTGGCGACGATGTTGAGCAGCCGATTACGCAGTTGGTTGAACTGGTTAAGCAGGATGGCACCTGGTACATCACCTCGAATGGTTTTCAGCTTCCCCAAGCGCCCCAGCAGTAAGGCGAATGGTTCGTGGTGAGCCGGGTCTACTCTGACGCAGGCTCATCACGAGCCATTCCGCGCCTAGCCCTCGCGCTCCGCCGCCAGATCGTTGGCGTCCTTCGGCGCTGGCGTTGGCTCCAGGGCTGGATGTAGCTCCTCGGCGACTTGCTCCACTTTCCGATCGGCCTGCTTCGACTCGCGCGGGGTCTGCATTTCGGCCACAACCTCGGCCCGCTCCTCGACAGACAGCGCATAGACGCCGGCTGAGCGCCTGGGGAAGCGGTGCTGGCTGACCGGCAGAAACCGCCCGGCATCTTCCAGAAACAGATGCTGGGTGATCACCGTGCGCTCCGCCTCGATCGCGATCACGTTGAAGGCGTTTTTGCCGCGATACCAGCGCCGTCCGCGCCGCGATGTGGCGGTGCCGGCCTGCACAATCACAGTGCCCTGGCGCAAGGTCGGGTCGAACTCCAGGGTGTTGCCGATGTATGAGGCGTGGGTGTGCCCGCACAGCACCAGCTCGACGTTGGCTTTGTCGAAGCTGTGCAACGCGGCGGGGGCGTTTTTAATCACGCTGCGGGTTTCGCCAGGCGGCATCACTGGGTGGTGGTGCATCACGACGATTTTACACATCGTGTCAGGATACTGGCCCAGGGTTGCCTCCAGTTCGGCCAGCTGGCGATCGGTCAGCTTGCCGCCGTCGCGGGTGAACGAGCGGGTGGTATTCACCCCGGCGATCACAAAATCGGCGTTGCTCCACACCGGGCTGAGGTTGGGCGAGATGTATTTTTGGAAATAGTAGTTGGGCCGGAATACCCGATACAGCGGACTGTACAGCGGCACATCGTGGTTGCCCATAATTGCAATGTGCGGCTGCGGCAGCTGGCTGATAAAGTTCCGCACGATCATCCACTGGTCGTGAAATACCGCCCGCTGCACTAGATCGCCCGACAGCACGATCAGATCGGGCTTGATCCGCCAGGCCTCTTCCAGCACCAGCGTGGCTTTTTCCGGGTTAAATGGCGGCCCGGCATGAATATCCGAGAGATGCAGAATAATCGAGGCCATCAGGCGGCTTCCTCGACCTCGGCGGGCGCTGCGATCACCGGGCGCGCGTCACGGCCGCGGGCGGCCTGGGTCATCTGGCGCCCGATCAGAATCGGCCCGACGATCAGGATCGTAAACATTATCAACTTCAGGAGCAATAGTGCGATTGTCATCGTTGCCTCACATTCCAAATCGCTGAATAACGGCGCCATTGTACCATGGCGCCGCCGCGATCAGATGGGCGCTGGCTAGGCGTTTGCCTCGATTGGTGGGATAATTCGGCCACGCTTCATCACTTCTTCACCCGCCCGATCTACAATCCGCCTGTGAACCTATCCAAGGAGCTACCCGATGCCGATCAACCTCCCGCCCGGCCCGCCGCGAGGTATCCCTGGCCGCCAGCTGCTACAATTCCGCCGCAATCCACTGCTGTTTCTGAGCGAGGGCGCCCGGCAGTATGGCGATATCGTGCGCTTTCAGCTGGGGCCACGCGAGCTGTTTTTGTTCAACCACCCCGACTATATCAAAGAGATTCTGGTCACGCAGCAGCGCAATTTCATCAAAAGCATGGTCTTGCAGCGCACTCGGCGGGTGCTGGGCACCGGCCTGCTGACCAGCGAGGGCGACTACCATCTGCGCCAGCGCCGCCTGGCCCAGCCGGCCTTTCATCGCCAGCGGATCGCCACCTATGGCGAGGTGATGATCGACTATGCCACCAGGATGGGCGGCGAGTGGCAGGATGGCGCGACCATCGATGTCCACGCCGAGATGATGCGCCTGACCCTGGGGATTGTGGCGAAAACGCTGTTCGATGCCGATGTCGAGGCCGAGGCTGGCGCCATCGGCGAGTCGCTGTCCGATCTGCTGCAGCTGTTCAATCTGGTGATTCTGCCCTTCTCCAAGCTGCTGGAGCGGCTGCCGATCCCTTCCACCCGCGCGATGCTGCGCAGCCGGGCCTATCTCGACTCAATCATCTATCGGATTATCCGCGAGCGCCGCAAGACCGGCGAGGATCGCGGCGATTTTCTCTCGATGTTGCTGCTGGCCCAGGACGAGGAGGGCGATGGCACGGGTATGACCGATACCCAGGTGCGCGATGAGGCGCTGACGCTGTTTCTGGCCGGCCACGAGACCACCGCGAATGCGCTGACCTGGACCTGGTATCTGCTCTCCCAAAACCCGGCGGCGGCAGCGCAGCTCTATGCCGAGCTCGATCGCGTGCTGGGCGCCCGCCCGCCAACCCTTGATGACCTGGCCAGCCTCCAGTACACCCGCATGGTTTTGAGCGAGTCGATTCGGATGTACCCGCCAGCCTGGGCGATTGGCCGCGAGGCGCTGGCCGAGTATTCGGTGGGTGGCTACACTTTTCCAGCCCATTCGATCGCGCTGATCAGCCCATATGTCACCCAGCACGACGAGCGCTATTTCCCGCAGCCGTTTCAGTTCGATCCGCTGCGCTGGACTCCCGCAGCCGTGGAGGCGCGCCCGAAATATGCCTATGTGCCCTTTGGGGCGGGCACGCGGGTCTGTATTGGTGAGCAGTTTGCCTGGATGGAGGGGATTCTGCTGCTGGCGGCCCTCGGCCAGCGCTGGCGCTTTCAGCTCGCCCCCGAGCATCCGGTGCAGCCCCAGGCGCTGATTACCCTGCGGCCAAAGTATGGCATGAGGATGCGGCTGGAGCGGCGGGCGGCGGTTGGCGCTGCGTAGAAGAGCCGTTTTTGATCCACGACACCCGCACGAAGATTTAATATTCTTCGTGCGGGTGTCGTGGATCTTCGTGGACACGTTCTCAGTAGATTCGTGGACAATCGCTAGACGTGGGTGTGGATCAGGCGGCCCAGCCGTTTGCGCAGCGAGGTGATCAGCAGCACAATCGCGAAGCAGGCGGCCTGGGTGAGCACAATCGTGGCGCCCGAGGCCAGGTCAAGATAGTAGCTGGCGTACATGCCCACAAACCCGGCCCCGGCCCCGATCGCCGTCGAGAGCAGGATCATGCGATTGAAGCTGTCGGTCAGCAGCCGGGCGGTGATCGGCGGAATCACCAGGGCGGCGGCGATCAGGGTCACGCCGAGAATTTTCATCGAGGCGATCAGCACCGCCGCCAGCATCAGGGCAAACAGGGTGTCGATCCAGCCTGTCTTGACCCCGTAGACCTGGGCGACATCGCTGCTGAAGGTGGTGAAGAGCAGCGAGCGGTACAGGAAAAAGATCATCAGGCCAACCAGTATCGTTACCGCGCCGATGACCACCAGGTCGGCTTTCTCCACCCCCAGAATATTGCCAAACAGCGCCGCATCAAACGAGCGGGTGAACTTGCGGTAGCGGCTGATCAGGGCCACCCCGATCGCGAAGCTGGCGGTGGTGATCACCCCGATCGCCGCATCGGCGTTGATCCGGGTGCGCCGGGTGGTCTGGTTGATCAGCACGGCGGCGCCGAAGCCCCACAGCCCCGCGCCAAGGTAGAAGTTCCAGGCCAGGACAAACGAGACCACCGCGCCGCCGAAGATCGCGTGCGAGAGCCCGTGGCCGATGTAGCTCATGCCGCGCAGCACAATGTAGACGCCAATCAGGCCGCAGAGCGCGCCGGTCAGCACCGCCGCCAGCGTGCCGTTGCGAAAAAATTCAAACTGAAATGGTTCAAACATACTGTTTAGAGTACCCCTTTCGGCGCGGGCAGGTCGCTGCGTTTCATGCCCCACTCGGCGCTGCTGGGAACCTCGCCGGGAACGGGGTGCGGGATAACATCGTGGTAGGTGTGGCCGTGGGGCTTTTGCTGCACAAACAGCATGCCCTCGTGGCGCAGCACCAGCATATCGCCCTGGTAGGTCTGGTTCAGGGTCTCGGTAGTGAACACATACTCCGGCGATCCCTGGGCGATAATCTGCCGATTGAGACAGATGATCCAGGGGACGTGGGCGGCGGCCGCGTTCAGATCGTGGGTGGTCAGCAGGATGGTGATGCCGCGCCGGTTGAGGTCGCCGAGCAGGTGCAGAATTGTCTCGGCGACCCGCATATCGACCCCGGTGGTTGGCTCGTCAAGCACCAGCAGATCCGGCTCGGCGATCAGCGCACGGGCCAGGAATACCCGCTGCTGCTGGCCTCCTGAGAGGTCGCGAATATGATTTTTGGCCAGCTGGGCGATGTCGAGCTGCTCCAGCACCTCCAGCACCCGGCGCCTCTCGTCGCGGCTGGGCCACGGCAGCAGGCTGCGGTTGCGCACGCGGCCCATCAGCACGACCTGCTCAACCGTCACCGGGAAATTCCAGTCGACGGTCTCAAGCTGCGGCACGTAGGCAACCTGCGGCGCCGGCCCGCCATTCAGGCTGCGGCCAGCGATGCTGACGGTGCCGTGGTTTGGCTGCAGCGTGCCCAGAATCAGGCGCAGCAGAGTGGTCTTGCCCGCCCCGCTTGGCCCGACCAGGGCGGCAAACTGCCCGTGATGGAGGTGCAAATCGATATTTTCCAGCACGGGCTTGCTTCCATAGCCGAACGAAACTCGCCCAAGCTCAACAATTGGTTCCACGGTGGCCTCTTACTGTTGTTGTTGTACGGCAGTGTCGCTGCCGGGTATATTGGTTGGATCGAACGTCGCGATCAGGGCGGGGTCGCCGCCTAGGTTTTCGGCCATAATCCGCACGTCTTCAACCATCAGGCCGATGTACGAGTGATTTGGCGCGCCTGGCTCGCCTGGCAGGTCATCATCACGCAGCTGGTCGATATACTTCACCCCCGACTCTTGGCTAATCTGTTCGAGAATGGTCGACGGAAACACCTCGGAGCCGAAGATCGCCGGGATCTGCTCCTGCCTGAGCTGGGTGATCAGGTCGGCGACCTCGCGGGCCGATGGCTCGGAGAAGTCGGCGGGCTGGATCGCGCCAATCACGCTCATGCCGTAGCGCGGCGCGAAGTAGGCCCACGAGTCGTGGTAGGTCAGCAGCTTGCGGTTGGCTGGCGGGATGCTTTCGATCGTCGCTTTGATCGCGCGATCCAGCGCCTCGATGCGCGTCTTGTAGGCGGCGTAGTTCTGGCCGTAGTACGCGGCGTTGGTCGGATCGCGCTTTGCCAGCGTGTCGCGGACGATCTCGGCGTAGCGCAGTGCGTAGATTGGGTTGGTCCACAGGTGGGGGTTGGGGCTGCCGCTCTCCTTGGGAAACGAGAAATCGTACATGTACTCGGCCGGCGTAATCGTCTGCTCACCAAGCAGGATGATCGCCGTGTCGGCCTTCTTGTTGGCCTCGGCGAGCTTGATGGTTGGCTCTTCCAGGCTCAGACCATTGACGAAAATCAGATCGGCCTGCGCTAATTTCTTGGCATCGGAGGGGGCTGGCTCGAAGGTGTGCGAGTTCACACCCTCGGGGACGATCCCGGTCACGGTGACCTTCTCGCCGCCGATGTTGTAGACGATGTTGGTGATTGGTGAGACTGTGGTCAGAATCGTGAGCTTGGTTGGGCTGCCTGCTGGAGCAGCTGGCGAGGTCGCATCGCCACAGCCGACCAGGATCAGCAGGGCAACTATCGCCGCCAGACTAAAACGCCGCATTGAATGTTCTCCACAAATAAACGCTTCCTTAGGCATCTACGGCTGCGCCGCTGGTTTAGATGCAAAAAACGATCGGGGTTTCGAGCGTAAACCCGCTCCACTGTGCTTCATCATACACCGATTGGCGGCTGGATGCCAGTATCTACAGGTGTATTTTTAGAACAAATGTCCTTGGCTAGGCTTTGGATCGGCGCAGCTTTTTGCCCAGCGCGGCCCCAAAGAACCGCAGGGCGTCGAGCTTGAGCCACCACAACATTGCCCCGTAGACCAGGCTGCTACCGCCGCCGGCCACCCCGAGGATCAGCAGCGAGGTTAGTTTGCTGGTTGTCGGCGGAAACAGGCTGCTCAGCGCCCAGCACACCCCGGCCATCGCCCCGGCGGCTAGGCTGATTTTGGCCAGATTGCGCAGCATCGCCTGGCCGGCAAACACATTCAGCTGACGGTGGGCCAGCCCAATCATCACCAGGGCGTGGACGATCCACTGGACGACGTTGGCGATCACCAGCCCGTACATGCCCCAGGCGCGGTACGAGGCGAAGGCAACCCCAAAGTAGGCCGCCACCGCCAGACCCTGTACCAGGTTGGGCAGCAGGGTGCGCTTGCGGGCATAGAAGGCGAAAATCAAGGGCTGGTCGACCGCCGCCGCCAGCAGGCTCGGCAGATACGCCAGCAGCACCAGCGCGGTCACGCGGGTGTTCTCGGGGGTGAACTTGCCGCGCTCAAACATCAGGCGCACCACCGACTCGCCCAGAATCGCCAGAATGACCATCGCTGGCACAATAATCAGCAGCACCGTTTTGAGGCCCATCCCCAGCACCCGCCGAAAACCGGCCTCGTCGTTGCTGGTGTTCATCCGCGCCAGGGTCGGCAGAATCGCCAGCGAGATCGCGGCGGCGACCAGGCCGAGGGTGAACTGGATCAGCGTCGTGGCGTTGCTCATATAGGCCGCCGCGCTCTCGCTGATCGCGCCCGCCAGCCGCCGATCGACGGTGGTGCCGATCAGCGAGAAGCTGATGCCGATCGCCACCGGGGCGTACAGCCGGCCGATCCGCCGCACGCCAGGGTGCTGGAGATCGAGCAGCGGGCGGAGGTGGGCGCCGCGCAGGCCGGGGGTTTGCAGCACAACCTGGGCGACGGCGCCGGCCAGCATCCCCACGGCCAGGGTTGTGGCGCTGCCATTGGCAAAAAAGAACACCACCACAATCATGCCAATGTTGAACACGCTGGTGGTGAAGGCCGGTAGCAGAAAGCGCCGCTGGGACTGGAGCAGCCCGGTCAGCAGGCCGGAGATGCCCATAAAGGCCACCGCCACAACCATCACCCGCAGCATGCTGGTCGCGGTCGTGGCCAGGGCCGGGGTGGTAATCAGGTCGCTGGCCATGAAACGGCTGATTGGCGCAGCGAGGAGCCAGATCAGCCCGCCAAACAGGCCCAGGGCCAGCATGAGCAGGGTCAAAACGGTGCTGACCAGCCGCCAGAGACTGGGCTGATCGTCGCTCTCAATATAGTCGCTCAGCACCGGGATCAGCGCCGCGCTGACCAGGCCGCCGACCAGGAAATCGTAGAGCTGGTTGGGCACCGAGCTGAGAATGCGAAACAGGCTGACATCGGTGCCGACGCCAAACTGCGCATTGATGACGCCCTCGCGAACCAGGCCAAAGATCCGGCTGGCCAGATTGCCGACCATAATCAGCGTGGCGGCAATCGCAATGCTCCGGCCGACGCTGGGCTGGTTCCACGGCGGGGCGACATAATCACCGGCCGGCTGCTCCTCGTCGACCGCGCCCACGCCCTGAGCTGGCTCACTCATACAAACAGGGCCGTTTCAGCCAGGTCGGTGGTGCTGGCGGGCGGATAGGCGCGATGCAGATAGACCGTGGTGAACCACTCGTCGCGATCAAGAAACTGGCTCCAGTCCAGATGCTGGGTGGCGTGGGCTTTCAATGCCTGACGCTTAACCTCGGCGTAGCTGCTGACATCGATCTGGGCGGTCGCCGGCAGCGGCGCCGGGGCATCGTTGCTGCCCGAGCTGTTTTCGGCGGGCACAGCGCTGGGGCCGACGGTAATGTAGTACAGCCGCGGGACCTCCTCGTGGCTATGCAGCGCCAGATATTGGGCAAACGCCTGGGTCGCGGCAACGTGAATCGCAATATGGTCGGGGTGGCCGTAGATGCCGTCAGGGCCAAAGGTCAGGACGACGTGGGGTTTCTCCTGATTGAGCAGCTCCACAATCCGATCGCGCAGCTCGTTGGTGTCCACGCTGGTCAATCCGCCATCGGGATAGGCCCACAGCTCCAGCCGATCAACGCCGATAACCGCGCAGGCCGCCCGCAGCTCCGCCTCGCGAACCTCGGCGAGCGTCTGCCGGGTGGCCAGAGGCGGCTCGCCCAGGTTGCCCAGCTCGCCACGGGTGGCGGTGATAACGACGTTGCGGATGCCTTCATCGTGGAGTTTGCGCACCAGCCCCGATGGTCCAAATGCCTCATCATCAGGATGGGCCCAGACTGATAACATTGTTTTGGCCATGCTGGTCCTCGATTAAAAAAATAGATGGATTGTTCCTTGGCTTCGACAGGCTCAGCCAACGGGGACTGTCTCAACATTAGGGCTGACGGAGGTTGAAGCTGTGCTCGAAGGCGCTGATAACCCGTGCGCCAACCTCGGCGAGCGGCTGGGGCTGGCCGAGCAGCCGCTCCAGCGAGGTCACGCCATAGGCGCTAATCCCGCAGGGCACAATCGCCGCGAAATCGGCCAGATTGGTGTTCACATTCAGCGCGAAGCCGTGTGATGTTACCCCGCGAGCGTTGACGCGAATGCCAATCGCGGCAATTTTCTCGGCCCCAACCCAGACCCCGGTGTAGCCTGGGAAGCGGCGGCCCTCCAGCCCGTAGGTCGCCAGCCCGTCGATCAGCACTTGCTCGAGCATGCGCAGATACTGGTGCAGATCGCGGCCGTGGTTTTTGATCTGGAGGATCGGGTAGCCGACCAGCTGCCCAGGGCCGTGGTAGGTGATATCGCCCCCGCGATCGACCTCGACCAGGGTTGCGCCCCGCGCCGCCAGCGTCTCCGGCGGCACCAGCAGATGCGCGTGGCCGCCCGAGCGCCCGATGGTGTAGGTCGGCGGGTGCTCCAGCAGCAGCAGCGTGTCGGGGATTGTGTCGGCGGCGCGCTGGCTGGCGAGGCTGCGCTGCAGCTCCCAGGTCTCCAGATAGGGCACGCAGCCAAGCTGGCGCACCGCTAAAGTCCGCTGATCGAGGGTTGTTGGCGTATCCATAGCTCTCTATCGATCGCTACAGGCCACCTGGAGGCACTCAATGGTACCCTCAAGGTGGCCTGATTCAATTAAGACATCAGGGCGATCATCTCGCCGCCGAAGGGTGACGGCTGGTGGAGGCGCGTGCCGGGCAGCGCGGGCTGCGACTGTGCCCACTCGACATAGTCATCGTTGTACACACCATTAAAGTAGACGTGGATCACCTGGTTGCGGGTCACGCGATTCATCGCGTCCCAGACCTCGTTGTCGTCGCTGGAGTGGACGACCAGCATGGCCCGCTCGGGGACGAAGTCGTCGTTTTCAGCGGGCGGAATCACCATTCCCAGCCACTCGTTGGGGTAGCGGGCCTCGATATCGGCGATCCACTCGGTACGCCCGCTGGTCTCCATTGCGGTGTAGGGGCAGCCGCAGTTACAGCTCACGCCGCACTCGGCGGTGCCGCATTTCCCAGTTGAGACGCGCCCGCCGTGGTCGGCGGTGGTCAGATCAATCATAATTGGCATCGTATCACCAGCTCACAGGCCAGAAAACCTGACCTCAGAAAGTTCATTGTCTACGTATCATACCACGCTCTCTGGCGCCTAGCTCAGCGGTTGCCTTCAGCGTTCCTGGGTATGGGCATACAGGTAAAACTGCAGCTCGCGCAGATGTGCGCCCCAGTGGGCGGAATAGCTAAACCGAAAATGTGCCAGCGCATCTAGATCGCTGGTGTTCGTCCAGCGCCAGCTGATCTCTTGCAGCTCTAATGCGATATCGGTTATAGCATCGATGGCATCTCCGACCAGTGGCTCAGCCTGCATAGACATGTTCCTCATGACTTGCGGCAATTGGTAGTAGCCGAGGTTGGGGAACCGCTGGCTCACAGTGGCGCGGAGCTGATTGTAGTTGTTAGATGGCGGATCAGGATAGTCATGGGGATCGGGCTGATCGGCAGCGAAATGGTACGCAAGCGCAAGCTGATCGAGTGCCACTATCAAAGCGTATTCATTGGCTTCCACCGAGTTCTTACCAGCCTCGATCAGCCTAAGAAAGCTGGTGATGGCGCGTCTTATTGCGAGTTTATTCATGTACTCCGCCCGGTGGATACCCCGTAGCTTGCTGCGGGGAGGAAAGCGGGCTTGTTTCCCCTCCGGGGAGGGGAAACTAAAGAAGGGGTGGCGCTCTCCGGCCGAACA
>DAOTUS010000443.1:0-25907 GCA_034437415.1 Herpetosiphonaceae bacterium
GCGCGGCACAGCCCGCCCAAGGTAGCGGCGCAGCTCGGGCTGGGGAGTTTCGGGATAGATAATGTAGGCGAAATCGTGAATGGAGAGCAGCGTGCGGGCGCGGGTTGGCGGCAGGACAAAGTCGGTCCCGTGAACCACATCGACCTGGCCGACGATCAGCTCGACCGGCAGCGGCAGCCTGGCCCGCTGCCAGATAATCGTCAGCAGCCGCTCGGTGAGCGGGATTGGGCGCGGCGTGATGTTGGGCAGGCGCGCCGCCAGCTCGCGCAGGGCCAGCAGCTGGGGGTTGGCTGGCTCCAGGCCCCGCGCCGCGTACCACAGCGAGAAGCGGTGCTGGGGCGCCGCCGCCGCCGCGACCTGCGTGATCTCGCGCACAAATCGCCCGATGCCGCCGCCCTGGCGGACCGCCGCGTTGTAGTCAATCGCAATATGCATTGTTCCGTCCGTCCAGGCGCGAGTCTATTTGGTCTGGGCCGCCAGCGTGCGGTTGATCTGGTCGAGATGGCCCTCACCGTGGGCGGCGTAGCTCTGCAGCAGCCCATCGAGCGTCACCACGCCGTTGTCGGGGTGGAACCCGGTGCGCGACCACTGCTCGGGCGTGAGCTTCTCGAACAGGATCGCCCAGCGGCTGTGGAGACCGCGCAGCAGCGTCAGCGACTCGACGATCGGCGTGTGGACATAGTCTGCCGTCACTGCCCAGGCGTCCTGGTCGTATGGGCGCAGCGTCGGATTGTCCTCAGTCAGGATCAGCTTGATCCGAATGAAGCTGTTCATGTGCGAGTCGGCCAGGTGGTGGACATTCTGGGCCACCGTCCACTCCTCGGGCAGATAGTGGGTATGCAGCTGGGCGTAGCTCAAGCCACCGACCAGCAGCTCCAGCTGGGCGGGCAGACGTTTGATCTTGTCGATTAGAACGCGGCGTTCAGTCTGTGATGTCATTATTCATGCTCCTTGCGACTGGTTGGAGTCGGCACAACCGCCAGCGTGACGGTGGCCTTGGCGGTTAGTTTTTCCTGCTGGCCATCGACGGCATACACCTCGGCCTCGACCACGCTGACCGTGCGGCCACCGCGCAGCACCTGGGCGCGACAGCGGAGCAGCGTTCCGACCGCCGGGCGCAGCAGATTGACCTTGAACTCGATTGAAAGCACGGTCATGCCTGGCTCCAGCAGGGTCGCCGCCGCCGCGCCCGCCGTATGGTCGGCCAGCGTGGCCTGAACCCCGGCGTGGGCAAAGCCATCCTGCTGCAACAGGCGCGGCTGCAGCTCCAGCGAGGACGTACACCAGCCCGGCCCGATCGCCCCGATCGCAATGCCGAGATCGACGGTAAAGGCCGAGCGGGCAAAAATCTCCGCGACCAGCGCCGCGCGGGCTGGCGTCAGCTCGGCGGCTGCGGATAGAGTGCTCATAGAATCGATGCTCCTGATCTAGCTTATTTACGTTTGCTGAAGAGATACAAAACCAGCCCAAACGCCACAATGCTCCAGTAGTTGATCACCCGGTCGAGCAGGGCGACCGCCGTGCTGGAGGTATCGGCGACGCCAAACAGGGTCATCACGCCGAAAATCCCGATCTCGACCAGGCCAATCCCGCCCGGCAGGCCCGGCACGGCGGTGAGCAGCGAGCTGGCCAGAGCGACAAAAATAATCGCCGCCAGCGAGAGGTCGAATCCGCCCAGCGCCTCGATCACAAAGAAAAGCCGCATGGCCTCGCCCAGCCAGACCACCACGGTCAGCAGCAGCAGAATCGGCAGCTGCGAGGTGCGAAACGAGGCCAGCGTGCCCTCCTCGAAGCGGGCGTAGAAATCGTGGAAGCGGGCGGGAATCGCGCGGCGGATGAGCGGGCTGAGATAGCGCATCGACATCAGGCCGACCACCAGAATGACGGTCAGCAGAATGCCGACCAGAAACAGCGCCTCGGTGGTGCGGTTGAGCTGGCCGCGAAACACCAGCAGCCCCGAGATCACCAGCATGCCAAATAGCACCAGCATGTCGATAATCCGCTCGGCAAAGATGGTGCCGAGCGAGCGCGAGAACGAGACATTGCCATTTTTCTTCAGCAGATAGCCGCGATAGGCGTCGCCGAGCTTGGCCGGGACCACACAGTTGGCGAACCAGGACAGCCCGAGGAACTCGCTCAGCTGGGGGATCCCTGACCAGCGCTGGCGGGCCTGCGGGGTATCGACCTCGAACCCGGCGTTGCGCAGCACAATCCGCCAGCGCAGCGCCCGGATCGGAAACAGCGCGTAGAACACCACAAAGCCCGCCAGATACAGCGGCACATTGATCGCCTTCATCTGAACCCAGGTTTCGGTGAGATTGATGTCGGCGCGCCAGACCACCAGCCCAATCAGGGCAAAGGCAATCCCAAACGAGGCCAGCGACTTGAGATTGAAGAACTTCTCGCGCAGCGAAAAGCCCTCGCTGCGCATCTCCGCGACATCCTCGGGCAGCTCGGTATCCGGCAGCGGCGCGGCCTGGGCGGCCTGCTCGACGAGCTGTTCGAGCTCGGGCGAATCGGCGGGCCTGGGCAGGCCGTGGTCAGTCTCTTCTGGGCGCGGTAGAGGGCCGTTGCCGGCGACACCGGGGCGACTTTTCATGACATATTCCTTTGATTGGGGCGTTTAGCCATTGGCCTGCTCAGCCTGATACCACGCCCAGTAGCGCTCCAGCCCGGCCTCGATATCGGTGGTCGGCGACCAGCCGAGCAGCTCCAGAGCCTTGGATGTATCGGCGTAGGTAATCGGCGGATCGGCGGCGGGCAGCGGCTGGGCGTTGATCGTCACTGGCAGGCCGGTGATCGCCTGCAGCGTATCAATAAAGCTGCGCAGCATCACCGGCTGCGAATTGCCCAGATTGAAGATCTCAAACGGCAGGTCGGTATCCAGCGCCGCGACCACGCCCGCGACAATATCATCAATGTAGGTCCAGTCGCGATACACGCCCTCGCCGCCATTGAACAGCGTAATCGGCTGATTGCGCCGCATGGCCTCGACAAACAGGCTCGGGGTCATATCCGGGCGCCCTTTGGGGCCATAGACGGTGAAGAAACGGACAATCCGGGTTGGGATCTGGTACTGGTAGTGGAAGGTATAGCCCAGCACCTCGGCGGCTTTTTTAGTCGCGGCGTAGGGCGAGAGCGGGCGATCGGTGGCGGTGGTCTCGCTCCAGGGCGTCGGCGACAGCCCATAGACCGAGGAGGTCGAGGCCTGCACAAAGGCCTTGACCGCGCCTCTGGCCACACACTCCCACAGGTTAATCGTGCCGCCGACATTGACGGCCTCGTACAGCAGCGGGAACTGCATCGAGTAGCGCGGGTTGGCCATGCCCCCAAGGTGGGCGATATGGCTGGGCTGATGCTGGGCAAACAGCGCCTTGAGCGAGTCCAGATCGCGCAGATCGCCCTCCCAGAGCGTAAAGCCAGGGCGCTCGAGCAGCGGCGCAACATTGCGGCGTTTTCGGCGCGGGTCGTAGTAATCGTTAAAGTTATCCAAAGCAACAACCTGTTCGCCACGGCGCAGCAATGCTTCACAGAGGTGCGAGCCGATAAAACCGGCGCCACCTGTTACTAGATAGGTCATGGTCGCAATCCTCGTCGTAGTGCTAGCGATGCCAGCAGCCCCCAAATCGCACTCAAATGGATTCCAAAGTTCAGCACATGCAGGTTCTCGAAGCTGCTGTGAACTTGAACGGCGGCTATGATACCACACCCCCCAATCGCCACCATGTACCAGGGCGTGCCCCTGGTTGCCTGGAGCGCCCGCCAGCCGGTCGCCACCACGCTGCCGATCAGGATGAGGTAGGCGAGCAATCCTAGCAGGCCCGCCTCGGCGGCGATGTGAATGTAGTAGTTGTGGGCGTGGCCCTGGGACTCCGACCAGCGGCCCACGAAAAATTTCGGGTAGGCCCGATTGAAATTGTCCGGGCCAACGCCGATCAGCGGGTTGGCCAGAAACATATTGCCGCCCGCCTGCCAGTGGGCCATTCGCTCGACGACGGCAAAGTTGTCCTCGGTCACCGTGACCTTCGCGGCATCGAAGATGCGCAAGTTGTCGGTGATGCTGGTCAGGCGCTCGGCCAGCACGCCGGGCAGGAGCGCGGGCTGCGCCAGGGCCACTCCACCGATTGCCGCCAGCAGCGCCAGCAGCGGCACGGCCCGCCGCCCGCCGGCCAGCGCCAGCATGGTGACGGCCCCGGCGACGCTGCCCAGCCAGGCGCCACGTGAGAAGCTCACGCCAATCCCGGCGACAACCACCAGGGTTGCAGCGCCAGCCGCCAGCCCGGCCAGCAGCGCCAGCGAGCTGGCCTGCTGCTGCCACCACCGCCACAGACAGCCGACCGCGACGGCGGCGCCCAGCGGCCAGACCATGCCGAGGAAGCCCGCAAAGGTGTTGGGCTTGCCAATCGTGCCAAAGGCCCGCACCTGCTCGCCAAGCGCAAACGGGCCGGCGCCCTGGACAAACTGCTGAAGCCCGACCAGCGCCTCCAGCACGCCCACGCCCAGCACCACCACGATCAGCCAGATAACCCGGCGGGGCGTGGTGACCGAGACGACCGTGACCACAAAGGCCAGAAAGGCCAGCAGCCAGCGCACAACCTGCTTGAGCGAGTCGACCGCGTTGTACTGCGTGAGGGCGGCCGACAGCAGCAGCGCGCCCAGAAAAAGGCCCCACGGCACCAGCAGGCTCTGCTCGATCCGAATCTCGCGCCGGACCAGCCCGCTCAGCACCCAGGTTCCCAGCGCCATCGCCCCAACCACGTGGGTCACGGTCAGGCCCAGCGGCAGGGGCACCAGCTCCTGGAGCATAACCGAGGCGACGGTGAGATACAATCCCACCACCGGGTCGATCAGGGTGCCGACCAGAATCGCTCCGCCGAGCAGCACACTCAGCGCCAGCAGCGGCGGCAGGCCCACGATCACGGCGACGCACAGCAGCGCCAGCCCGAGGATGCTCAGGTCGAGCGGGCTTGGCCGAGTTGGTTTCGCGATTGAAAACAGCATCGATCGCCAATCGATCAAGGATGCCGGACGCGATTGGGCATCCGGCATCCTTGATCGATTAAGCCTTTACTACTTGCTGTTCTTAATATTTTCGGCGAACCAGGGGATCGTCTTGCGCAGCCCTTCCTCCAGGGCGATCTTCGGCTCCCAGCCCAGCACGCGCTTGGCCTTGGAGATATCGGGCTGGCGATTCTGGGGGTCGTCTTTGATTCGTAGGTCGGGCTTGATCACGGTCCCGGCGGTGTTGCCGGTGATCGAGTTGACTACCTCGGCAAACTCGCGCATTGTGAACTCGTGCGGGTTGCCAATATTGACCGGCTCAACCTCGTCGGACTGGAGCAGGCGATACAGCCCTTCGACCAGATCGCTGACGTACTGGAACGAGCGGGTCTGTTTGCCATCGCCGTACAGGGTCAGCGGCTCGCCGCGCAGCGACTGCTGGATGAAGTTCGGCACCACCCGGCCATCGGCCAGGCGCATCCTGGGGCCGAACGTGTTGAAGATCCGCACAATTCGCGTTTCGACGCCGTGAAACGTGTGGTAGGCCATCGTGATCGCCTCGGCGAAGCGCTTGGCCTCGTCGTAGACGCCGCGTGGCCCGATGGGGTTGACGTGGCCCCAGTAGGTCTCGGGCTGCGGGTGAACCTGTGGGTCGCCGTAGACCTCGGAGGTCGAGGCCAGCAGGAAGCGCGCCCCTTTGGCTTTGGCCAGACCAAGCGCGTTGTGCGTGCCCAGCGCTCCGACCTTGAGCGTCTGAATCGGCAGCTCAAGGTAGTCGATTGGCGAGGCCGGCGAGGCAAAGTGCAGCACGGCATCAAGCGGGCCGGGGACAAAGATATAGTTGGTCACATTGTGGCGGATAAACTGAAAGTTATCGTGCCCAGAGAGGTGCGCGATATTATCCGTACTGCCGGTGAGCAAATTATCCATTGCGATCACCGCGTGGCCCTCGGCCAAAAAGCGATCGCACAGATGCGACCCGATAAATCCAGCCCCACCAGTAATCAAAACACGCATTGTCGTCTCCAGTAAAGAATTAAAACGCTGATTCTTCTCGATCAGGGTATGGCATTCCAGCACACAGGATCAGCCTAGAAACGCGCTTCCTACACCGATGCCCATCAGTATCGATATTCGTTGGGTTTTTCAACGCTTCCGCTTGGCTCTCAATATTAGTAGGCGCCCCGCCCAAACAGCACCGCCGGGACCGTCATCAGCAAAATTCGCAGGTCCAGCCACAGCGACCAGTGCTCGGTGTAGTAGATATCTAGGCGCACCATATTGTCGAACGAGGTGTCCGAGCGCCCGGTCGCCTGCCACAGCCCGGTCAGGCCGGGGGTGACCTCAAGCCGCCGGTAGTGCCAGCCCTCGTACTGCGCCACCTCTTCGGGCACCTGTGGCCGGGGGCCGACCAGGCTCATATCGCCACGCAGCACATTGAGCAATTGCGGCAGCTCATCGATGCTGAACTTACGCAGGAGGCGGCCCAGCCGGGTCACCCGCGGATCGGCTTTGATCTTGAAGAGGGCGCCCTCGGCCTCGTTGTGCTCAAGCAGATCTTGCTTCAGCTCCTCGGCGTTCGGCACCATCGTCCGCAGCTTGTACACAATAAAAGGCGTGCCATTTTTGCCGATCCGCGGCTGCTTGAACGTTGTCGGCGCGCCTGGGGCCGAGAGCTTGACCAGCAGCGCCGCCAGACCCCAGATCCCACCCCAGATCGGCAGGGTCAGGCCGATTAGGGCCAGATCCATGCTGCGTTTGAAAACGTAGTTCCAGCCTTTGATAATGTTCTTTTTAAGATTTAGCAGCGGGATACTGCTGAGCTGCTGGATATTAACCCGGTCGAAGCTCAGCTCGTAGAGGTCGGGGGCCACCCGAAACTCGACGTTGTGGGCCCGGCAGGTGGCGACAACCGCAGGCAGCCGGTCGTGCGCCCAGAATGGCAGGGCCACAATCACCTGATCGATCTCGCGCTGCTGCAGAATCTGCTCCAGCTCGTCGAGCACGCCCAGCCAGCGAAAGCGCTCATCGGGCCGCTGCAGGTCGTCGCGATCGTCGGGCGGGCCATCGATATAGCCGACCATATTGGTGCCGTGCTGGGTGGTGTACAGCAGCTCGACCATCACCTGCTTGGCGAGGCCGCGATTGCCCACCACCAGCACCTGATGCAGCCAGCGGCCGTGCTCCCAGGCCCAGCGCAGGGTCTGGCGCAGGATAATCCGCGACAGACTTAGCGCGACGATCACCGTGGCCCAGACAAACACCATAATCAGCCGCGACCAGACCTCGGCGCGGCGGACGAACAGCCACATAATCACCAGCGCCAGCGCGGTCGTCACGGCGCTGATGATCATCCCGACGTAGTCGAACCAGGGCGCGGCGCGTGGCAGCCGATAGATGCCCTTAAAGTGCAAAATGACGATTAGGACAGTCGTAAAGGCCACGATAATCGGATTAAACGCATCCAGGTTGCGGTAGGATAGCGGATCGTAGATATCGCGGCCGAGCTGAATGTCGTAGCGCAGCCAGTGCGCCAGCGCAAAGGCGGCGTAGATCAGCAGCACATCGAGGAATACCCAGACCACGTAGGCGAGCGAACGTCGTCGCCCACGGGCCGTGGCGGTCAGCTGTGCCACTGAGATTTCGCTCATCGGTTGCCCGATTCGTCGCTCCATATCAACTCCGCTTTTTCGATGCGCACCGGATCGCCATGCTCAATCCCAGCCGCGGTCAGCGCGGCCGAGACGCCCATCGCGCCCAGCACGCGCTGCAGCCGATCGAGGGCCTCGGCCTGGGCAAAGTTGGTCATCGAAACCAGCCGCTCGATCTTCTTGCCGTGAACCCGCAGAATGCCGTCTTCCTCTTCCTCGATCCAGAAGGCGTTCTGGTCGACGTTGGCGTACTGGAAGGTCAGCACCTCTTTGGAGCGCGGCAGATCGACGTAGCGCTCGGGCATCTCGCGCAGATGCTCGACGATGCGCACCACCAGCGGCTTGATGCCCTGGTTGGTCGCCGCCGAGATCGAGTAGATGTCTTCCTCGGCAATCCCCCACTCGATCATCTGCGGGCGCAGCATATCGTCGTAGGCCTGGGCGTCGGGCAGATCGTGCTTGTTCAGGGCCACAATCTGCGGGCGCTGGGCCAGCTCCTCGGAGTAGGCCTTCAGCTCGGCGTTGATGGTCTGGAAATCCTCAAACGGCTCGCGGCCCTCGGTTCCGGCGGCATCGATCACGTGCACCAGCAGGCGGGTGCGCTCGATGTGGCGCAGAAAATCGTGGCCCAGGCCGATGCCCTGGCTGGCGCCCTCGATCAGGCCGGGGATATCGGCCATCACAAAGATAAAGTCATCCAGCTCGACCACGCCCAGGTTCGGCGAGAGCGTCGTAAAGGGATAGTGGGCGATCTTGGGCTTGGCGGCGCTGACCATCGAGAGCAGCGTCGACTTGCCGGCGTTGGGGAAGCCGACCAGCCCGACATCGGCGATGACCTTCAGCTCCAGGTGCAGCTCCAGCTCTTCGCCAGGCTGGCCCAGCTCGGCAATCCGCGGCACCTGATTCGACGGCGTGGCAAAGTGAATGTTGCCCAGCCCGCCCTTGCCGCCGCGCACCAGCAGCAGCCGCTGGCCGGGGAACAGCAGATCGATGGTCTGGGTCGCGCCCTCGATCTCGGCGGTCACGCTGGTTCCTGGCGGCACGGCGACCGTCAGGTCGTTGCCTGAGCGCCCGGTCTGCTTCTGCCGGCCGGCGGTGATGCCATCCTCGGCGGCGAACTCGGTCTGGAACTTGAACGGGAGCAACGTATTAAGGTGGGGGCTAACTTCGAGGAAGACATCGCCACCCCGCCCGCCATCGCCGCCATCCGGGCCGCCACGGGGCACATATTTTTCGCGGCGGAAGGTCGCCAGACCATCGCCACCATCACCAGCTTTAACGTGTATATTGACGCTATCAACAAAATCTGCCATTGTTTCTTCCTAGCTGTTGGTTTAATTTCCAGCACCGCAGTGGTGCGTACACAATCGACTATGTGCCATCTGGCACACTGTTTGCGCAACCGTATGCAGAATACAGGATGAACGCGCCGCTGTCCAATCGTAGCTCAACGTAATGTATACGAAACGGCGCTCCAAAAATGGGAGCGCCGTAGCCAAAAACATTGAAGCGTGTGGATCTAGCCGGGCGTGATTTCTTCCTCGGGGTTGATCCCGCTCTCATCGGTGCCGCCCTGATCGGCGTCGCCAGAGCGCGGCCCGCCGACCGGAATATACTGCTCCTCGCGGGCGCCCTGGCTCTCGCCCTCGGTGGCCTCAGGGTGCACGGTCAGATCGTCGCTGGTCACCGCTTCTTCACTCACCCGTTTGCTGTCGCTGTATGGATCAGACATTGACCCCTCCGTTGCTAGAAAGTCTGGTGACTCTCTGTGCAGGTTTGATGCCACCACGGGTGTAGTGGCTGGCAGCTGGTAGCTGGCAGCTGGTATTGTTGATTTAAGCCTTTCAAAAGCCTAAAAATCCACTAGCTGCTGGCTGCTAGCTACTGGCTGCTAATTATCGTCCGGCAGGGCCGTCCAGAGCCGATAGACCTCCTGGCGATCCAGCCCCAGGTCGCGGGCCACCTGTTTGGCGGCCTGGGTGCCGCTGAAGCCCTGGTCGCGCAGGGCGCTGAGCCGGGCGAGAATGCTGGCCTGATCGACTGGCTCCTCCTCTGCCGGGCTGACCGGATCGGCGGAGGCGGCCTCCGCGATGCTGCGGGTGGCCCGGCGGGCTGGCGGCCGCTCGGCCCCGCCGATCAGCAGCACGATCTCACCGCGCACCTCCTGGCCGGCGAAGTGGGCCGCGACCTCGCGCAGCGTGCCCCGGACAAACTGCTCGTGGAGCTTGGTCAGCTCGCGGGCCACCGCCGCCGGGCGATTGCCCAGCACCGCCAGGGCATCCTCCAGGGTCGCCAGCAGCCGGTGCGGCGACTCGTAGATCACCAGCGTCGCCGGGATGGCCGCGACCTCGCCGAGCCAGGTGCGGCGCTCGCTGCTGCGGCGCGGTGGAAAGCCCAGGTAGTAAAAGCGGTCGGTCGGCAGGCCCGAGCCAACCAGCCCGGCGATGGCGGCGCACGGCCCTGGCACCGGCACCACCGGGAAGCCGGCCCCGATCACCGCCTGCACCAGCTCATAGCCGGGGTCCGAGATCGCCGGGGTGCCCGCGTCGCTGACCAGCGCGACATCGCCGCCGTTGGCCAGCGCCAGCAAAATCGTATCGAGCCGGGCCAGCTTGTTGTGCTCGTGGTAGGCGATCACGTGGGCCTCGATCGTGTAGCGGCTCAGCAGCTTGCGGGTGTGGCGGGTATCCTCCGCCGCAATCAGCGCCGCCTCGCGCAGCACCCGCAGCGCCCGCGTGGTGATGTCTTCCAGATTGCCAATCGGCGTGGCCACAAGATAGAGTGAGGGCATATGATGTTCCCTTGTATTGATATCAGCCTGTTCACGCAACAATAGCATACTCCTCGCTACCCTGATCCTGATCCACGAAGGCCACGAAGATCACGAAGAAAGGTCATGTACGAGATTCCTTCGTGGACAAAAAAGAATCCTCGTGGGCTACCGAACGACCATTGGCACCCACAGCCGCTCGCGATAGTTCCCCACCATATGTTGATATTTGGCGTAGGTCGGCTTGAACAGCGCGACCGTGCCGTTGACATCGTAGCTGCCGCTGGCATCGAACGGAATCCGCACCACGCCCCACGACTCCGAGGCGGGCGGGAAATCTTCGTACTTGAACCAGAACCACGGCCCCACATTGGCCCGCCGGGCATGGATGATCGCCGCCATCTGGCCAAGGAAATCGGCCTGGCGCTCCATGTCGGCGGGGTCGCTGGGATCGCCACGGGTGCCCGCCTCGGTGATCCACAGCTTGGCGCCGCTGTCGTAGGTGCGTAGCGTGGCCACCAGCGTATCTAGCCGCGGGCCGACCCGGTACAGAAAATCGTTGTCGCTGTCCGGGCGGCGCATCTCGGCCGGATATGGGTGGTAGCCGATCCCGTCGACTGGCCAGCGCCCGTTGGCTGTGTTGTAGCCGCTGAATGGGGTCGAGGCGTACAGCGCCGCCATATATTGGGCGTCGCTGCGGCCCGACTCGACCGAGCGCAGCGGATGCAGCCCGCCGACAATCAGCGGCGTCAGGTCGGGCGTGTCCTGGGTGCGCAGTATCCGAAACAGCTTGGTGATCGTCTGGGCGACGAAAAACGGCTCCATCTCATCTTCCAGGCCGTTGGTCTCGTCGCTCAGGGCAAAGTAGTGATTCGGCTCGTTGAAAATCTCGTAGGCGTCGATCTGGCCCTGGGAGTGGGCGGCGACCGCCAGCGCTCGCTCCAGCCAGACCTTCTGGTACTCGTTGACCCCGCAGCCAATCGGCAGCGGCGGACAGGGGTTCAGCACCGCGCCCTTGTCGAAGTTGCGCACCGCCGCCTTTGGGCCGCGCAGAATGTCGGTGCCGAGCAGGGCCAGCACCTTCAGGCCACGGGCGCGGGCGGCCTGGACGAAATAGTCGGCCTGGGCCAGGTTGATGCTGCCGTAGTCGCTCCCATCGTAAGTGCCGTGAAACTCAAAGCGCACCCACTCAACCCCGGCCGCCTGCAGATTGTTGAGCATGGTGTTGATAAACGTCTGGTTGACCTGGTTGGGAAACGCCGGATTGGTGTTCCACTCGTAGCCGGGGTCGCGGACCACCATGCCCCAGAAGTTGGGCGTGATCGTGGCGGGCCGGGCCGGGCTGAGGGCCGCATTCGTGCTGGCACCAAGCATAATCAGCCCGACCAGACCCAGCCAGATAATCGTTCGTTTCATCATGATTTCCTTCCACCTGGAACAAAATGAGCCGATTAAGCGTACCTTATCTGAACCCGCCCCACCAGTCGCTCTGAATGACATAACTCTGACAGTCGGTAGTCTGCTGAGGACCCAACCATGGTATGGTATGATGACGCACATGTTTACAACCGAGGTGTATTATGACAATCACAGATATTGCGCCCCCAAATTTGCCGCGCGTGCTGCTTGATGGCGAGCTTCAGATTAATAAAAATAAAGTCCCAGTCCTGATTTCAGCCGGCAATCATCGGTTAGTAATCCTCCAGTCCCAATCGATCTACGAGATTCAGGTTGGCCAGACCGCCAAGCTGGTCAACGATCTCCGTGGCACCCAGGAAGTGGTGATCGCCGATGTCGACCGGCTGGCCCTCGTCGTCCGCTACGAGATCAAGTCGGCTGAGGATGAGTTCGAGCTGCCCTCGCCGGAGTAGGCGCCCCGGCTAAAGTTCCTGGATGTGGATGGCGGGAGCGGCCAGATCGCGCTCGTCGGCCACGATATGCCGCGTCGGCTCGCTCCAGCCGCTGGCGATATCACCGGGTAGGATGGTGCGGAGCCAGGTTGGAAACAGCGTGTCGAGCGGCTCGTGCAGCGCCAGCCAGCTGGCATACAGCCGCGGCTCCTCCTGCGAGCGCACCGCAGCGGCAGGATTGCGCAGACTGGCCAGATAGTAAAAAACCACCTCGTGCTTGAGCTTTGGCTTCTGGCGACCCCCGATAAACATTCCCTCGGCCACATAGACCAGCCGGCCAATCGCGGCCTCGAGCGCAAACTCCTCGCGGATCTCCCGCGCCAGGCAGGCGGCTGTCGTCTCGCCCGCCTCCAGGTGGCCGCCGGGCAGGGCGTGGTAGATGCTGCCGCGCTGCTGTGACTGCTGGGTCAGCACCGCCCCATCGCGGACAATAATCGCGGCGGTTCGCACAAATAGCTTCATGGTTTCCTGCTCCCGCTGAACATTGACGAAAATTTTAATCCCGTGGTATGCTCACTGATAATCACTTCTACATTTCAAGGAACACAGTATGCCTGGAAAACCCGCCCTTCTCGGTGGCGAGCCGCTGGCGACAGCGCCGATTCGCCTCGTTCGCCCCGTTCTGCCCACCTTCGAGAGCATGCGCGACGAGATTGCCGAAACCCTCAGCAGCGGAATGGTGACCAAAGGCGGGCAGCTAGTGGCCTTTGAGCAGGCGGTGGCCAGCCATCTGGGCGTTGAGCACGCCGTGGCGGTATCGAGCTGCACCACTGGTCTGGCCCTGACCTACCGGGCGCTCGGCTTGAACGGCCCGGTGATTGTGCCCAGCTTTACCTTTATGGCCACCGTCAGCGCGCTGATCTGGGCCGGTGCAACCCCCCGCTTCGTCGAGATCGATCCGACCACCACCAATCTCGATCCCGCTGCGGTGCGGGTGGCCCTGACCGCCGATGTGGTCGGGATTGTCGCCGTGCATAACTTTGGCAACCCGGCCGCGGTGCGCGAGCTGGAGTCGATCGCCGCCGCTGCTGGCATTCCGCTGGTCTTCGATGCCGCCCACGGCTTCGGCGCCCGCTACGAGCAGCGCCCGGTCGGCGGGTTTGGCCGCGCCGAAAGCTTTAGCCTGAGCCCAACCAAGCTGCTGATCGCTGGCGAGGGCGGCATCGTCGCCACCAACGATGCCGAGCTGGCCCGCCGGATTCGGGTTGGCCGCGAGTACGGCAACGATGGCCATTATGGCACAGAATTTGCCGGCATCAACGCCCGAATGGCCGAGTACAACGCGATTCTCGGCCGCCACAGCCTGCTCCAGCTCGAGGTCGCCGCCGAGCAGCGCAATCGCTACGCCGCGCTCTACCGCGAGCAGCTTGGCGATCTGCCGGGGATCGGCTTTCAGCGGGTGCGGCCCGCCGATCGCTGCTCGTATAAAGATTTTTCGATTACAGTCGAGGCGGCCGAGTTTGGCCTGGCGCGCGACCTGCTGGCCCAGGCTCTGGCCGCTGAGGGGATCGACTCGCGGGCCTACTACGATCCGCCGGTTCATCAGCACGCCGCCTACGCCCAATACGCCCCGCCAGCCGCCAGCCTGCCGCAGACCACCTGGCTGGCGGCCAGCAGTCTCAGCCTGCCAATCCACTCGCAGATGGAGGCATCCACCGTTGATTGTGTCTGTCAGGCGATTCGGCGGATCCACCATCATGCTCCTCTGCTGCGGGCATCGTAGACACCCTGACGGCATGCGCTAACGAATGAGGTAATGCAATGGCTCTATTGCGTTCAGTTGGAACCCGAATCGCTGCTGATGTTGTGTTGGTCAATCTGGGCTTGCTCAGCGCATTTGTCATTCGCTATATTATGGTGATTGTTGGCTCAAGCGCAATCGATCCCCTGGCCCTGTTCCGCCTTTACAGCCAGCAGTTTCTGGCCACGAGCTGGCTGCTGACGCTGGTGCTGGTGGGGCTGTTCCAGGGATTTGGGGTCTACCATCAGGTGCGGGCCTATCGCCAGCGCTTCAAGGCGATTGTGATTGTCCAGGCGGTGGCGATCGCGCATCTGATCTACGGCTTTAGCTTTTATTTTGTGGCTGTTTTTCCGCTCCCGCCCCGGGGCGTCGTGCTCCTGAGCTGGGTTATCTGCACCGTGCTGCTGGCGGGCGTGCGGGTTGCCCGGACTGCGTTTCGCGCCTTTGAGGAGTCCGAGCGCCCCAAAACCATCGAGGCGGCCTCGGCGCAGCCCAAACATGTGCTGGTGATTGGTGGCGCGGGCTATATTGGCTCGCTCGTCTTGCGCCGTCTGCTCGATCAGGGCTACCATATCCGCCTGGTCGATGTGCTGATGTATGGCGATGGGGCGATCCAGGATATCTATAGCCATCCCCACTTCGAGTTTATCCGCGGCGACTTTCGTCACATCGAGACCGTTGTGCGGGCGCTGGTGGGCATGGATGCGGTGATCCATCTCGGGGCGATCGTCGGCGACCCAGCCTGCGCGATCGATGCCGATTTCAGCACCGAGATCAATCTGATTGCGACGCGGGTGCTGGCCGAGGCCTGCAAGGGTTATGGTATCCGCCGGTTTATCTTTGCCTCGACCTGCAGCGTGTATGGCGCCAGCGATCTGACCCTCGATGAGCGTTCGGCGCTCAACCCCGTCTCGCTGTACGCCCAGACCAAGCTCGACTCGGAGCGGATTTTGCTGGAGCTGGCGAATACCACGTTTGCCCCAACCATTTTGCGCTTTGCCACGATCTATGGCCTCTCGCCCAGGCCGCGCTTTGATCTAGTGGTGAATCTTTTGACGGCCAAGGCGGTGCGTGAGGGTAAAATCACGGTCTTCGGCGGCGATCAGTGGCGGCCGTTTGTCCACGTTGATGATGCGGCCTATGCGGTTCAGCTGGCCTTGCAGGCGCCTCTGCCGCTGGTCAAGGGCGAAATCTTCAACGTTGGCTCGGATGCCCAGAACTACACGATCAATCAGGTCGGCGAGCTGATCCAGCGCCTCATCCCCGAGGCCCAGCTAATCCAGCAGGGCAACGATGTTGATAAGCGCAACTATCGCGTCTCGTTTGCCAAGATCGCCCGCGTGCTGCGCTTCGCGCCTCGCCACACCGTTGAGGATGGCGTGCACGAGATTCAGGCGGCCCTGGTCAATGGCGAGATTGGCGACTACTACGACCGCGCTTTCAACAACCACTCGTTCCTGATCTCCGAGGATAATGCGGCCCTGCTGCGGCTGGAAAGCCCCTGGGCCGAGCGGCTGGCCGTCAGCCGGCTGAGCGCCTAAGGTGCTATTGGATAGTAGATTGTTGTCATGAGCAACGCCGTTCGGCTGCTTCAGGCGGCCCTTCAAGCCACCCCACCGGACCTGACCGCGCTGACCGCCGCCATGCGCCCGGCGGACTGGCCGGAGTTTGCCGAACTGGTTGCCTACCACGAGGTCGCCCCGCTGATCTGGGCGAGCCTGCGGGACTACCCGAGCCACCTGCCGCCGGAATTGGCGCTGCACTGGAAGGAGCGCTACTATCTGACCGCCGTGCTCAATGATGCGCGGCTCAGCGAGCTGCATGCCATCTGTCGCGATCTCGCCCGCCACGCTATTCGGCCGATTGTCCTGAAAGGGATGGCGCTGGCCCCGACCGTGTATGCCAGCATTGCGCTGCGGGCGATGGGCGATACCGACCTGCTGGTGCGCCGCCGCGATCTGGCCGTCGCCTGGGCGGTCCTCAGCGCCCGCGGCTATCTTGTGCCGCCGGCCAGCGCCCGCTACTGGCAGCTCCAGTTCCGCAATGCCGGCGAGCTGCGCCTGATTCAGCGGCGCACCCTGGCGCTGGTCGAGCTGCACTGGTGGCTGTGCGCTGGCACCTGGGCTGAGGAGATCGGCCTGCTCAGCGCCCTCGATCCGTGGCGGCGCGCCCGCGAGGCGACGCTGGACGATCAGCCGGCGCTGCGCCTGCACCCGCACGACGAGGTGCTGCACATTGCCCATCACCTGGCGGTGAGCAATCAGTTTGGGAGCGGCTTTGGGCGGATGCTGGTCGATCTCGACCGTTTGATTCGGGCGAGCCCGCTGGACTGGCCGGCACTGCTGGAGGAGGCCCGCAGCTTGCGGCTGGCGACAATCCTGTGGCTGGCGCTGGATCTGGCCCGGACGATTCTGGACACGCCAATCTCTCCCGCCTATCTTCAGCTGGCCCCGCCCTGGCCGCAGCGCCGGCTGCTCCAGCGGCTGGTTCGGCCAGCTGCGCTGCTGAGCGGCCACGATCCGCGCCGCCGCGCCGGGCGCCGCTATCTGCTGCTGCTGGCGCTGCTCGATCGGCCGCGAGATATGTGGGGGCTGCTCAGTCGAGGAGTTCGTGAGCTGAGCGGATCATCGCTGGCTGAGCCTGTCGAAGCCAAATAGCTGTGCTTCGACAAGCTCAGCCAGCGGGCGCCGGATCGGTGGGTGCCGCCAGGATCAGAATAAATTCCTCGACCTCCTGATCGCGGGCGTGCGAGAAGCCGCGGTCCTCCCCGGCGATCACGAAGCCACATTTTTCCAGCACCCGCAGCGAGGCCAGATTATCTTTGATCGCACAGGCATACAGCGGCCGCGTTGTAATCTGGCGCAGCAAAAGAGCCAGAGCCGCGCTCGCGATGCCCTGGCCCCAGAAGTCTTTGCCCAGCCAGTAGGCAACTTCCCGGTCGTCGAAATGCTCAAAGCTCAGCACGTGGCCAGCAACTGCGCCATGAAACAGGATGGTTCGGATGATGGTCGTATCCTCGGCCACCATCTCGGCCCAGTGCGCGGCGAAGGATTCCCAGCTGGCGGGATCTTTGGCGCCGAACGCGGCCATCTGGTTGGCGGCCACGTCCAGCTGCTGGTCGAAAAATATCGCCAGATCCGCGTCAGCCACGGCGCGGAGCCGGACTCCGCTGGTCAGATCAGGCCCCTCGTTAGCCACCGTGCGCTCCTCTGTCCTGGCCCACACTCCTATCCGCGCAGCAGGGTTTCCTGCCGGGCCCGCCAGGCGGCGTTGATCCAGCGG
Source organism: Herpetosiphonaceae bacterium (assembly GCA_034437415.1). Lineage (GTDB taxonomy): Bacteria > Chloroflexota > Chloroflexia > Chloroflexales > Herpetosiphonaceae > JACCRK01. The sequence continues at coordinate 17,356 of DAOTUS010000443.1, forward strand.
CCCTCGGGGTCGAGCTGGGCAATCCGCTCGAAATCGTGACAGGCCGCGGTGCTATCGCCCTGGCGCCGCCGCAGCGTCCCCAGCCAGTAGATCAGCTCGGCCTGCACCGGGGTTGGGCAGTCCAGCAATGTCATCGTCACCTGATCGATCGCGACCTGGGCCATCCGGCGCTGCTCAATCCGCAGGGCGGCGTCGGCGCGCAGCGTATACAGAATCGCCTGGACGGTCAGTATTGGGGCGGACGCCAGCCCTGAGTCAACCCACTGCAGCGCGACATTATGCGCCTCATTCAGGTTTAGCGCAATCTGGGCCATCTGGGCGTGCGCCGCCGCACAGGTGTCGTCGAGCGCCATCGCGTGGAGCGCCGCCTGCCGGGCCTCCGGCCAGTGGCGATCGGCCGCCAGCGCCTGGCTCAGCCCGACATGAAACAGCGCATAGCCGGGAAATAGGCCGATCGCCCGCTCATACAGGCGGGTCGCCGCCTCGAACTTGCCCTGGGCCAGCCGAACTGTGGCCAGCAACGCGACCCCGTCGGCGGACCACGGGTAGATTCGCAGCGCGGCCTGGGTAAACGTGGCCGCCCGCCCATACTGGCCCGCGGTCCAGACCCGCCCAGCCGCCCACAGCAGGGTTGTGCGGGCGACAAACGTCACAATCAGCAGCTCGCCGACAATCGCCAGCGGCAGGGCCCGGTTGCTTAGGAGGTAGGTCGCAAACAGCAGCGGTAACAGCACCATCTCGGGGATCAGCAGCACCTGGCGGCCTAGCCAGCGGAATGATCCAGCCTTCCAGCGCTCGTGCGTTTGAGTTTTGATCACTGTTGCCATACACACCTACCCTTGTTGCTAGTACTCGTATTCATAGGTAGTATGCCATGGCGTTGTGACAAAGGATGTCACAAAATGCCAAAAAGCGACACATTTGTGTCGCTTTTTGGCATCCTGGTCCAGATCGGCGCTAGTCCAGCTTGCGGTCGGTGAAGTCGTGGCCGTCAAAGCTCAGCAGCCGCTTCTTGTCGTCAACCACTGTCTCCAGGTGTACCGGCCGCGTCCAGATGGTGAAGATGTTTTTCATGGTGTCGCGGGCGTAGTCCAGCTTGAGGTCGACGCCCTCGTGGCGGTGGCGCAGGTACAGCTCGGTGCGGTTGTTGTAGTTGGCGTCCTCGACGTAGATAAACGGCTGTCCAAAGTTGGTCAGGTTGCCCAGCAGCTTGGCCTTGATGTCCTTGAACTCGCGGTTGACGATCTCGTACAGGTCGGTGTCGCTGTTGTGCTTGAAGGTGAACAGCTTGTTCTCGATGCAGAACTCGGGGGTGAGAAACTCGTCCAGGAAGGTGACGTCGTTGTGGAAGCGGCGCACCTCGAACAGCTTCTGGCGCCCCAGGCCCAGCTGGCGATCCCAGGTCTGCTTTTCGCGCAGGTCGTTGCACTCCTCCCACTCTTTGCCAAAGCGCCCCTTGTTCCAGCGATCCTCGATGTCGCGCAGCAGCAGCAGCCCCAGCCGGTACGGGTTGAGCCGCCCAGGGTGGGCCGCCACAATCCCGGCGTGGTGGTCGGCGAAGTCGACGATCTCCGAGGTGTCGGCGGCGTGCGTGGTCATGATTTTGGAGTGCCAGTAGCTGTTGTGGTTGATCAAGCCCTGCGCGGCGTAGCGGTGGGTTTCCTCAACCGAGATGTCGTAGACCGTCGCCCGCCGCCGCTCGATCCCGACGATCTGGTCGGTCCAGTCCTCTTTTTTGAACCATTGGCGGTCTTCGATGTAGCGGCGCAAGGCTTCCTGCTTGCGCTCCAGGCCGAAGCCGATCTCCTGCTGGAACAGAACCGCATTTTTGCCAGTCGTTGTCACATGCCAACAGCCGTCTTTTTGTAGCGGCCGATGAGAAAGAATGCCGAAGTTGAGCAGCAGCAGCTGGGTCTGTTTGCTCAATTGTTCGCTGGATGTCGAGAGGATTACACCTGCCTCGCCAGCATATCCGTCACAGTCGTAGTAAGCCCGCAGGAAGGCGGCTACCACTGATTTGGGGGAGCGCAGAATGACATCTGGCACTGCTTTGATTCGCGCCGCAACGCCGGTTTTCATCCCGAGGTGCTTGAGAAATTGCTCAACATCACGCGATGAGAAGCTGATTCGCCAGCGGTTTGGATCCCAGCGTTTGTGGCATTCCAGCCCAAATAATCTTTGGGTAAGTTCGATAAATTGATCAGCCTGCTCATCGTCGCCAGTCGTTAATCCAATCGTGCGTTTGACGCTGCTAATATGACCGTCGCCAACCAGATAGCCCATAAATGATGCCAATGATTCATCAACAATTGTCGGTATTGTGATCTGCGTGCGCCGTTTGTGTTGAGTTCTGCCAATCGTGGCCATGCTAGTGGCATATTCCATTACTAAGGGAGCTAATACTTCATCGTATTGGCTTGATATGCCACGCCGATAATTATTGACAATAGTCGGGTTTACGCCTGCTCGTTCAGCCACATCGCTCCAGGTTAGGCGGCGTTCTGTTTGCCAATTAAGCTGAACATACTCCTCGGGCCAGCGGTTTTGACCCGCGCCCATCAGCAGGCGGTCGCCGATGTTCAGCTCATCCATCCGCCGCCACGAGCCGTCCGGCAGCATCAGGCGGTGAGTGGTCGAGCCTTCCAGCTCCAGGCCACGCTTGGTGCGGATAAACACCGTCTCGCGATCCTCGAACGTCATCCAATCGAAGATCCGGCGCGGCGTTTCACCATCGCTGACGAGCAGCGGCAGACGGTTCTCCACGATCTCTTCGATCGGGCGCAAACCCTGGTCGGTGTACAGCAGCGTCCCAGCTATGGCACAGGCATGGCCTTCGTTCAATACCTTCGTCATCGCCTGGGGGGCAAAATAGTAGGCCTCGTCGCGGATCATGTCGAGGACGCTGTGCTGCCAGCGCTCCAGCGGGGCGTAGTTCATCAGGAACAGCAGGATATCCTTCTGCGGGTTCTCGGGGAACTTGCGCATGCGCTGCTGCTCGTCGCGGATCACCTGGCGCTGGTGTTCCATAAAGTCGGGCGGGTTGATGTAGTCCTTCATATAGGCCCGCTCGACCGGCAGCCCCTCGGCGGTCGGCACGTTATCCTCGTCGCCCAGCGCCACCACCGTGTGGGCCTCCGGCCGCTTGATATAGGGCGCGTGGTAGTCGATCAGGTTGTCGAGCGACAGGCAGGTGTCGATGAACGACTCGACGACATCGTAGCCGTAGCGGTTGATGTAGCGCTGGATGCGGGCGGCGTGGTTGGCCATCATATCCAGCATCTTGCGATTGGTTGGGGCAAACCACATATTGTTTTTGAAGAAATCCGCGTGGCCGGCCACGTGGGCCATCACCGTCTTCTGGTCAACAATCATATTGCCTTCGAGCAGATAGGCATAGACCGGGTTGGTGTTGATCACCATCTCGTAGATGATGCTGAGGCCATAGACATGGCCCTTGATCAGCTGGTCGAACTCCATGCCGAAGCGCCAGTGGGGATAGCGGGTCGGAAACCCGCCCATCGCGGCCACCTCATACAGCGTATTGTAGTCCAGCACCTGATAGATGATCGGGTGGTAGTCGAGGCCGTAGCCCCGTGCGTAGCCATCAATTTCGGCCCAGGCCTCATTCAGCTGCGGGGGCAGATCGTTATTTGTCAGTGGCATAGTGCACCTAAATCACTCTTCAGAAAGATGTTTGGGCGGTGTTCCTGGGGACAAACAGGGTATCGGCTGCGGGATATGCTGGCAGTGCCTTATTTTCCCTTGCCTAGAAACATCTTGATGGCATCGTAGATATCGTCGCGGTCGGCGATCTCGGCGACGACCAGATTCTCGGTGCCGCGCAGGTTCTCCTCCAGATCGTGGGCAAAGCGCCCGGATCCGTACAGCGACCGCACCTGGCCGTAGCAGAAAAGGTTGACACTTGGCAGTAGTTTCTGGCGCAGCAGCTCGACGCATTCGCGGGTATCGCCGCCGCCCCAGTTATCGCCATCGGAGAAATGGAACGGGTAGATGTTCCAGTCCTCAGGCGGATAGCGCTCTTCGATCATGCGCATGATCAGCTTGTAGGCCGAGGAGATTTTAGTCCCGCCGCCCTCCCGGATGCGGTAAAACACATCCTGGGTGACCTCTTTGGCCGAGGCATCGTGGACGATATAGCGAATCTCCAGCTGCTTGTACTGCGAGCGCAGCCAGGTCTCAATCCAGAAGGCCGTGATCCGCACCAGCTCTTTCTGCTCCTGGCCCATCGAGCCAGAGACGTCCATGCTGTAAATAATAACCGCGTTGCTCTCGGGCATCACCGTGGTCTTCCAGGTTCGATAGCGCATATCCTCGCGGATGGGCACGACGATTGGGTTGTCATCGTCGTACAGGCCGGCCGAGATCTGGCGCTTGAGCGCCTCGCGGTAGGAGCGCTTGAAGTGGCGCAGCGAGTTGGGGCCAACCCGGGCGATCCCCGAGTATTTATCTTTTTCGGTAACGATGTTTTTGCGGCCCTTGGGCTGAATGTTCGGCAGCTGCAGCTCTTCGCCAAGCAGCTGGGCCAGCTCCTCGATCGTCATATCGACATCGAGGGTGTGCTGGCCGGACTCCTCGCCGGCCTCGCCGCCGCCGGACTCGCCATCGCCGCGGGCGATCGGATCGCCCGGCTCGCCCTCGCCCTGGCCAACGCCGCCCTGGTTCTTGGAGCCATAGCGAAAGCGCGGAATATCAATTGAAGGCACCGGGATCGAGACCAGCTTTTTGCCCTGGCGACCGATCATCTCGCCGTGCGAGATATACTTCCGCAGGTCTTTTTTTATCTTGCCGCGCACAATCTGGCGAAAGCGGTTGAGATCTCGTTCAACTCGTTGTGGCATAGTGTCACCATGAAAAGCAAAGATCTGAAAGCAAAAACGAAGCAGGGCTGCAGCGAAGCAGGGCTGGTAGCAATTCGCCACAGCCAGACTCACATCACGACAACCGCGGGCGGCGGATCTGAGTCTGGCTGTGGCGAGAAGCGAGCCGTTACTTGCGCTGCGTATCGCCGCGGGCAAAGATGCTGGCGACGTAGTTCAAGACATCGCTGGCGCTGTGCTCGTTGTAGCCAAAGTCGCGGATGAGCCGGGCCTTGACGACATCGATTTTCTCCTGGGTATCCTTGTCGACCACGCTTGACACCAGGCTGGTCAGCTTGATGCTATCCTTCTGATCCTCGAACAGCTTCAGCTCGAGGGCTTTGTTGAGCCGCTCGTTGGTGCGGTAGTCGAATATCTTACCCTCGACCGCCAGCGCGCCGATGTAGTTCATAATCTCGCGCCGGAAATCGTCCTTGCGGCTATCTGGAATATCGATTTTCTCTTCGATCGAGCGCATCAGCCGCTCGTCGGGCTCCTCGTAGGAGCCGGTGAATTTATTGCGCACCTTTTCGCGCTGGGTATAGGCTTTGATGTTGTCGATATAGTTGCCGCACAGCCGCTTGACCGCCTCTTCATCGGCGGAGATGGCCCGCTGAACCTCGTTCTTTACAATATCGGCGTACTCATCCTTCACGATCGCCAGCAGCTCGCGGTAGCGCTTGCGGTCCTCCTCGCTGGTGATCAGCGAGTGATTTTTGAGGCCGCTCTCCAGCTCGTTCATCACCATAAACGGGTTCACGCCGCCCTCTTGCTGGTAGTTGACCAGCGCATTGCTGATTTTGTCCTGGATGTAGCGGGGCGAGATGCCCTCCATCCCTTCGCGGCGGGCCTCTTTGCGCAGCTCCTTGATGTTGTCCTCGGTAAAGCCCGGCAGCGTCTTGCCGTTGTAGAGCTTGAGCTTCTGCAGCATCGTCAGGTTGGCCCGCTTGGGCTCCTCCAGCCGGGTCAGCACCGCCCACATCGCGGCCATCTCAATCGTGTGCGGCGCAATGTGGACACGGACCCGCTCGGCGTTGAAATCCTTCTCGTAGATCTGAATCTCATCGCGCAGGCGGGTAATGTAGGGTATATCGATCCGCACCGTGCGGTCTTTGAGCGCCTCCATGAACTCGTTGTTCTCCAGCTTGCGAAATTCTGGCTCGTTGGTGTTGTGAAAAACTACATTGCCCACACCACCAACAAAGTTGTGGATTCCTTCGCACTCAATATCGTAGACCCACTCGTCGGTGACCTCGCGGGTGGCGAGGGTGGCGCCGTCGCGCAGCTCCTGGGCCGTAAAGTTATCAGCGATATACATGTTGTAGTAGGCAGATAACTCTTCGTCTTCCACGATCATGTGATGTTTGCCCATCAGCGTTGCCAGCATGCCCACCTGGGCCACCATAACTGGCGATCCCGCCGAAAATGCTGGCGTTGGCGTGTCGGCCAGATCGCCAAAGGCCAGTTCGCCATAGCTGTAGAAGTTGGCGGCGGCTAATAGCTCTTCAAACGTGTGCTGGATGAACGAGTGTGGCAGGCGGAAGATAAAGTCGGGCAGCCGCTCGCTAGCCACATCTGCCCCGCGATGATGATCGATCAACGCCTGCATGGCTGGCGATTGAAAGTTAAGCTGCTCGGGGTCGAAGCGATGAGCCATGGATTGGTTGATTAATGGTGCGTATGCTGCTGACAAGCGCTCCGCCATTGTCCGCTCGTCGTCGCTGGCGGGATCAAGCTTGTACTTACCCCACACAAGCAGGCTGATCAAGCTTTTCAAATCATCAGCGTCACCAATCGGGTCGTAGCTCGGCCTGATCCCGGCCTCAAGGGCCAGGCCAGTCACGCCAGCGAAGATCTCAACCGGCGCAATCGTCTCCGACTCCGGCGTCAGCACGTCGTCGAGCCAGCGCACGGCCATCATCTCGCGCTGCTCCTCGGGGAAGAAGTGCAGGCCGTCGCGGCCATAGATCGAGTGGTTCGGCGTAGTCTCGACAACGCCCCACTTTTGGGAGGTCGTCATCAGGGTGCCGGTGAACTGGTGCTTGAACGTCGACTTGACGGGCGTCCAGGCGGCGCGCTGCTGGGCAAAATCGTAGGCCAGCACCTCCAGCCCGGCGCAGTTGGAGCCAAAGCGCGCGCTCAACTGCTCAATTGTCGTCCAGCCAGGGACGCCGTGGAAGCGATAGGGGATTGGCGTGGGGCCAGCGACGCTATGCCCGAGAATGACCTCGTCGATATCGGTCTGGGCGAACTTCTTGGATTTGATCCGGTGCTCCTGCGAGGCGCCAAGCAAGTCGTACAAAAAGGCCGTATCCAGCTTCAGGATTTCAACAAACTCGATAATGCCGCGGTTAGCGATATTAAACTCACCGTCAAAGTTGAAGGCGCGCGGATCGCTGTCCGAGCCATAGATGGCGATTTTGCGATAGTTGATATCGCCGGTCAGCTCGGTGCTATCCTGATTTTTCTCGTCCTTGGGCTGGAACGTGCCAATCCCGACCCGATCCTGCTCCGAGAACGAGAAGCGGCGCACCCGAATATGCTTGATCATCTGGGACCAGTCGCCCTCGTAGCGCCGCATCAGATCGCGATAGTTGAAGCGGCACGAGGGATCGAGGTCGCCTTGAATCGTAATATATTCGTGCTGCGGGCGGCCCTCGTTGAACTCCCGGATAAAGTTTTCGCGCATTGCCGAGGGGATGAGGTGCAGCGGCTCCTCGTGCATTGGGCATGGCTCCCAGTCGCTGTCCTTGACCCGTCCCTGCTGCAGATCCTCGATATCGCCGAGGTACCAGTCGAAGGTGTATAGGGCGCCGTCATCGGTGCGCGAGTAGCGCTCGAGGCCGCGCTTGAGGCGCCGGGCGATGGTTGACTTGGCCGAGCCGACCGGGCCGTGGAGCAGCAGCACCCGTTTTTCAGTGCCATAGCCCTGGGCGGCGGCCTTGAAAAAATTCACCAGGCGCATCAGCGGAATTTCCAGGCCGAAGATCGCATCCTGCTCATCGAACTTGGTGTTGGTGAAGAAATTGTAGCGGGTCAGCTTCTTCTTAGCATCAATAAAATCTTCGGATCCATACGACATAATCATGTCGTAGATACGTTGAAATGCATTCCGAGTCACCTTGGGGTCGCTGTCGATAATATCGAGATACTCCTCGAAGGTGCCGGACCAGTTGAGGTGCTGAAATTGGCGTTGATCTTGCATTTGGTCGATCAACGTGAGCAAACGCGAACCAGCTGAGGGTGATGAAGTCGTCACGGTTAGCCTCCAAACATCACCGCCTTAAGCAGGCGGGAAATAGGGCGACGACGGAGGGGTGGAATCCGCCGATACTAAGCCGAGGATGCGTACAGCGGTCGGGGCTGCGGATTGCGGAACATGGACGCTGCGGAACATGAAGCTTAGGCGCACGGCATCGAGTAGATCTGGCTGGCAGAATATCGATGAAGTTTCGAATTGGAACTCTGCCAGAGGATATAAGAGAGGAATGCCGCCTTCGCAAGCACCATTATTATAGCAACGGTACAAATTAGCGTCAAGGCAAAAAGGCGGGCCAACAGGGCATGTGCAAAGTCCGCCCTCACCCCGGCCGCAGCGGCGGCCACCACGCCCAGAGGGCACCCGCCCCGTGCGCGGGCGAGGGGTGGCAGTGGGGTACAACTGGCCCGAATCGC
>DAOTUS010000444.1:0-7838 GCA_034437415.1 Herpetosiphonaceae bacterium
GCATCTGGCGTGCCCGAGCCAAGCCCAATCGGCATTGGGGCCGGCGTGCCTGACGGGCCGACGGTCGGCATTGGGGCCGGGGCGGGCGGCTGCGGTGACGGCATCGGCATTGGGGCCGGCTTCGGCGCGGTGCCGCCGCTGGCGACGACCCGCATCACATCCTGCTTGGTGATTCGGCCCTCGCGCCCGGAGCCGACAATCTGGCTCAGATCGAGGTTGTGCTCGCTGGCCAGGCGCGAGACGACCGGCGAGATAAAGCCGCTGCCGTTCTGGGTCGGCGCAGGCGCGGCTGGCGCGGCCGCAGCGCTCGTGGCTGGCGCGGCCGCCGTTGCGGCACTGGCCTCATCGGTATCGCTCAGCACGGCGATAATCGTGCCAACGGCAACGGTATCGCCCTCGGCGACCCGAATCTCAAGCAGCCGGCCATTGACTGGCGAGGGGATCTCGGTATCGACCTTATCGGTGGTCACCTCCAGCATCGGCTCGTACAGCTCAAGCGTTTCGCCTGGCTGCTTGAGCCAGCGCCCAACGGTGCCCTCGGTGACACTTTCGCCCAGCTTGGGCATCTTAAATTCTAACGGCATACGCTATCCTTAAATGCTGCGGGCGGGAAGGCCGGCTGGGATCAGCCGACGCTCCGCCGCCTCACCCTAATAGTTGACGAGATCGCGCAAGGTATTGGCGATTTTTTCGGGCGTGGGCAAGAACTCGTTCTCCAGCGGCGCGCTGTAGGGCATGGCCGGAATATCCAGGCCAGCCAGCCGCTGCACCGGGCCATCGAGATGCTCGAACGCATCCTGGGCGATAATCGCCGCAACCTCGGCGCCATAGCCCCCGAACAGATTATCCTCGTACAGCACCAGCACCTTGTTGGTTTTTCTGACCGACGCCAGCACCGTCTCGCGATCGAGCGGGCGCAGGGTGCGCAGGTCGATCACCTCGACGCTGATATCTTCGGCGGCCAGCATCTCGGCGGCCTCGACGGCGTAGTGGCGCATCAGGCCATAGGTAATCACCGACACATCGCTGCCCTCGCGGGCAACATCGGCGACGCCAATCGGCACCGTGTAGGCCTCATCGGGCACAAAGCCCTTGATCAGGCGATAGCACTTTTTGTGCTCCAGAAACAGCACCGGGTCGGGGTCGGCGATCGAGGCCAGCAGCAAGGCTTTGGCATCGTAGGGCGTTGACGGCGCCACAACTTTAAGCCCAGGGATATGGGTAAAAAAGGCCTCGATGCTCTGCGAGTGATAGAGGGCACCGTGAATACCGCCGCCATAGGGCGTGCGAATCACCATCGGCACCTCCCAGGCATTATTGGAGCGGTAGCGCATCCGGGCGGCCTCGCTGATGATCTGATTAAAGGCCGGGAAGATAAAGTCGGCGAACTGAATTTCGGCCACCGGGCGCATGCCATAGAGCGCCGCGCCAATCGACGAGCCAATAATAATCGACTCAGCCAGCGGCGCATCGATCACCCGCTTTTCGCCATATTTGGCGTGTAGGCCATCGGTAACCCGGAACACACCGCCGCGGACCCCGACATCCTCGCCAATCACATAGACGCGATCGTCCGCCGCCATCGCCTCGTCCAACGCCCGATTAATCGCTTCGAGAAGATTTAGTTCTGCCACAGTTTCCTCAATTATCAATTTCAATGCTCAATGACCAGGCCGCTGTGCGCGGGGGTTTACTCGGCGTATACATACCGCTGGACAGTCATTGGGTCGGGCAGCGGCGCCTTTTCAGCGAAGATCGTCGCATCGTTGACCTGGGCCTTGATCTCATCGCGAATGCTGGCGATCTTGGCATCGTCAAGGATCTCCTCGCTGCGCAGGTATGCCTCGTAGGAGTGGATTGGGTCGCGGGTTTTCATCGCCTTAAGGTCATCGGCAGAGCGATAGGTGCGGTCGTTGTCGTCGGAGGAGTGGGCGGTGAGGCGGACGCATTTCGCCTCGATCAGGGTTGGGCCATGGCCCTGGCGGGCGCGCTCAACTGCGGCGGTCATCGCCTCGTAGACCTCCAGCACATTGGTGCCATCGACGGTGACGCCGGGGAAGCCATAGCCCTGGGCGCGATCGGAGACATTCTCCACGCCCATCTGCTTGCGTTGCGGGACGGAGATGGCATAGCCGTTGTTTTCACAGAAGAAGATCACGGGCAGCTTCATCACCCCGGCCAGGTTCATCGCTTCGTGAACATCGCCCTGCGACGAGGTCCCTTCACCGAACGAGGTCCAGGCGACCACATCATCGCCACGCATCTGGGCCGCCATGGCAATGCCGACCGCGTGGGGAACCTGGGTGCCCGTTGGCGACGAGTGCGAGACAATATTCAGCGCCCGATGGCTGTAGTGGGCGGGCATCTGCCGACCGCCGCTGCTCGGGTCGTCGGCCTTGGCCAGCAGGCCCAGCATGACCTCACGTGGGGTGACACCAATCGCCAGCATCATGGCCAGATCGCGGTAGTAGGGGACAATCCAGTCCTGTTTCGGTCGCAGCGCCATCGCCGCGCCAACCTGAGCCGCCTCATGCCCCTGACACGAGATAACGAACGGCGCTTTGCCCTGGCGATTGAGCTGCCACATGCGCTCATCAAGCGCACGGGCCAGCGCCATCAGCCGAAACATCTCTATTAACTGCGCCTGATCTCGTTCTTGCTTCATTGATGATCTCCTGTTTTGTAGGCACAAAAAAAGCCACGGTCAACACCGAGGCAACAGCGAACGCCGAGATTGGGCGGTGTTGTCCTCGTTGACGCAACCAAGCCTAAGTATAGCACAGGTGCGAGGACGTTCCGCCAGATTAGCCCGGCCTTAGCCAGCGGCGGCGGCCCCAACGCAATCGTGTTGGGGCCGCCGCTGCGGGTGGCAGCGTGGCGATGGGCTATAGCGAACAGCCAATACGGACCATGGGCAGGTGGATCTTGTTGGTGACGACGAACGCTGGCGGGGTCGAGACAAACGTATTCGGCACCGGTGGAAGCACCGTGCCAGTCCGCGCGTTATTTTGTCGGCTGGTTGGCCAGGGCAGCCGGCTTTTCAGATTAAACCCGTTGGTGTCCCAGGCATAGACCACGCCGCCACGGCTGTGGGCAATAATCTCAACTTTGCAGTCGCCATCGAGGTCGGCAATGGTTGGCCCGGCCATAATCCCGCGTGAGCCAGTATTTGTCTCATTCGGCAGGCTCAGGGGGAACCCGGCGAGCAGCTGGCCGCTGGCGTTCAGGCCAACTAGGCCAACATAGGGATAGGCGCTCGAGTCGATGCTGTAGGTGCCAAAAATAACATCAAGCAGGCCATCGCCAGTCACATCGCCAATCGCCACTTCGCTGGCAAACAGCTTGCGTCCCTGGGCATAGTTGTAGGTCCAGAGCGTCGTACCGTTCTCGCGATAGGCGCGGATCGTGCCATCGTCGTAGGTAACCACGATATCCAGCTTGCCATCGCGATCGAGATCGGCAATTGCGGCGGGGTTATTCGGCGTAAAGGTGGTCTGGATTGGGGCGCCAACCGTCTTGGCCTGCTCCCAGCCTGGCCGCCGGACGCCCGCCGGGGTCGAGACAATCAGGCCGCTGCTGGTCTGCAGGTGGTTGCCCTGCGAATCCTTGACATTGGGATCTTTGATTTTTCCGGCGGTGATGATCTCCACCGTCCCATCGCCATTCAGGTCAGCGATCGCCGGCCCGGAGCGGGTGAACTCCAGATACTTGTCGGTGCCCCAGGTGATTTTGGTGATATCGACGTAGGTGTGGAGCGGCCAGCCAGGGTACAGATCGCCCTGGCCGCTGTAGGCATAGAAATAAATCTCATCGCGCCCGGTGAGGATATCCGCGTAGCCATCTTTGTTGATATCGCCCAGGGCAACATGGCCCCAGACGCCGGAGCCTTTGGGCGACGAGGTTGGGAACTTGCTTGAAACCAGGCTTCCGTCGACATTCCAGGCATACACATTCGGGGCATAGTTGGTATTCGAGCCAGCCTCATTGCTGGTCAGGGCCACAATTTCCAGCTTGGAGTCACCAGCAATATTCGCGATCGCCACGCTATAGACTTCAGGCTCGTTGCCGTTGGTGATATAGGCCCAGGCCATCTCTTTGGGCCAGCCGGGCATGAGCTGGCCAGTGCGCCGCCAAACATAGACTTTGCCGCGCTGGCCGGCGTGCGGGCCGGAGCCACGGGTTCCGGCGACAATCTCAAGCCTGCCGTCGCCATCGATATCGCCAACGGCAAGCGGGCTATTGATCCTGGGGGCGTTGTCGCAGACTCCGCCGGTTTTCCAGGGGAAGCCCGGCAGCACGGCCCCGTTTGGCTCAAAGCCCCAGACACAGCCAGTGCTGTCGGCGGTGAGAATTTTCAACGAGCCATTGCCATATAAATCGACCGCGGTTGGCGATGAAAAAAACGCGCCATAGGGTTCGAGCCGGGGGAAGCCGGTTTGATTCGGCAAGGCATTCGGCGCCTCAGGTGCGGCGGGTGAGTCGGGCGATTCGGGTAGGGTGGTCTCGGAGTGCGAGACATTCGGGGTAAGCATTGAAATGACAACCATGGTCATAATAACGAGTGCATATATGCGCTTCATCATATCGTAGTACAGTCGCTTTCTGCTGCGGGGCAGCGTTCATACCTGGGGCTGGGCAACAGGGCGGCAGCCAGTATGTTTATGTAGACCGTCAAGGCGTATCCTACACATTCGGGGTGAGGAGCACTATAGCTCTTTAGTCCTTTTTACATTAATAGCGATTAATAATCCTAAAGCCGCCAATCAATGGGCCGATTTGCCAGGGCGGCGGCGATGCGCTACGTTGGATAAAAAAGCAGGGTCCGATAATCCAAATTAACTAAATCAAGGAGTACATGGAATGAGTGAATCGATTCTTAGTCAGGCCGCGCCACCGGCTGATGCGCGGATTGCCTATGGCCCCGACCGGCTCCACTTTGGCGATCTGCGGCTGCCATCCGGCGCTGGGCCGCACCCGGTGGTCGTCGTGGTCCACGGGGGCTTCTGGCGGGCCAGATACGATCTGGAGCATATTGGCCATGTCTGTGCGGCGCTGACGACGTGTGGCCTGGCAACCTGGAACATTGAGTACCGCCGAATTGGCGATAGTGGCGGCGGATGGCCGGGCACGTTTCATGATGTTGCCCGTGCCGCCGATTATGTCCGGGAGCTTGCCCCGCAGTACAAGCTTGATCTCCAGCGGGTTGTGGCGCTGGGCCACTCGGCCGGCGGCCACTTAGCGACCTGGCTGGCCGCCCGCGCCCGAATTCCAGCGGCTGACCCGCTCTTCACCTCCAATCCGCTCCCGCTGCTCGGCGTCATCAGCCTGGCGGGAGTTGTCGATCTGCAGCAAGCCTACGCCCTGCGCCTGGGCCAGCGGGTGGTCGCCGAGCTGATCGGCGGCTCGCCAGATGCGTATCCCGAGCGCTACCGCAGCGCCTCGCCGGCGGCTCTGCTGCCCCTCGGCCTGCCCCAGATCCTGATCCACGGCACCAAAGATGGCCCGGTTCCCTTTCAGCTCAGCGCGGACTATGTTCGAGCCGCCCAGGCCGCTGGCGATAACGCCACCCTGGTCGCCCTGGAGGGCGCCCATCACTTCGAGGTGATCGATCCGGCTTCGGCGGAGTGGGCCGCGGTCGAACAGGCAGTTGTATCATTATGTCAATAATACTAGGGAGCGCCGATGCCGTACGCTGCCCGCGTGCGTGGGCGGGTCAGCCACCACAGCCCGGCGAGCGGCAAAATCAGCGGGGCAAAGCCATAGCCGATCCCAAACTGACTCCACACGGTGGCGGCGGGAAACCAGGCCGGCTCGATCAAGGTCAGCAGGCCAACCACCAGCACCCCAAGCAGCTCAAAGCTGCAGACGCCCAGGGTTACCCGCCAGGCCGCCGGCGAGCGCCGCCCGAAGCCAACGCAGGCGACCCCGTAGATCAGCGCCGCCGCCGTGGAGAGCGTGTAGGCCAGCGGGGCCTGCGACCATTTGGTACTGACCTGATAGATCGCCCGCACACCGGCTGAGATGGCTAAAATGCCATAGACAAACATCAACACCCGGCTGATCCCATTGAGCGTATCGTCGTTAGCGCCCGGTTGAATCGGGTCATTCACCGAAATTCTCCTTGTCGCCACCTAAAAAACAGCGACGCGGAGAAAGTTAATCTCTCCGCGTCGTTGCGGCTAGATACAGATCGTATCAAATAGTACGATGCATAGCTAGTCATTTGGCTGCTATACGATACCACGTTTTGATTAATCTGTGATCAGGCGCACTGTTTCGCCAAAGGGAAACGATTCCAGCGCTAAACCACCAGCGGTGACCACCCACAGCACCGGGATTGGTGGCGGAGCAGGCGGAAACTGGCCATAGCCATCGGTTAAATAAATCGCGATAGCGGTTTCGTGCGGGCTGTGTTGAAGTTCAAGGGCATGAAAGAATGGCCGAAAATCGGTGCCGCCGCCGCCAACTGGCGGGGGCACATCGCTGTTGGCGGTCAGCTGATATGGCCCATAGACCGCCGCATCGACGTAGTACAGCCAGCAGGTCAGGTGCGGATACGAGCGCAGAATGCCCTGGACCTCGCCGATCAGCGCCTGGATCTGACGCTCGTCGATCGAGCCGCTAGTATCGACGGCCACATGAATCTGCACCGACTCGCCAGTCAGGGCATCGAGGTACAGGCCGCGGCCAATAAAACGCCGATCAAAATCCTGAAAATCGGTCGGGGTTTGCACGAGGTAGCGCCACAGGTAGGCGCGCCAGTCGATACGGGCCTGGTCGAGCATGCCCAGCTCACGGGCTAGCCCGGTCGGCAGGCTGCCCTGCGCCACCATCAGCGACAGGATATTGGCCTGATCGCGGGCGTTGCGCCACAGGGCCTCCAGGGCGGCGTTGCGGCCAACCCCGAGGGTGGCCTCCTCGGCGCCGCCGCTGCCGACCCGATCGGAGTCGGCGGCCGGGGAGGCCAGCAGATCGTCGTCGCTGGTCTGGGGGACGCGGTCGGGGTTGCGCTGGAGCAGCTCGTAGACCTCCTCGACGCTGAGCAGCTCCAGCTCCTGATCGCGAACCGCACTCTGGCTCAGCGCCAGCCCGCTGATCTGGGCGATGATGCCGTTGACAACCAGATCGCAGGCCAGGTTCCAGATCTGCGGATCGCGGGTGCCACGCCGCGACACGTGTAGCAGGGCCGCGTGGATGATTTTGTGCAGCAGGAGCGTGTCCTGCTCGGTCGGCGCGAGCGTGGCCAGATAGCCAGGGTTGATGTAGACGCTGCGCCCGTCGGTGGCGGCGGTCTCGACCTGGGTGGACGGTTTGACGGTGGCAAACAGGGCCAGCGTGGCAAAATAGGGCGAGCGCAGCCGCAGCCGCAGCAGCGACGCCGTAATCAGCCCATCGATCGCAGAGGTTTCAGTCATAGCTCACTTCCAAACTTGATGCCAGGGATCTGTCCACGCAGGCCACGACACCCGCATGCGGGTACCCGCACGAAGATGGGTTCTATGCTCCTGTTTTGGCGTGTTCATCGAGCAGCAGGTATAGCTCAATGGAGCGCTATTCACGGCCTTCGTGTTCCTGCGTGGCCTGCGTGGATTATCAGTCGTGCTGCCTCGTGGGTCAGCTTCACACCAGCATCTGCTGATAGGCCTGCAGGAAGCTTTGCAGGCGGTCGTCGTTCATCACCAGGGCGGCCAGGGCACCCATCTGGCCCTTGGAGCGCATATGCCGGAACAGGTCGGTGGCGAAGAGCTGGACCCACTCGGTCGAGGCGCTGTCGGCCAGCCAGCTAAAGCCGTTGTAGGCCTCGTTGGCGTTGGCGGCGCGCACGGTCAGGCCGATGG
>DAOTUS010000445.1:0-17313 GCA_034437415.1 Herpetosiphonaceae bacterium
TCGTTCGCGGTGTGACGCAGGTAGCCCGCGAACAGCTCGTCGCCGCCGTCGCCCGAGAGCGCGACCGTGACCTGCTCGCGCGCGACCTGCGCGACGCGGTAGGTCGGCACCGCCGACGAGTCGGCGAACGGCTCGTCGAAGTACTGCGTCATCGCCTCCACGGCCTCTAGCGCGTCGGGCTGGAAAATAATCTCGTGGTGGTCGGTGCGAAAGCGCTCGGCCACAATCCGGGCGTAGGGCAGCTCGTTGTACGATTTCTCCGCAAAGCCGACCGAGAACGTCTTGACCGGCTGGTCGGTGACCTCGCTCATCAGCGCCACCACCAGGCTCGAGTCGATCCCGCCGCTGAGGAAGGCGCCCAGCGGCACATCGCTGATCAGCTGGTCGCGCACCACATCGCGGAGCAGGTTCAGCAGGTCGGTCTCGAGATCGTTGGAGATCGTGATTTTGCTGCTGGGGCTGCGCGGCACATCCCAGAACTGGCTAATCTTGACCGCGTTGGTCGCGGCCTCGTAGGTCAGGATATGGCCCGGCGGCAGCTTCTTGATCGCCTTGAAGATCGTCCGCGGCCCTGGCACATAGTTCAGCGAGAGATAGTCGTGGAGCGCAATCGGATCGATCGCGCGATCGATCCCGGCGTCGAGCATGGCCTTGATCTCCGAGCCAAACACCAGCCGATCGCCCAGCTCCGCATAGTACAGCGGCTTGATGCCCATGTGATCGCGGGCCAGAATCAGGCGGCCCTGGCGCTCGTCCCACATGGCGCAGGCGAACATCCCGTTCAGCTCGCGGGCAAAATCATCGCCCAGCTCCTCGTAGAGATGCACAATCGCCTCGGTGTCGGTATGGGTCTCAAAGCGATGGCCGGCCGCCTCCAGCCGATCGCGCAGGGCCGGGAAGTTATAGACCTCGCCGTTATAGACGATCCAGACGTTGCCAGCTTCGTTCGAGATCGGCATTTTCCCGCCGGCAACGTCAATAATCGAGAGCCGCACCGAGCCCAGGCCAACCGGCCCATTGACATAAAACCCCTGCTGATCGGGGCCGCGATGATGAATCGTATCGCACATCGTGCCCAACAGCGCCTGATCGACCTCGCGGCTGCGATCAAAGTAGACAATCCCACAAATGCCACACATAGTTACCTCGCTATTACTCATGGGTTGACCAACACTCAACGATTAATCTCACTCCCGGATCGTTCAACTAGTGATCCTAGGTTGCTGGTTGATAATCTAGTCGGTACGTCGTCCTACGCGCTGCCATAGCGTGGTTTGTCGCCTTCGGACAAAGCGGTAAAGCCCAATCAGGCCGGCCCAGTTGCTGTTGACCAGAAAAGTCGGCAGGTAGGCAACTTTGCCCAGCGTGCTATCGGAGTTAATTCGGCCGCCAACCCAGGCCAGCCCATAGAACAGCGCCTGCAGCCCGAGCATCATCCAGCTGAAGGGCGGGGCCAGCCGGGCCAGGCGGCGCTTCTGCGTCCGGCGCGGCCAGATGATCGCGGCCAGGTTGGTCAGCACCGCGCCAGCCATGGCCACCGCCACCAGCGTGCGCAAGGTTTGATGCGAGAGAATCTGCCACAGGGCGATCGGGCGGCGCAGCGGCCACAGCTCGCGGGCGTAGGCGATGGCCTGATAGCGCCCGGCGAAAATCCGCGCCCGGCGCGCAACCTCGTCCTGGGCCGACTGCGAGACACGCTCGTAGGAGCGGGCCTGGGGCGCATAGTGAATCCGGTAGCCGCGCTTGATGATGCGCATACCCATGTGGGTGTCGTCGTTGATAATCTCGTCCGGCGGCGCCTCGAACAGGTCGCGGCGAATCGCCAGCACCTCGCCGGCCACGGCGGTACACCCGGCCAGCTTGGTCTCCTGTTTTTTGACGAACGACTCGTAGCGCCAGTACAGCCCCTCGGACTCGCCCAGGGCGCCGTCGCCGCGCTCGATCACCTTGGCGCCCGAGACCGCGCCCACCTTGGGGTCGGCGAACGGCGCGACCAGCTCGCGCACCACATCGGGGTCGTAGCGGTTGTTGGCGTCCGAGAACAGCACAATCTCGCCACGGGCCTCGTGGATGGCCCGGTTGATCGCGGCCATTTTGCCGCGCCGGGGCGGGCTGTAGAGTAGCTCGACGCCGCGGTCGGCATACTCGCGCACAATCTGCGGCGTGTTGTCGCTGGAGCCATCGGCCACAATCAGGATTTGCAGCTTATCGGCGGGATAATCCAGCGCCAGCGAGTTCTCCAGCTTGCGAGCGATCTCGGCCTCTTCGTTGTAGGCCGCCACCAGCAGCGTCACCAGCGGCTCAGCCGGGGGAAACGGGCCTGGCTCAGGTCGAAAGCGGGCGACCAACGCCAGAATGGCCGGATAGCCGGCATAGGTGTAGACAATGCTTCCAACACATATCCAGAAAAGACCAGCGATCACAGTAGCTCCTCAAAAATATCAGGCCGCCTTAGGCGGGCAGGCTGGCGATCTGCTCATAGTGGGTGCGCAGCTGGGCGGCGATCACCGGCAGCGAGAATTCGTGCTGCACGCGCTCGCGGGCCTGTTGGCCCAGCCGGGCGCGCAGCGCAGCGTCGCCGAGCAGGTAGATGAGCGCCGTCTGCAGCGCGGCGGGATCGTCGGGCGGTATCAGCCAGCCGTTCTCGCCGTGGTCAATCGCGTCGCGGGCGCCGCCGACATCGGTGAGCAGCGCGGTCAGCCCGCTCGCCATGGCCTCCAGCATCGCCACCGAAAACCCCTCGGCGATCGAGGGCAGCACAAACATGTCGGCGGCCTGCAGATACGGGATAACGTCGTGGACGCCGCCGCCGAAGATCACGCCCGCGCCCGCCTGGGCCTTGAGCTGGGCCGCTTCCTCGCCGGTGCCCAGAATCAGCAGGGTTGCATCGGGCTGGGCCGCCCGCACCGCTGGCCAGACGCTGACCAGATGGTTGACCCGTTTTTCGGCAGCCAGCCGCCCGGCAAACAGCACAAGCGGGCCTTCCGGCAGGTTGAGCTGCTGGCGCAGCGCCGTGCGCTCGGCGGGGCCGCCGGGGACAAAACAGGTCGTATCAACGCCATTTGGCACATAGTGCCGACGCTCGGCGCTGATGCCAAGCGCCCCCAGCTCCGCATCGATCTCGCGGCTGATCACGAAAAAGCCCGCCGCAGTGTCTTTGATCGCCTGGAGCCGGCGCTGGCCAAACGGGCGATTTTGCATGCGCTCGACATCGCCCAGCGGCCCCGAGCGATGGGCCGTCACCGCGTAGGGATAGCCCAAAAAGCGCCTGGCCGCGACCGCGGTTGTGGCGGGCGAAAACATCTCGTGGGCGTGCACGACATCGGGCTGGAGCCGCCGCAGCAGCGGCAGCGCCGCCGCCGTGAACACCAGCGCGGCGGTTGGTACCGGCCCAGGAATTGGCAGACGATGAACCGGCACGCCCGCCACAATCTCAAACGGCTTCAGCCCCGGATAGCGCCGCGTCAGCACCGTGATCGCGATGTTTTCGTCGCGAAGCGCCGGGGCCAGCGCGGCTAGCTGGCGCTCGGCCCCGCCAATGCGCGGGAAGTAGCCCTGGATAATCATGGCAACGTGTAAGGTCTTTTTCACAAATAATCCTCAGTAAAGCCTAGGCGACCTCGACCGCGTTGATATACATCTTCATCAGCTGGTCGACCCACACCGCCGGGCTATGGTGCACGGCGACATGCTGTCTGGCGGCCAGGCCCATCGTCCGCAGCTGCGCCGGGTCGTCCAGCAGCCGATTGATGGCGCTGGCCAACTGCGCGGGCTGATGCGGCGGCACCACCACTCCGGTGCCCTCAACCACAACCCGAGGGATATCGCCGACGGTGGTGGCAACCACCGGCAGACCGGCGGCCATGGCTTCGAGGATGGCGATCGGCAGCCCTTCGAGATACGACGAGCTGACAAACAGATCGGCGGCGGGCAGGATGCGCGGAATATCATCGCGGGCGCCGACCATTCTGACCCGTTCCTCCAGGCCGTGGTGGGCGATGCGCTCAACGATCGCCGCCTGCTGGTCGCCTCTGCCAACCATAACCAGAGTTGCCTCGGGGTGGGCGGGCGCAACCAGGGCAAAGGCATCGATCATATCCGGCAGCGCCTTGATCGAGGTCAGCCGCCCAACCGACAGCAGCATTGTCCGGCTGGGATCGCCGAGCAGCTCCGTGCGGATCGCGGTGCGTTCGGCTTCGTCGCAGCTGGGGATCGCATCAACCGCATTATGGATGACCTCGATCGGTTTGTTGTTCAGCAGGGCGCGATACTCATCGGCGGCCGCATAGCCGACCGCAATAATGCCGTGGCTGAAGCTGCGCACAATCACGTTCTCGATCTGCTGCTTGCGTGCCAGCAGGTCCGGGTCGAAGCCGGCCAGATGCAGCGAGCTGACCACCGGCAGTCCGGCAAGCCGCGCCGCTAGGATCCCCACAATGTTGCCATAGGTCAGATGGGTATGCACCACTGTCACCTTCTCACGGCGTAAAAATCGCGCGATCCGGGCGATGCGAATCGGGTCGGCCAGCCGAGGTGACGGAAAGCGCACCACCTGGGCGCCCTCGCGGACAATCTCATCAGCGATGGTACTGTTGTGATCGTCATCACCCAGACACACCACGGTGACCTTGATGCCTCGGCGACGTGCTTCGGCGGCGAATGTGACCAGCAGCTTTTGGGCTCCACCTCGAGTCAGAAGATCGATAACCTGAACAATATGTGTCATCGTCGTGCTAATGCTCCCCGCAATGTTTGGCTAGCTTGTTGAATAACGTCCCGCTGAATCCACCAGATCGCCGCCGCGTAGACTGCTGCGCCGACGATCGACGCCGCCACCAGCTGCACGAGCGGCGGCGTGGCCTGGAGTAGGATCAGCACACCGATCACCGCCACCGTCATAATCGCTCCGCCGATAATCGCCGAGCGCACTGTCTCGACCAGCGCCTTGAACGACACCTTCAGCAGGCGGGCGGCGACGATTAAGTTAAGCGCGCTGCCGATAAAGGCCACAACCGTGTGGGTCAGCGCGACAATCACAATGCTCTTGCCCTGGGTTGTGGCGAGCCAGAGGGCTGGCAGCAGAATCGCCACCCGCACCAGCGAGAGCTTGGTCAGGATCCCTGGGCGGCCCTGGGCCTTGTAGACATCGCCAGCGTTGAAGCCCAGCGAAAGAAACAGGGTATAGATTGCGATCGCCTGCATAATTGGAATGGCGTCGGTCCATTCAGGTGGCAAAAATGCCTGCACAAACGGCTTGGCCACCAGCGCCAGCCCCAACGATAGCGGGACCGTAATCAGCGCCACATAGCGGGTCGTGGTGAGAAAGCCGGTCTGGAGGGCGTTGGGGTCGTCGCGCAGCCGAGTGTAGACCGGAAACATCACCTGGGCGATGACGATACAGAACTGCATCACCATCAGGTCGGGCAGCCGAAAGGCCCAGGCATATACGCCCAGTGCCTCGGTGCCAAGATAATGCCCAATCAGCAAATAGTCGGACTGGGCTAGCACAACCGACAGCCCATTCACCGCCACAATGCTGGTGCCGTAGCCCAGCAGGGCGCGGCTTTTCTTGAGGTCGAACTGCCACTGTGGCCGCCACGGATTGACGATCCAGTAGCCAACCACACTCAGGGCGGTGCCACCGACCTGGCCCCAGACCAGGCTCCAGGGGCCGAAGCCCAGCGCGGCCAAGGCAATCGAGAGGATGCCCTTGCAGAACACCTGGGCCATATCGGGCAGGAAGCGCTGCTTGAACGCCAGCTGTTTGCGCAAGAGCGAGTCGTGGATATTGCGCAGGGCAAACAGCGGAAAGCTCAGTCCCAGCACCCGAATGATTGGCATGACCTGTGGCTCATCGAAAAAGGTCGCGATGATAGGGGCGGCCAGAAATGTCAGGCCAAACAGGCTCATCCCAATCAGCAGGCCCAGCCAGAAGGCGGTGTTGGCGGTGGATTCATCGCTCTGATAGATCAGTGCGGCGCCGATCCCCAGATCCTGCATCACCTCTAGAAAGGCGATCACCGTCAGCGCGATGCCGACGATGCCGAAATCCAGCTTGGTCAGCAGGTTGGCCAGGATAATCGTGCTAACGAGAATGAGCGCCTTGCCGCCATAGGTGGCGGCATAGGTCCACATAGTTCCACGGGCAGTTGTGCGGACGAGATTGCTATCACTTTCCATTGCGTTCCTCGCGGTGCCGATCGACCAGGCGCTGAGCGACGTTAGGGATCGCAAACCCAATTCCGATCAACACCCAGAAGAAGCGTGGATAGGAAAGCTGGAGGAAGATAGCGGTGATCAGATAGCCGATCATCCCAATCCAGAAAGACATAACCAATCCGCCATAGTCGGCGTGCCCGGCCTCGGTGAAGTTGGCGCTGGCCTGCTTGATGCCGCGATAGATCATATACAGCAGCAGCACAAACACCGATAGCCCGACCAGCCCCTTCTCGGTGACAATCTCCAGATACAGATTGTGCGGCGCCTGATCCCAGCGGCTGCCGTCCAGGCCCAGCCCCTGCGAGTATTCCTGATAGTGATAGCCAAAATTCCCCACCCCCAGGCCTAAGATCGGATTATCGAGAAACATCAAGATACCGGCCTGCTGGGCGCTGGAGCGGCCGCGAAACGAGGCCTCCTCACGCACATCTTTGGTGGCTAAGCCTGGAATGGCCTCGGGGATGGTCTTGAGCCGGGCGGTATAGCTTTCCGGCAACATCCCAATTAGCGGGACGAGGATCGCAATGCTAGCGATTAAGACGATTGGACGGGGTGGACGGCGGACCAGCATGATTCCGATGACGATGATCATCGCAATAAAGGCCCCGCGGCTGAAGGTAAAAAAGATCGAGAAAACGCAGACCCCAAGCGACCACATTGCCAGCAGGCGCAGCCATTTTTTCTTCTCGTTCCACATCCGGTCCATCGAGATTGGCACCAGCACCAGCAGCACCTGCGAGTAAAAGTTCGGGTCGCCAATTGGCCCGGCGATCCGATAGTCGTTGGCCTCACCGGCGACAATCTGCTGCAGGCCGGCTTTGGCAAAGCCCCAGTAGTCGTTGGTAAAGGTGCCGGTCAGCTGCTGAAATGTGGTCAGCGTGGCCATAAAAATACCCGCCGCCAGCAAAGCCCACATCGCCCGGTGCAACGTGATGTGATCGCGCATCAGAACCACAATCACCACAACAATAATCGCATCTTTAAAGTAAGCGGTCACCCCACTGGTGACCCGCGACACATCGGCCGCGTAAAGCATTGTTGCCAGCCCGATCAGGCCGTAGAACATGATCATGACGGTGGCCTGCATCCAGCCCTCGGGTTTCTCGTTGTACAGCAGCCAGCGCAGGAAAATAATCAGCAGCAGCAGACCCAGAAAGGCCTGCGCGGTTGAGGGCGCACCATTGCGGACCATGATGTCGGAGAAACGGGTATAGCCCATGAAGATCAGCGCGTAGAGCCCCCACTCAACCCGCCACATCGTGGCGGCGGCGGCGGCGAGCCCGACGATCAGGACCAGGAGCTTGGTGGTGTTAGGGATCAGCGTAACCATTAGACCAACGGCTAGCCCCAGCACAACCGCAGCGCCGCCGATCAGCAGGCGCATTTTCTTACTTTCAGCGAACGGTTGATTTGCAATCATGGCGATGTCTCATTTAGCATAGATATAGGCGGACATAGCTTGCCCGCCTATATCTGGAGCATAAAGTTTTAGGCCGATTGTGGCTCGGCAACCGAAAAGAGAACCTTCTTCTCGCCATTGCGATAGGAGCTGGCCAAAGCGGCCTCGGCCTCTTCGCTGAGCTGGGTATAGGTCATCCCCGGGCGGCGGGTTGCGGCGCCAGAGTACGGCGTTAGCTTCAACGTCTCGTTCTCGAGGCCGGTTTCGATTGGCTGCGACAAGGTCGTGAGAATCCGCTCGAGCGTGCGTGAGGCGGCGCTTTCGGGCGTGTCTGGCAGCAGCACCACAAAGCTGGTGGTATCCCAGCGCCCAATCAGGTCGTTGCCACGCAGTTCGTTGCGCAAAATGGTTTTGACCTGCCGCAGCACCCGCTGGATGACCGGCGCCGACAGGTTTTCCAGCGAATCCTGCAAGCCATCCAGGTACACAATCCCGAGCGAGGCCGTCTCAACCCGCCCCAGGATCTCTTTGGCCTGCTGGTCGAAGTGGCGGCGCGTATAGGCGGTCGAGATCGGGTCGGTCGTATTGCGCCGCCGCAGCGCCTGCAGCGGCTGGCGGAGCTGCTCCTGGACAATCGCCAGAACGGCCCCAAACACCCCACCTAGAATCAGTGCCAGGCTGGCATCGCGCATGGGCTTGGGGCTTTGCGCGGCGGTCGGCGGCAGGGCCGCATCCAGAATCGACAGCGTATAGACTGGAATGGTCTGATCGATCTCGTCGATTGTCTGCTGGGCCATCCCGTTAGCCAGCAGCGTCACGATCTCCGGGTCGGGCCCATCCACAAATAGCTCCAGCACATTGGCTTCAGGAATGGTCACCGCTGAACTTTTGTAGTGAAAAATTTCTTTGGGCGGCAAGTTCAGCCGGGCGCCGACCTCTTTGAATTTACTGCCGCTATTGAGCACTTCGGCAATCGTGGTCACAATGGTCCGATTCTGAAGCGCGGTGGTGCTATAGATCTGCTGACCCTGCTCAATTTGGGCGAAATCAGGGCTGACCATCAGGCGGGCGCTGGTGCGATATTGCGGCACCGTCACATACGCTTTGGCCAGCGCCAGAATCAGGGCTGACAGTGCGGCCAGGGCGATAATCCACCAGCCCCGCATCAACATGCGCATATAATGTCGTAGTTCCATAGTTTTCATTCCTTCTTACGAGCGTAGGGCCACTGGTGGGTTTGCTACCGCCGTATTGGTGAGATGCGGGGTGATATGATCGTGCATCACATCGCCGACCCGCTCCCAGGTGAAATAATCCTTCGCTAGCTGATACCCGGCCTCGCCAAATGTCTGGCAGCGCTCGGGGCTGGTTAGCAGTTCAATCAAGTACTGAGCCAAATTATCGACATCGCCGATCGGAACCAGATAGCCGGTTTCTCCGTGGATAACCCGATCTGGGATCCCGCCGCTGAGCGCCGATATAACTGGGAGCTTGTACATCGCCGCTTCAGTAAAGGCGATTCCGGCTGGCTCAATCCGGCTTGGCATACAAAAAATCGTCGCCTCATTGTAGTATTGCGCAACCTGCTCCTTGGGGATTCGTCCCACGACGGTACAGTTGGCAACATCTACGTCTGGCGAGCAACCAACAATGGTCAGGTGGGCGTTTGGGCACACGGCCAGCGCCTGCCTGAAGGCTGCGATAACCTCCGGGCCGCCTTTGCGCTCCCAATCAACCCCAACAAACAGAATTTTCTGGGCACTATAGTCTTTGTGTTCAGGGGCAACAATAGCAACATTGATACCTGTGTAGACACACACCACCTGCTCCGGCTGGCAGCCGTAGTCGGCGATGGCCGAGTCGCGGGCGAAGTTACTCGCCGTGAACACCTTGGTAGCTTTAGCGTAGAGAATCGGCTCTAGCTCCATCCAGCCCTTCG
This sequence comes from Herpetosiphonaceae bacterium, assembly GCA_034437415.1. GTDB lineage: Bacteria > Chloroflexota > Chloroflexia > Chloroflexales > Herpetosiphonaceae > JACCRK01. The sequence goes on from DAOTUS010000445.1 coordinate 9,558, forward strand.
AGAACAAGGCGCGCTGGCGATCAACATCCGGGTAGCGTAGGTTGGCTAAGACCGTATGGTCGGTATAGATAAAGTGCGGTAGCCCGCTCACGCTGGCATCAAACAGGGTTTGGGTCTGAAACGTAAACGCATATTCGTCAGCTTTTATACGCTCTGGAATCATCTGCTGGATTTTTTTAAAGATATAGCAGGTTGTAAATAGACACTCGTTGGCTTTTTTCTTGCCCTGTAAAATCTCCCGCCAGTACTCTTTATACACATTCAGAAAGGCCAGCAATAGCACGAGCTTATGCTCAATCAGCCAGTCTTTAAGATCGATCACATCGACGGTATGCTCAGGAAACGTCCGCTGCACCTGCTCGATCAAGCTGGGATTGATAAACGAGAAGCTGCGAACTTTAATAAAAGCAATGTTCTTTGGCATTTCTTTGATCCTTCGTCTATTCTACAGCGCGGCTTTAACGCTGGGCTCGCGGGACACAGCGCCAGCGGTGGATCCGGCGCCGGTGGGGCGTAAAAGCTGCGCCAGCGCGGCAACATTGGTCTGTAGATTAAACGCATCGATCACCACCTTGCGTCCGGCAACCCCATACTGGCGGGCAGTGTCCAGGTTGTTGGCAACCAGGGTCAGGGCGGCGGCCAGGGCGGGCGCATCGGCGGGCGGCACCAGGTAGCCGGTCTCGTTGGGGCGAACCAGCTCGGGAATCCCAGAGATGTCGGTTGCGACCACCGGCAGCTCACAGGCCAGCGCCTCCATCAGGGCGACTGGAAGCCCCTCCATTTTGCCCGACTCAGTGATGATGCTGGGCTGAACATAGCAGTCAGCGGTTGGCAGCAGCCGCGTGATCGCATCCTCGGGCTGTGGTCCAAGCAGCTCCACATGCTCCTGGAGCCGCTGCTCGGCGATCAGCTGCTCCAGCATGGCCCGATCTTCGCCGCCGCCAATAATGCGGCAGTGAAAGGCCAGCCCCTGATCGCGGAGCAGGGCGCAGGCCTGGATGAGAAACGGATGGCCTTTGTAGGGCTGCAGGCTGCCAATCGTGATAATCTCAAACCGCGCCGAGGTTGGCCGCGAGGGACTGCGGGGCACGTAGTTGGCCGGGGTGATGCCACAGTGAATCACATGGGTTTTCGCCCTGGTCCAATCGCCCACCTGGCGGGCCACAAAGTCGCGGTTGTATTCCGAGATCGCCACCATCGCAGTTGCCGAGCGCAGCTTGGCCGCCAGCATCGTCTGGGTCACGAAAATATCGTGGCCGTGGACCGTAATGCTGTAGGGCAGCCCAGTCAGCTGATGAATGACCCAGGCGGCAAAGGCCGGATAGGTGGCGTAGTGGGTGTGAACGTGAACGACCCCTTCGGCGACCATTTTTTGGGCCATGACAATAATTTTTGGTAGTAGCGCCAGCACCCGCACTAGCTCACCTGGGGAGCGCCAGTGTTCCGCAACGGTGTGGCCCAGGATTGCGGCATAGCGCCGTGGGTGCTGCACAAGCGCCTTGAGATTGGCTTTTAGAACCCCCAGGGACATAAAAGGGGTGGATCGCGCCGTCGGGATCCAGCGTTCTGCCTCGGTATGCACAATCGCCTGTTCCTGAATCATCAGCGGATACAGGCGGACTGACCACTCATTCCGCTCCATCTCCACCATCTCGCGCAGAATAAAGGTTTCCGACAGATGGGGGAAGCGCGACATAATATACGCGATCGGCTGAGCCATTAATGCGCCCCTCGTTGTGCTAGTACGGCGGGAACAGAGCGAAATAAAATCTGAATATCGAGCCACAGGCAGCGATGCTCAATATAGGCGATATCCAGCAGCAGGCGGTCGTTAAACTCGGTAGTGCCGCGACCATACAGCTGCCAGAGGCCCAGAATGCCGGGCTGCACATCGAGCCGTTCGGTCTGCCACAGATCGTAGGTGTGGGCGCCAAACGAGGTCGGGCGGGGGCCAACGAAGCTCATTTCATTTTTAAGCACATTCAAGAGCTGGGGCAGCTCGTCCAGGCTGGTTTTACGCAAAAACTTACCGACCCGCGTGATCCGCGGGTCCTTGGTGATTTTAAAGTCAGGCCACTGAAGCTCATTCAGATGCGCCAGCTCTTTTTTTAGCTCTTCGGCATTGGGGACCATCGTCCGAAACTTATACATCCGAAACGTGCGGCCGCCCTGGCCGGTGCGTTTCTGGGTGAACATAACCGCGCCATCGGGCGAGTCGATTTTGATCAACAGAGCGCAGAGCAGGAAAAGCGGCAGCAGCAAGGGCAGGAAAATCAACAGAATCGTCAGATCCATAATCCGCTTGCTAATGATATAGACCTGCCGTGCGAGCGGCGATCGATTGGGCTGAATCCGATTCAGCCAGGCATAGGTTGCTTGATCGCGATGATTAAATGTCGAAGCCATAGCGTGTCCTTTCGGCAGAGACTCTCCTCTCTGCATTAAACCTCGGTTTGAACTGCGGATCGCGCTTCAGTGGGCGGTTTGGCTTGCGACGAGCGGCTTTGCTGTCTGGCGGCGTCCGATTCGGCCTCGCGGACGAGTTCGTCAAAGGTTAGAGCGTCATCAGGGAAGGATGCCACCCCGCAAATAACGTTAACTCCCAATTTTTCGGTGACGGCCGTCTGGATTCGTTCGATGAACGACCCCGAATTAATCGTGCTGGTCTCGGGGCTCATCACAATGAACTGATTCGCATTGGGCTGCTCAAAAATCGTATCGGTGCGGCGCATCACATCCGAGACAATGCTGGTCAGACTGGTGACCACATAGCGGGTCATCATCGCCTGCTGGACTTCCTGGACGGTGCGGTGAATTGCGGTGGTGACCGAGTTGGCGTCGGGCTTAATCACCAGCACGCTCAGGGGGCGACGATGGCGGCGGCTGCGCAGCATCTCGGTTTGAATCTCATCGCCTGAATCGGTCAGGCGCTTGACCTGCCGATTGAGCTGTGGCAAGGTCATGTTGATCACCGCCTGCTCGAAATCATCAAGGTCAAGCGCCACCTGATAGGCTAGCCAGACGGCGACCAGCAAAAACACCAGCTCGGTGATTGATAGATACAGATTAATCCCCACAAATGAGCGCGTGCTAAAAAACGTCAGCCGGATTAGGACATAGATAATGCCCCAGTAGCCGAGCGAAACCCACAGCGGGCGCTTGCGGAAAAATGGAATCATAATAACGGTAAGGACCGCAACCAGGGTCAGAATATAGACAAACGATAAAATATCAACCAAGTTTTCCTCGTTGAAGTCAAGGCGTTCGATGTTAAAAAAGAGTGCGAGATGAATAACAAGCGCGATGATCGATCGCCGTAAATATTTCATGCTGTACGACTTTCCTGCTAGGCATTGCACGACAAATGCATACCGAAGACTTTAGAAGAGCTACGGCTACTCAGGTCATCTCTGCGTCGGAATACGGACGTGACCTGGGCTCTTTGGCGACATTCCTACGATACACGATTCTGGGACCATGGTATCAATCCGCTACTCTAAAGAATGGGTACAGTTTTTAGCATAGTACCTTTGCTATACCCTTGTCAAGAGGTAGGTTACTAAAATACGTTTAGGTCAAACGTTTTTTACCCCAACTTAATTATTATTTGGGTATTGTAAACGATTTTAACCAGCAGTATTTTTTACCTGGGGCCAGGAATTGTTCGATTTTCCGGCCGCGCCATACCATTATCCCAGTGCTAATAGGGCTTTGGAATGCCCAGAAATACAAAAGTGCTGGTCATGCCCATAACCAGCACTCGCCTGAGGGTGATCTGGTCATAGTATAAGGTATAGCAGATTTGTACCCGGTTTTTTCGTACGGCGTACCAATCGTTTATACACAACACTGTGCCAGAAAGCCCCTCTTTGAACTTGATTTATTTCTACTACAGTATTGCCTAAAGTAGCAACCTTTGTGCCAGTACTACTAGTACACCTGCACAATCAGCCAATTCGGCTGGTCAGGTTCAGGTATGGGCGGTGAATTTGGTTGCACATACCCCACTCCTGGCGCTGGCCTGATCCTTTAAGCAACAAACTCTGGTAAGCCACTCTGTACTCAGTGTAGTACGCAGTATAGCATAATGGCAGATCCTGTTCATCGTGCCCCATGGGCGCCGGCGTTCCGGCTGGAGCGCCAGGCACACTCAGCAGTTTAACCGCTCTGCTCTCAGCCCCTCCACGGCAAATGTTCTGTGCTATGATTGATAGACATACCAATCCCTCTCTTTCCCACTCCCGCTTCCACAAACCGATTGTTCGGCCGTTAACTACATAACTATTGGAGGACACTGTGGTCTATACCAATCCAAATCAGCCGGGTAGTAAAGTTAGCTTTAAGTCACGCTATGGCAACTATATCAACGGCGAGTTTGTAGCTCCAGTCAAAGGTATGTACTTCGAGAACCCCAGCCCGGTCAATGGACGGACATTTTGCGAAATCCCCCGCTCGACCGCTGAAGACATCGAAAAAGCGCTAGATGCGGCCCATGCGGCCAAAGATGCGTGGGGCAAAACCTCGCCTGCCGAGCGGGCGATCATCCTGAATAAAATTGCCGATCGGATGGAAGCCAACCTGGAGATGCTGGCTGTCGCCGAGACCTGGGAAAATGGCAAGCCAGTCCGCGAAACGCTGGCCGCCGACCTGCCGCTGGCGATCGATCACTTCCGCTACTTTGCTGGGGCAATCCGCGCCCAGGAAGGCTCAATTGGGGTGATTGATGAGAACACGATGGCCTATCATTTTCACGAGCCGCTTGGCGTGGTCGCGCAGATTATCCCCTGGAACTTCCCAATCCTGATGGCCACCTGGAAGCTGGCTCCGGCCCTGGCGGCGGGCAACTGTGTGGTGCTAAAGCCCGCCGAGCAAACTCCCGCCACGATTTTGGTGCTGATGGAGCTGATCGGCGACCTGCTGCCGCCGGGCGTGCTGAATGTGGTCAATGGCTTTGGTATCGAGGCCGGCAAGCCGCTGGCCAGCAGCAACCGGGTCGCCAAGGTGGCCTTCACCGGCGAAACCACCACCGGGCGCTTGATCATGCAGTATGCCTCGGAGAATATCATCCCGGTGACGCTGGAGCTGGGCGGCAAGTCGCCCAACATCTTCTTTGCCGATGTGCTCAGCCAGCAGGATAGCTTCGTTGAGAAGGCGCTCGAAGGCTTCACGATGTTTGCGCTCAACCAGGGCGAAGTCTGCACCTGCCCGTCGCGGGCGCTGGTTCAGAAGTCGATGTATGACGAGTTTATGGCCAAGGCCATCGATCGGGCCAGCCGCTGTATCCAGGGCAATCCGCTCGATCTGGCGACGATGGTCGGGGCGCAGTCCTCGAACGATCAGCTGGAGAAAATCTTGTCCTACATTACGATTGGCCAGGACGAGGGCGCCAAAGTCCTGCTCGGCGGCGAGCGGGCCGACCTCGGCGGCGAGCTGGCCGAGGGCTACTATGTGCAGCCGACGATCTTCGAGGGCAACAACCGCATGCGGATTTTCCAGGAGGAGATTTTCGGCCCGGTCGTGTCGGTGACCTCGTTCAACGACTTCGATGATGCTGTCAGCATCGCCAACGACACGCTGTACGGCCTTGGCGCCGGGGTCTGGACCCGCGACACCAACACGGCCTACCGCATGGGCCGGGCGATCAAGGCGGGCCGGGTCTGGACCAACTGCTACCATCTCTACCCGGCCCACGCGGCGTTCGGCGGCTACAAGAACTCGGGCATTGGGCGCGAAAACCATAAGATGATGCTTGACCACTACCAGCAAACCAAGAATCTCCTGGTCAGCTACGATCCGAATCCGATGGGCTTTTTCTAGGCAATGGCAGATGGGAAATGAGGTGTGGTATGGCCAACGAGCGAGGAGTTTCCTCGCTCGTTGGCGTCACGGGAGGATTCTATGGCACTCAGCCGGGTTGAGGCGACGGAAAGTACGATCGCCCTGGTGGAAAAACTAAGCGCAATTCACGGTCCGCTGCTATTTCACCAGTCGGGCGGCTGCTGCGATGGCAGTGCGCCAATGTGCTATCCGCGCAACGAGTTTCGGATCGGGCAGTACGATGTGTATCTCGGCGAGATCGCCGGCTGCCCATTCTATATCAGCGGGCCGCAGTTCGAGTATTGGCAGCACACCTACCTGACGATCGATGTGGTCAAGGGGCGCGGCAGCGGTTTCTCGGTCGAGGCGCCCGAGGGGGTGCGCTTTCTGACCCGCTCGCGCATCTTCACCGAGGCCGAGTATGCGGCGCTCCAGGCCGAGGGCGCGCCACTGCGCGGCCAGCAGCATCACAGCGAGGCGGTCGCCCAGCGCTGATCTGGTGGGCAGGTTGTCCACGAAGGCCAGGCCACCCGCACGCGGGTACCCGCACGAAGAGCGAAGAGTAAGGTTGAGATAGATTGGCTTAAATGACAATGGGCAGAGCGGATGCATAATCCGCTCTGCCCATTGCTGTGTCCACTGCCGGTGCTGGCCTACCAGGCGTAGGGCAAAGTCCCTGTTTTGACGGGGAACCCGGTCCCGCGGTCAGGGAGAGGGGTGGCCGCGCAGCCGGGTACCCGCGTGCGGGTGGGGTGAGGGCTGACTTTGTACATTGCGCTTGCTGGGTGCGGTGAAACTTGACTGCTGGTGGCGGGAATTCTATAGTGGTCAAAGTTTTGTCGGGAGGAAATATGCGTACTATCGATCTGGAGACGTGGCCGCGACGGAAACATTTTGAACTCTATCGGGGGATGACCTATCCGCACTTTAGCCTGTGCGCCCCGGTCGATATCACCAGGTTCTATGCCCTGACCAAGGCGGCGGGGCGGCCGTTTGGGATCGCGCTGACCTATCTGCTGGCCTGGGTTGCCAATCAGCAGGTGGAGTTCCGCTATCGGATTCGGGGCGATCAGGTGATCGTGCACTCGGTTGTCAATGCCGGCACGACCTTGCTCACCGAGGGCGATCTGTTCAGCTTCTGCACGATTCCCTATGCCGCGACCTGGGCCGAGTTTGCCCCTGGCGCAGCGGCCCAGATCGCCTACGTCAAGGCCAACCCAACCCTGAAAGAGGATCCGGGGATCGACAACCTGCTGTTTATGACCAGCATTCCGTGGGTCGCCTTTACCAACATGATGCACCCGATTGACCTCAGCCCGGCCGACTCGGTGCCGCGGATCGCTTGGGGGAAATATACGCTGGCGGGCGGGGTGTGGACCATGCCGCTGTCGGTCCAGGTGCATCACGCCCTGATGGATGGGATTCATGTCGGGCGCTATTTCCAGCGTGTCCAGGCCGCCCTCGATCAGCCCGCCGAGCTGTTTGGGGAGCCTGACGCAGGCGCGTAGCCTCAGCCTGATCGTCGATCCATGCAAAAAGGGCGGGAGCGCTGGGTGCACTCCCGCCCTGGCCTTTGAACCAACTAGCGCCCGCCGGGGGTGGCCAGCTGGGTTTTGGCCTGCTCAAGCTGCGCGGTCAGATGCGCGTTACCCTTGGTCTCGAGGGCGGCGATCACAGCGTCAACCGTTTTGCCGTTGGCCTGGGCCACCTGGGCCAGGCTCTTGCCCGCCGCGAGCTCGGCGCGGACCTCGGCGACCGTGAGGCCGGTCACTTCGGCGGTCGTCCCGACCAGATCCAGTCCGCCACGCTGGCCGCCGTGGCTTTTGCCGCCATCGAGACCAAGGGTAACGCGCATCTGACCGCGCAGCTTGAGCAGGCCAAAACCCAGCTGGCCACCCCCGGCGGGCGCTAGTTGGTTCAAAGGCCAGGGCGGGAGTGC
>DAOTUS010000446.1:0-6188 GCA_034437415.1 Herpetosiphonaceae bacterium
GGCTGGTGTTTGGCCGGGGCGTGGCGCCAGTCGGCAGCTTCGCCAGCATCCAGATCACCCGAACCACCGACTACGATCTGTGGGGCGACGTTAGTTAAACAAAAACACGGAGCTGGTATCGATTCGGTCTGATACCAGCTCCATGCTACGTGGCAGGGGCTTTATGCTCGCGCATAGCGGGTTTGAGCATCGCGGCTAAGGCGCTTGAGCTGGGTCGGGTCGTGGCGGGCCAGATAGTCGACCACATACTCAAGGGTAATGTCGGTGAAATCATCCAGCAGCCCATCGAGCACCTGCTGCACAAAGGTATGCACAAACTCGTCCTGGGTGATCGCCGGGCTGTAGACGTAGGCCAGGCCATCGCGGGTTCGAAACAGGATGCCTTTTTCGGCCAGGCGGCTCATCGTGGTCATCACCGTGGTGTAGGCAATGTCGCGGCGCTGCTGCAGGGTGCGATGAATTTGCTTAACCGTGCCCTGCTTCTCTTTCCAGAGCAGCTCCATAATGTCGGTTTCCAACGGCCCTAGCACCTTGACGAGACCATCCTGGGTTGGGCTAAAGCGAAAGCGCATCTTCAGAGTCATTGTGTCGCTCCTTTGGCGGTGGCGGGCGCTGCACGCCGTTTTGTTTCAATACTCGTAGTGTACTAGTCACGGGCGGAGCCGCCTAGAGATTTAGATTACGGATAGGTTACTAAGGACTTGCGTATGACAGGCAATCAGGAACAGGATCGGATTCGACTGGCGATGGAGCAGACCTTCCCCAAGCACGACCAGCGGGTGGAGCTGTTTTATCAGATGCAGCAGTATCATTTGGGCTGGCGCGACGCGGCCCTCAGCCCGACCAGCGCCGACAGCGGGAAATTAATCCGCCCGCGCCTGTGCGTCCTGGCCTGCGCCGCCGTCGGTGGCAATCCCCTGCACGCCGAGCCGCTGGCGGCGGCGATTCAGCTCCTCCACGATTTCACCCTGATCCACGACGATATTCAGGATCACAGCCCCACCCGCCGCGGCCGCCCGACGGTCTGGAATCTGTGGGGCGTGCCCCAGGGCATCAATGCCGGCGACGGCATGTTCACCCTGGCCCAGCTGGCCCTGCTGCGCCTGGTTGACGTCGGCGTCCCCGCCACGGTGGTGGTCGAGATCGCCCGCCGCTTCAACGAGACGGTGATCCACATCTGTGAGGGGCAGTATCTCGATATGGCGTTCGAGGATCGGCTCGATATCACCGAGAGCGACTACCTGGCGATGATCAGCCGCAAAACTGCGGCGCTGATCGCGGCGGCCACCGGGCTGGGCGCGGTCCTCGGCGAGGCCGATCAGGATCAGGCGATGGCGCTGTTTGACTTTGGCGAGGCGCTCGGGCTGGCGTTTCAGATCGAGGACGATATTCTGGGTATCTGGGGGGCCGAGGCCGACACCGGCAAGCCCGCCGCCCACGATATCTGGGGCCGCAAAAAAAGCCTGCCGATTATCCACGCGCTGGCCCACGCCGACGCCGACGATGCCGCCAGCCTGCGCCAGATCTTCGCCACCGCCGCGCTCACCGCCGCCGATGTGGCCACGGTGCTGGCGATTCTGGAGCGCACTGGATCGCGTGGCTATACCGCCGGGGTCGCCCGCTTCTACCACGAGGCGGCGCTGGCGGCGCTGGATAAAGTCCGCGCTGGCGATACCACATCCCTGGCCGAGATTCGTGCGCTCACCCAGAAGCTGCTGGGGCGGGCGCGGTAGGACTAGTAGCTAGCAGCTGGTAGCTAGCAGCTGGTAGCTAGCAGTTAGTAATCAGGAGGTCTGATTCTAGCTACCAGTTAACAGCTACTAGCTACTTATGTATGGATACAATATATTCATGATGCGTATTTTATTGCTTTCCGCCGAATATCCACCGCTGCCAGGGGGTATTGGCGATTACACAGTCGAGCTGGCCCACGAACTTCAGAGCCAGGGGGCGTCGGTGGCAGTCTTGACCGGCAGCGGCGGCGCCGATCAGGCGGAGGGCGATATTCCGGTGTTTCGGCAGGTGCGGAGCTGGGGCCGCAACGTGCGTGAAGATGTTCAGACGGTGATGAGCGCGTGGCAGGCTGATATTCTGCATATTCAGTATCAGACCGGCGCGTATCACATGAAGCCGGCGATTAATTTGCTGCCCTCGCGGCTGGATATTCCGACCCTGGTCACGTTCCACGATCTGCGGATGCCCTATCTGGCGCCCAAAGTCGCCCCGCTGCGCCGCTATGTCACCCGGCTGCTGATCGAGAGCGCGGCGGCGGTGATCGTGACCAACGCCGAGGATTACTCGCGGCTGGCCGGGGCGCAGACGCTGGTCGCCGACCCGGATATCTACGCGCTGACCCAGCCTTTGCGGCCCGCCCCGGTGCTGATTCCGATTGGCGCGAATATCGCCGTGCAGCCGCTGGCCGATCGGGCGGCCCTCCGCCGCCAGCTGGGGGTGGCCGACGATGGCTTTCTGGTGGCCTACTTTGGCCTGATCAACCACACCAAAGGCGTGCATACGATTATCGAGGCGCTGCAGTACCTGCCGGAGACAACCCGCCTGGTGCTGATCGGCGGCTCGGCGGCCAGCCCGCAGGATCAGGAGTATGCCCAGGTTGTGCAGGCCACGCTCGATCGGCTCGACCTGCACGAGCGGGTGATCTGGACCGGCTATCTGAGCGCCGAGGATGTTTCGCGCACGCTCCAGGCCGCCGATGCCGCCGCGCTGCCCTTTGTCGATGGCGCCTCGTACCGGCGCGGGAGCCTGCTGGCGGCGCTGGCCCACGGCCTGCCAACCATCACCACCTCGCCGCATGTGCCGCTCGATCCGCCGCTGCGCCACAACCACGATGTGCTGCTGATCGATCCCGGCGATGCGATCAATCTCGCGCTGGAGATCGAGCGGCTCGGCGATGACCTCAAGCTGCACGCCCAGCTCGCCAGCGCCGCCAGGACAATCGCCCGCGCCTTCCACTGGGATACTATCGCCGCGCACCATCTGGCGCTCTATCGCCAGGTGCTAGCCCCCGGCGAGCAGGTCCGGCTCCAGCCCCGGCGCACCGACGTTTGATCGCGGTTAAGATGACACGGTGTGTCATTAAGAATTAATTAATACTCCCCTGCTACCCTGATGCTCCGTTCGCTCTGAACGGAGCATTGTGTGCATTGCGGCCCGGCCGCATCTCATGGAGTATGTATGAAATCTCGTTTTCTCGCGCTAAGCAGCCTGATTCTGCTGCTTGTCGCCGTCCTTTTTCCCGCCAATACCCCATCGGCGGCGGCCCAGACCACCACCCACGACATCATCATCTATGGTGCCGGCTTTGGCGGCGTGGCGGCGGCCCTGAACGCCCACCGCACCTACAAGGACCTGAGCGGCACTAACCCGCGCATTCTGCTGATCAACCCGCAGAGCGTGGTTGGCGGCCTGGGCACCCTCAACGGGCAGAACTTCTGGGACTGGCGCCGCTGGGACGCCGATAAAAACACCGCAACGACCTACACCCAGGTAACGGTCAACGGCATCAGCATCGACAAACAGCCCCAGATGGGCAACCACGCCAAGTACAGCGTGGGCACGCCGGTCAACGGCAACCCCCAGTTCGATCAGTTCTACGCCACCGGCGAGATGGCCACCTACCTGAGCAACCAGCTCAGCGCCAACCCTGGCATCACGCTGCTGCAGCCGTATGATGTGAAGACCGTCAGCCGCGACGCCACCACGGGCCGAATCAGCGCAGTGAGCGTGCAAAAACTCAAGCGCGAGAATCAGGCCTGGCTGTTCGATGGCGCCTTTGCCGCGACCAGCTACACCGCGCCGGTGTTCATCGACGCCTCGGAGAACGGCCGCCTGACCCGGCTGGCGGGCCTGACCACCACGCTTGGCCGCCAGGACCGCAACAGCGACAACCGCCAGATGGTCGCCTCGCTAATGTTTCGGGTCAAGGGCATCAACCGCAATGCGCTGGTCGGCCAGCCTGGCTGGGGCCAGATCGTGGACAAAAATGGCCACGTCGGGTTCTGGGGCGGCAACACCGAGATCAGCAACGCGGTCAACGCCGCCGTTGGCACAACCCTGTATCCGCTCGGCCAGTTCAACAAAACCAACGCGCGCTACCAGATCAAAGCCATGAACGTCGCTGAGGATCGCACCAGCACCGCCCTGGCCCCGGCCAGCGAGCTGGAGCGGGTCTACTGGGTCAACACGCTGCTGATCGTCGGCGTCGATGGCAACTGCGAGCGCAAAGATGGCTGCGCCAACGAGGGCGCGACCGCCTATCCGACCGATGGCCTGAAGCCGTGGAGCACCGACTACGCCTTCACCCAGGCCCGCACAACCCTGGATACCCCGGCATTTTTAAATGCAATGAATGCCTTCCCCGGCTTCTCAGGGCTTCAGCTGATGACGGTCAACGCTGGCGGCGTGCTCTACCCCAGCGTCGGCGAGTCGCTCTACCTGCGCGAGACCATCCACACCCCGCTGGCGCCCAGCAGCACCTATACCGATGCGTCGTTCGCCCTGAACGCCAGCGAGGTTGTTGGGGCGGGCAGCCGCACGGCCACTGGCACCGACGAGGCCAACAAGGCGAACCGGATTGGCCTGGCCTACTACTGGTTGGACAGCAACGGCTACACCAAGGCCAACCCCAGCAGCGGCCAGATGGATCCCGACCCAATCTCGGCGACCCTGGCCAACCCGGTCTACATTCCGGTCGACGCCATGCTGACCAACCAGGCGCCCAACCTGATTGTGGCCGGCTACAGCGCCAACATCAGCTCGCGGGCCTGGACCATGCTGCGGGTGCTGCCGAATCTGACCGTGCTCGGCGATGGCGCCGGTGTGCTGGCCGGCTACGCCCGCTCGTATCAGGCCGACCCGCTGAGTTTTTCCAGCAACGCCAGCTGGCTGGCCAATGTGCGCAATCGCATCGCCATCTACGGCGGCCGGGTCGACAAATAAGCTTTACACTCACGTCGGTTTACCAGGGGCGCGGATTAACATCCGCGCCCCTTTTGCTGTGCTTGAAGACATGGAATCAATGTTATGATGGGGGCTGATCCTTGTTTCAGGTGAGCTATGTGGGCAACAATTAACGAGGCGTTCAATACCGCTGTCAATCAATTACAGGGCGATGTGTACTGGCTGACGCTGGTCTATTTATTTCTGAGCGAGTTTGGCGCGCCGATTCCACTGCCGGGCAACTTTGTGCTGGTGGCGGGCGGCTTTTTGCTGGGCCGCTCCGGCGAGTGGCCATTTCTGCTGATGCTGCTGGCATTTATGGCCCTGGTGCCCGGCGCGGCGGTGCTGTTTCTGGTCGGCCGCAAAGGCGGGCAGCCGCTGCTGGCCCGCGTTGGCCACCGAATTGGGCTACCCACCGAGCGGCGCGAGCGGATCGCCCACTGGCTTGGGCGGCGGGCCATCGTCGGGCTGATTATCGTCCGGCTTCTGCCGACGGTGCGGGTGGGCACGACCCTGCTGCCCGGCGCAATGGGCATGCCGACGCCGCGCTATGTGCTCGGAATGGGCTGTGCGCTGATCGCCTGGGTTGTGCTGTACATCGGGATTGGCTTTGGGCTGGGTGTTGTGTAAGGAATTAGGGGCTAATCCCAGCGCTCAAGCGCATTAGGTTGAGGAACTGTATGTTTAAACGGCTGATAAGTGTTGTGCTGGTGGCGGGCATCCTGGTGGCATGTGGCGGACAGAACGTTGCGTCTGAGCCGACGACTGTGCCGACGCCGCCGCCGATTGAAATCCCCCAGGGCGGCACCCTGACGATCCGGCTGGCCCGCGATGTTGGCCCGCTGCTCCCGTGGCAGCCCGCCTCCCACGAGGAAGAGCAGATCACGAGCCTGCTGTACCGGGGGCTGACCCGGCTCGACGCAACCCTGGCGCCCCAGCCCGATATCGCCAGCGCCTGGCAGAGCGATGCCACCGGCCGCACCCTGACGATGACGCTGCGCACCGATATCCGCTGGCACGATGGCACGCCGCTGACCGCCAGCGATGCCGTCTGGACGCTCAACACCTTGCGCGTGCTCAGCCCGACCACCACGCTGCTGGCCGACCTGAACAACGTGCTGACGAGCGTGCAGGCGCCGGTCTCGAATACGCTGGTGGTCAGCCTCAGCGAGCCGTATGCGCCGCTGCTGGCCGCCCTGAGCACGCCGATCTTGCCCGCCCACATATTCAGC
>DAOTUS010000447.1:0-3021 GCA_034437415.1 Herpetosiphonaceae bacterium
GCCTGGCAGCCCAGCTTCAGGGCAACCCCAAAGACTGGCCTCTGACCCTGGAGTCTTTTGGCTTGCTGCTGGCGGCGCTCGGTGGCTTTTCTCTCGGTGGCATCGGGCTGTATCGCGCCCTCAGCGCCCTCACGCTGCACTACCGCATCGACCGCAACGCGGTCACCATCCACTGGCTAGGCAACACCGCCGTCGTGCCGATGGATCGGATCACGGCGGTTGATATTGGGGTCAAGGCCCAGCGCCTGCCGAATATCGTATCCCGCTCGTTTGGCTATCGCCGCGGCACCGCCAGCAGCGCCGACGGCACCCCGGTGTATCTGTTTGCGACCACGCCGCTGGCTCAGACCGTGATCCTCTACACCAGCAACAGCGCCTATGCGATCTCGCCGGCCAAACGCGATGCCTTTGTGCAGGAGGTTGAGGGTCGGCGCGGCCTGGGCATTGTGCAGGGCCAGACCGAGGGCGTCGTCCGCACCACCCGCGTGAGCTATCCCTTCTGGACCGACCGCACCGTGCGGGCCTGTCTGGCGCTGGGGCTGCTGCTGAATCTGGTTCTGTGGGGCATTCTTTCCAGCCGCTACACCCAGCTGGCCGAGACCGTGGCGCTGCGCTTTGATGCAACTGGCAGCGCGGTCGATAGCGTCTCCCGTGAGCAGGTGCTGGCGCTGCCGCTGATTGGCCTGCTGGCCTGGCTGGCCAACGCCGGGCTGGGCGTGGGCATCTATCGGCTCTCGCGGGTTGGCACGGTCCTGCTGCTGGTTGGCGCTATCGTCATCCAGAGCCTGCTGGCGGTCAGCCTGCTCGGCATCGTCAGCTAGCGCAGGCTGCGCCAGGCGGCCGCCCCAGCCGCCAGCGGCATCAGCCACAGCAGCACCGCCAGCGGCTCCCAAGCCTGGCCCAGCACCAGCAGAATCTGGCCTGCCCCAAAGCCCAGGCCCAGCGCCATCAAGCCCCAGCGCCGCATCCGCCACAGCCCGATCACCCCGATCAGGCCGACGCCGATTGCGCCGACATACGGCAGCGTGTAGGCGTTGTGCCGCAGCAGCTCGGCGGTCGCCGCAGGATCGCTGACGATGCTGCGGTAGGCCATAAAGCCAAAAAACATTGTCAGCGGCGCCGACACAAACCACAGAATGCAGGCGAAGCTCAGCAGCTGCGGGCGCTCGGGTCGGTAGGCCATCTCGTGGCCCTCCATCTGTTCCAGTGGACGCATATCTACCTCACTATGCTATTCAGCTAACGGGCACGCTCGATCTATACATTCCACCGCATCCGCCTTGGAGAACGCGAGTAATCTCCGCACTGGAAGGAGGTTTTGTTGATCAGAAAAATACCTTTCCCAACGCTATTGATTGCCCTGAGCAGTGTACTTTTTGTTGCTGGCCTATTCCCTGGCGGCCAGTGGGACAGCCGTGCGCCGCAATTGCTCGTCGTTTCTGGAATGCTGGGGATCTTTGTCGGGATTATGCAGATCGTTACCGCCAAATATAAAAAAGCGATCTGGATCGAGATTATTATTTCTTCGATCGTCATCCTCTATCTAGGCTTCATCCTGTTTGCCTAGCCCAAAATCACTGTTTCCGACGGCGGGTGCCGGACAGATCGCCGGTTTGGGCCAGCGTGGCCATATCGCGCAGAATTGTGCGACGGCTGACATTCAGCGCCGCGGCCAGATCGTCGTCGGTCGGCGCGGCGCCCTGGGCGGCGGCCTCGCTGAGCAGGCGTCGCAGCCGCTGCTGGCGCTGGGTGGTTTTGTCGCCGCTGGCCGGATCGGCGGGCGTCTGCAGTGTCCACAGCACCGCCACGCGCTGCTCGGGGCGCAGCGCAATCCCCAGCGGCGCATCGGCCCGGGCCAGCCAGACCGTCTGCTGCACCACCTGGTCGCCGGGCGCTGGCGCGGCGCTGGCGGCCGGGAGCGGCTGGTCGGCCCGCACAATCCGCAGCCACAGCCCGGCCAGCGAGCGGATTTTACCCGCCAGCGGACGCACCCGCCACAGCCGCGCCACCAGCGTATGCAGCCGAATATCGCCGAGAAAGGCCGCCCGCAGCCCCGCGTCACGAATCCGCGCCGCCTGCTGATGCAACGTGTCGTAGGCGGCCTGGAGATCGGCGGACGAGCCACGGACCCAGAAGCGGGTAAAGTGATACAGCACCACGCAGTAGGGAATCTCGTGGCTGGCGTAGTGTTCCTCGGCCAGGCGCATGCTCTCGGCGGCCTCGGCGGCCTCGCCGGCCAGGTGGGCGGCCAGGGCGTGGGTGAGCAGCAGGGGCAGGAACGACGAGCGGGCGGCGTGCCAGAGCGGCAGGGCCTCGCGGAGATAGCGCAGGGCCTCGCGGGGGCGATTCTGGAACAGCCGCAACGCCCCAACCTCGGTCAGCAGATACAGCGCGGCGCCGCTTTTCGGCGCATGATCCAGCCACTCCTGCAGCTCGGCCACCACCGCCTCGGCGGCGGCAAAATCGCCCGACTGCAGCGCACACTCGATCGCCACCGTGTAGGTGTACAGGCTCCAGTTCGAGTACGGCGCCACATCGGCGAAGCGCAGCAGGCCGTGCATCCGCGCCACCGCCGCCTGGGCCTCGGCGTGCTGGCCGATGCCGCCGAAGCTGAACACGGCCATAAATAGCGCGACCGCCAGCGGCCACTTGTCGTCCTGCTCCTCCAGCAGATGCAGCGCTTTGTGCATCGTCGCGCGGGCGGTCTCCCACTCGCCGCGGTTGAGCGCCACGTGGGCCAGCATCCGCAGCACATCGCCACGGGCCGGATACAGCTCGGGGTGCAGCTCGATCAGGGTCAGAGCCTGGGCAACGTGGCTGTGGGCGGCGCTGGTCCGGCCGAGCATGCACTCGGCAAAGGCCAGCGTACACAGCGCCGCCACCTGCATCGCCAGATCGCCGGCGTCCTCGGCCAGCATGACCGCCCGCTGCAGCATCGGCAGGGTCTCGGCGGCCGGCGAGACCGCGCTGGAGATAATCTGAAAGCCATAGGCCCGCCAGATTCGCGCCTCGGAGATCGGC
>DAOTUS010000448.1:0-5533 GCA_034437415.1 Herpetosiphonaceae bacterium
GAACCTGCCCGCCCGCAGGCGCCGCCGCCCGGCGACCAGCGGCCCACCAAGGCGCCGCCAGCCCCAAAGCCGACGCTCAGCCCGCCGCCCAAAGCCGTCGATCTGGAGGAGATCACCGATCCGCTGGAGCGGCTCCGCGCCGCCAAAAACCGCGCCCGCCGCCAGTAAAGCGGCCTCCTGTCAATGGATGGCGGGTCTCCGTACCCGCCCGAACTTCTCCTCAATCCAGGCTTTCGTGGATCAAACATTATTCTGCGGATTAGAACAAGATTGCTAAATGTGACGGCCGCTGTCACATTATCGCGGTATACTTGGATTCTGAACTAATTTAAAGGAGCACAACCATGCGAAAAATCACGGCAGCATTCTTTATGTCGCTGGATGGCGTGGTCGAGTCGCCCGACAAGTGGCACTTCCCCTACTTCAACGACGAGATGGGCGCCGCGATCGGGGCCAGCATGGCCGAGGCGGATGCGCTGCTGCTCGGGCGGGTGAACTACCAGGACTGGGCGGCCTACTGGCCCTCCAGCGATGATGAGTTCGCCGGTTTCCTCAACAACGTCCCCAAATATGTCGTCTCAACCACGTTGGAAGAGGCGACCTGGAATAACTCCACGCTGATCAAGGACGATGTTGCGGCCCAGATTACCAGGCTGAAGCAGCAGCCGGGCAAGAATATTGCGATGTCTGGCAGCGCCACCCTCGTGCGCTGGCTGCTGGAGAACGACCTCCTCGACGTGCTCCAGCTGATGATCCATCCGATTGTTGTTGGCAGCGGCCAGCGCCTGTTTAGCGATACGAGTGCGCAGAAACCTCTCAAGCTGGTCGCCTCAACGACCTTCAGCAGCGGCGTCGTCTATCTCACCTATCAGCGCGCCGACTAAAACCGTCACGAGCCACAATCCAGATTACTTCGTGCGGGGACCCGCGAACGGGTGTCGTGGATCAAAAAATCCTAAGCGTTAAGCTGCTAAAACATAAAAGGGGCCACGAAACAGAACGCTTCGTGCCCCTTCGTGGCCTTTGTGGATTAAAAATCAACGCTTCGTGGCGCCGGAAATTACATCGTTTCCTGCAGCTTCGCCACCATCTGACGCAGGGCAAAGCGAGCGCGGCCAAGGTTGCCGTTGGGCGCCAGGCCAATCACCGCAAAGTAGCCGGGGATGATCTGCGTTGCCAGGTAGGTCAAGTGCTCAGCCTCTACGATCAGGTCGCGCATCTCGCCAGCCTTCATTCGCGATGTGGCTGCCGAAGCTGCCGCTGCTAGGCCACCGATCTCGACTTCGGCCAAGGTGCGGTCGAAGCCCGCCTCGACATCATTGAGCACCATCTCAACGCCCAGGCCATCGGTGCCAACAATGCCCGCAAGTCTCGCGCCCTGCACATTTTCGACGGCGTTGCTCAACACTTCATGCATCCCCATAGTTGCTCCTTGAAAATTAGCCGAGAGTAATGAATAATCAGTCATTATTGCGGATTGATCTGCGCTGTATCTTATCATTACAATGCTGCATCTGCAACGTTTTTGTGATTTGTATGCCTGCCAATACTGATTACATCTCGCGGCGGCCCTGCAAAGCGCGGCCCAACGTTACCTCATCGGCATATTCCAGATCGCCGCCCATCGGCAGGCCGCGGGCCAGGCGCGTCACCCGCACACCCAGCGGGATAATCTCCCGCGCCAGGTAGGCGGCGGTCGCATCGCCCTCTAGATTGGGGTTGGTCGAGAGAATCACTTCCTCGATTGGCTCGGTCTTCAGCCGAATCAGCAGCTCGCGAATGCGCAGATCCTCGGGGTTGATGCCCTCAATCGGGGAGATTGCGCCGTGTAGCACGTGATACAGCCCCTTGTACTCGCCGGTCCGCTCCAGCGCAACCACATCCAGCGGCTCCTCCACCACGCAGATCTGCCGCTCATTCCGGCTCGGGTTGCGACAGACCGGGCAGGGGTCCTCAACGGTGATGTTGAAACAGCGCGTGCAGAAGATCGTCTTTTCCTTCATCTCGATGATCGCCTCAGCCAGCCGCTGGGCGTACTCGGGCTTGGCCCGTAACAGGTAAAACGCCAGCCGTGAAGCGGATTTTGGCCCAATTCCCGGCAGACGATTGAACTCGTCGATCAGTCGTGCCACTGGCTCAGCGGTAATATGTTCGTAGCCTATCGCCACAGTATCCTCACGAGAAACCAAAAAATAGCCAGCGGAAAGCCCCATCAAGTTGGGGCTTTCCGCTGGTTACGTCTGGCTTGCTAAAAGAGCCCTGGAATATTCATCCCGCCAGTGAGCGGGCCCATCTTGGCCGAGGCCAGCTCTTCGGCTTTTTTGGTTGCGTCGGCGATCGCCGCCATCACCATATCCTGGAGCATCTCGATATCTTCGGGGTCGACCACCTCGGGCGCAATCTTGATGCTCTGGACTTCGCGATGACCGTTCATCGTCACGGTAACAACGCCGCCGCCCGCCGAGCCTTCGACATTGCTGTTGCCCAGCTCTTCCTGCGCCGCCACCATTTTTTTCTGCATCTGCTGCAGTTGATTCATCATTTTACGATCCATACGGTTCTCCTTATACGAGTACATTCAGCTGAAAAAATACCTGCCTGATGCAGGATGCCCATCCTCCATCGCCTCGATCTATCCATCTTCCTGGACGCCGACAATGCGGGCATCGAAAATATTGCGGGCGGCCTTGACGATCTGGTCCTTCATCAGCTCTTCGCGCTGACGCCGGGCATCGCGGGTTTTGGATTGTTGTTCTTTGTTGAGCTGTTCGGAGCGAATCTGGAGCTGGCGCCCGAGCCGTTTCGAGATCAGGTCCTCCAGCAGCCGCTGGTTGGCCAGCTCTTCAAGCTGCTTGGTGTGAAACGGCGAGGGTGTGCCAATCACCAGCATTGTCTCCTCCATCGTCGCTGGCTCGCAGCTTTTTAGCACCGCCTGCAGACGTGGATTGAACGGCTTGAGATCTTCCACCAGCTGCGCCCAGATCGACTCGATCTCCGCCAGCACCACCTCGGACTCGGCCAGCACAATGTGCTCATCAGCTGTCGGCGCGAGCGCTGTGACCAGAATGGCCTTGACTGGAGCGGCCGGGATCGGCGCGGCTGGCTCTGGGGCGTGCTCAGATGTCGGTGGCTCAGGCTCAAGCGTGACCCTGGCGACGACAGCTGGCGCGGCCTCCACCACTGGTGCTGGGCGCACCGGCGCAGCCTCGCGCACCACGGCGGGCCGGGCGGACGCGCCAGCCTGCGGTGGCGCAGCGGCCGCTGCGGTCGCGCTGACGGTCTGGCGGGGGCCGACGCGGGCGGCAGGCGCTGTGACCGCTGGCGGCGGCACCACCAGCGCCTCGACGACCGCCATCTCCAGCGGCAGCTGGCCGTAGGGGCTGGTGCGCAGCTGGTGGTCGAGATTGCTGAAAATTTTGAGCCAGCTCAGAATCGCCCCCAGCTCAAGCATGTGGGCCACTGCCTGCATCGCCTGCAACGCCTCGGTGCCCAGATCGAGCAGGCTCGGGTCGCCGTTTGATTTGAGCAGCATCAGGCCGCGCAGGTAGCCAACCACATCACGGGTAAACTGGCGCAGATCGGCGCCCTGATCGGCGACCGCGTTGATCACGTTCAGCGCCTCAGCGACGGCGTTGTTGGTCAGCGCACCGACTAACATCTGCACTTCCTGGGCCGCGGTGGCGCCAAGCAGTGCTTGAACGCGCTCCAGGGGCACAATTGCATCGCCGTAGCCAATCAGCTGATCGAGCACGCTGACTGCGTCGCGCATTGAGCCGGTGGCGGAGCGGGCGATCGCCTCGCCAACCCCCGGCTCCAGCTGCACGCCCTCCTGCCCGGCGATCCACTCAAGGTGCTCGACGGTGTTCTGGACGGTGTGGCGGTTGAACACAAAGCGCTGACAGCGCGAGATGATGGTGGCGGGAACTTTGTGGAACTCCGTCGTGGCCAGGATAAACATCGCGTGGTCGGGCGGCTCCTCCAGGGTTTTGAGCAGCGCATTGAAGGCCGCCGTGCTCAACATATGAACTTCGTCGATGATATAGACTTTGATCCGAAAGCTGGTCGGCCGAAACTGCACGCGCTCGATGATCTCACGGGCATCATCCACGCTGGTATGCGAGGCGGCGTCCATCTCGATCACATCGATGGCCCGGCCATCGGCGATGGCCACACACGCGGCACACTCGCCACACGGGCGCAGCTGCGGGTCGGCCTGTTCACAGTTGACCGCCTTGGACAAAATTCGGGCGGCGCTGGTCTTGCCCACCCCACGTGGCCCGGTAAACAGGTAGGCGTGGCCAATCCGGTCGGCCGTGATGGCATTGCGGAGCGCCTGGACAATATGCGCCTGTCCAACCAGATCATCGAAGGTTTGGGAGCGCCATTTGCGGTAGAGAGCTTGCGAGGACATCGTTTACCCAACGTTACTTAAACAGACTGGATTATTATACCGCTGCCCTTCGCTCGCGGCAAACCCAGCCTCCCAGGGGCATGGGCAAAGTCGTTCCCTCTCCCCGGCCACCACGCCCAGAGGGCACCCGCCCGTTCCCACCTCTTCCCATCCGCCCACCCACGTCAACCCGATGCTGGCGTTCCGCAATGCGCTGGCCAATGACCGGCTGGGTCGCGCAATGCACCACGATCGAGCAGGAGCGACGGGGTGCCGCCGTGGGGCCAGGGCCGCCGACGGTGGCACCCAGCGCTGAATCAGGCCCGGCCCGCCGCTTGCCCGCCGAGGTGCTAGCCCAGGTACACGCGGCGTTGGCGCAGGAGAAGGGGCAGCACCCATGGATTCGATCAATTGCGGTACCGCCACTCGGTTGCGGCAACGGTGGTCTCGATTGGGCAGACGTGCGCCCACTCATCGAAGAAGCATTTGCCGATCTGGTGAATGTCCAGGTTCTGTTATTTGCCCCTGAAGGCGCACCCGCAGTCGAAACAATGCGGGTTGCCCAGAGTAAAAAAAGCTGCTTGAGCTGTATCAACTGCCTGGCTATCTACTATCGCTTTTGGAAATCCAGAAGCTGGCCTATTTTCTCCAGATAGCAGGCGAACCCCTCAAAATCAACTACGTGAATCCTCTACGCCCACGAGGGGCGTAGCTTCCGCCTTCAACGACACCCGTCCGCACTCGCAGGTCTTGGCCCAGAGGGCACCCCCATCTCAGGAAGCGTTTAACCTGTCGGCTGAACCATCCGCCAGGAGTGCAATGGACAAACCATCATGGCCCGAGCGACTCACGTGGGTATCGTGAATCACGGGAACACCCCACTGATCATGCCCGATCAGCGACGCACACTGTTTTCCGTACCCCACGCTTCGGGAGTACAACCGCTAACAGCATTATTTATTAAAGAACATACGTGCGAGTATATCCAAAAGAACGATCCATGTCAAGGGTGGATGTGCGCTTCACAGGGCATGTGCAAAGTCCGCCCTCACCCCGGCCGCAGCGGCGGCCACCTGCCCAGAGGGCACCCGCCCCGTGGCCCAGAGGGCACCCCGGCGAGGGGAAGCAGTGGGGTACAACTGG
>DAOTUS010000449.1:0-2210 GCA_034437415.1 Herpetosiphonaceae bacterium
CGCCCGCCAGCGCCGCCTGGGTGGCTCAGGGGCAACAATCCGATTGGCAGCCTAAATGAGGAATGACCCACTAGCGGCCGCGCTCTCGCGTTTCCTCAGCTGGAAGCAGCAGCACGGGCAGATCCGTATTTTGCAGCACTCGCGTGGCGACACTCCCCAGCCAGAGGCGGCTCAGGCCGCTGCGTCCGTGCGTCGCCATGACGATCAGGTCGGCGTGTTCCTCGGTCGCCGTGGCCGCGATCATCGTGGCCGGCGGTCCATCGATCACCCGCGTGCGGACTGGAACACGTCCCGTTGCCACACGCTGCGCTGTCGTCTCCAGATACGCGGCGACCGACTGACGGACGCGCTGCTGATCAGTGCCCGTCCACTGGGGGACCATGCCACTTGCGCCAAGGCTTATCGTATCAAAGAAAGGAACGATCGACAGCAGCACCAGGGTGGCCTCACAGCGCGCGGCTAGGCGACGGGCCGGTTCCAGCGCTTGTTCGGCGAACGCCGAGCCATCGAGCGGAACCACAATTGTCGTGTACGTGTGGTTCAGATTGATCGTGGAATTCTGCTCCGCTTCTTCGTGCCCATGGACGGGCACCACGAGGACCGGGGCCGCCAATGCCTGGATCACCTTGTCAGCGACGCTGCCAAACAGCCACCGCTCCATGCCGTGCCGACCATGCGATGCCATCACAATCTCGCGGATCGCCGGAACCGATGCGACCAGCGCCAGAATGCTTTCCACCGGATTGCCGTCGACCACCGTTGTTTCGACCGCGAGATCAGTGGTGCGTACCTGGGCCGCAACACCGGATAAATACTGCCGGGCCTCCATATATAAATCCTCCATCCAGTGTTCGAACTGGGCTGGGGCCGGTACCGGCCACGTCATGACGGACATGTTGCTCACCAGCGTGACCGTGCGCATCAAGTGCAGCGTACTATCAGTCGCCCGCGCCAGCAGGACGGCATGCGGGATAGCGGCTTCCGCCAGCGATGAACCGTCAAGTGGGACAAGAATCTGTCGTTCCATGGTCTATCTCCTTCAAGGTGTACTCGTCGCCGTATCAATGGATGGTCCACTGCCTTTGCGTTCATCCAGAGCCCGCACTGCGCTGCTCAGCAATGGAAAAAAGTGGGTCGAACCAACGTGTGCGACCACGCCGGTTTTCTGGAGCATCTGGTAGAGCGATCCACTGGTCCGCGCAAAGGCAAGGCCGATGCCCTGGGCCTGGAGCTCTGTGGTAAACTCGATCAGCATGCTGGCCGCCGTCGTATCGATATCAACGATGGCCTCAGCATCCACAAGCAACCATCGAACGGGCGACCGGCTCGACCTGATGACCGCACGGGTCTGTTCGCGGAAAAGCGGGGCATTGGCAAACATGAGCGGACCGTCGAAGCGGTAGACGATCAACCCTGGCAGCATGGCGTTCTCGCCCGCAGTGTCGGCTGCGATTTCGCGGTACCCCTCGGTTCCCTCGCTTGCGAGCAGGACCGCGTCGCGTGGGTGAACGATGCGCTTGAGGACCATGCCAAGCGCCAGGGTCACAGACAGAAGAATCGCCGCAAGCAAACCAAGCGTCAGCACGGCGACCATCGTCACCATGGCGAGCCAGAACTCGCTGGGCCGGATGGTGTACAACTGCCGGAACGCATGGAGATCGATCAGCCCAGCGACTGCCACGATCAGCACGGCTGCGAGCACCACCAGCGGCAGAAACGCCAACAGACTGGTAAACAAAACGAGGAACATCATCAGCAGGCCGACGGCGACCAGGCTCGCGACCTGCGTTCTTCCGCCCATCACCGTCACGACGGCGGTGCGCGCAGAACTGCTTGAGGCAGGAAAACCGCCCACGAGACCAGACGCAATATCGGCAAGTCCCAAGGCCACCAACTCCTGATTGGCATCGATCTCATAGTGATATTTGGCCGCAAATGAGCGTGCGGTGATGATCTCGTCCGCAAAAGAAATCAGCGCAATGGTGACGGCTGGCAGGATGAGGGCCTGGAGCTCTGCCCGACTGAGCCACGGCAGGATGATCCGTGGCAACCCCGCAGGAATGCGGCCGATGACTGCGAGGCCGTGCGTGTCCCAATCGAGGATGCGGGTGGCAACCGTCGTGCCGATCATCACCAGGAGCGGCGCCGGCACGCGTGGAACAATACGCTGCATAATGAAGAGCGTCACGAGGCTGCCAACGCCGATGACG
>DAOTUS010000450.1:0-8057 GCA_034437415.1 Herpetosiphonaceae bacterium
CTGCCACAGCCGGGGGCGCCGGGCGGCTGGCTGGAGCGGGCACGGTGATGACCTTCTCGCCATCACCCAGCGTGTTGCCCATCTGCTCGGCGACGCAAAAGCCACCGGCGGGCGCCCGACCCTGGCGCCCCACTCGGCCCACAGTCTGGCCACGGCCGCCGCCGCGCTGGCGAGCAACCAGGCGATCCCGCAGGCCATCAGCGCGATCACCGTCGATATGGCCGCGATCGAGCAGCTTTGTCGCCAGCAGGCCGGCCCAATGGCCCGCCGTGGCGTCGCGCTGAACGCAACCGCCTGTCTGGCCCTGGCCACCCTGCGCGCGCTCAGCCAGCACCGCGAGATCCTAGCCACCTGGGCCGACGACGAGATTATTCAGCGGGCCGCCTTCAATCTGGCCGTGCTGGGCCAGGGTCAGGCCGTGCTGCTGAGCAACGCCGCCGACCTGAGCCTGCAGGGCATCGCCCGCGCCCTGGCCCAGCCCCACGAGGCCGCTGGCGCCGCAACGTTCACGCTCGAGCACACCGATACCAGCTGGTGGAGCGGGGCGCTGGTGGCCCCCGGTCAGGCGGCGGTGCTCCACGTTGGCGCAACCAGCAAGCAGGTCGTCGTGGCCGAACAGGGCGGGATCGAGCAGGTCGTCATCCGCCCGCTCGCCACGCTGACGCTGGCCTACGACGCCCGCATGATCAGCGAGGGGGCCGCGAATGCGTTTTTGGGCACGCTGCGCCACGCCATCGAGCACGTCACCGGGGCCTAATACCGTTCTATGAAGCGCCCAAAGGATCGTTCACGCTGTGGTGAACGATCCTTTGGGCATGATCACGCGGCGCCAGGATGGGCCGGATCGCTGGAGCGCCGCGCTGCGCCGTGGGGCAGCCAGATCGAGGCCAGGGCCGCCAGGCCGCTCAGCGCCGCCGCCGCCCACAGACACCCCGCCAGCCCCGCGACCTGATAGAGCGCCCCGGAGAGCAGCGTCCCCAGCAGGCGCCCGCTCGCATTGGCCATATAGTAAAAGCCAACATTCATCGCCACGTTCTCCCGGTCGGTGTAGGCCAGGATCAGATACGAGTGAACCGCCGAGTTGAGGGCGAAGATGATCCCAAAAACAATCAGGCCACCTACGACAATAACGGTCGGGCTGAACGCGCTGGACAGGGCGGCGGCGAGGCTGGCCGTCACCAGCGCCAGCGTTCCCGCCAGCAGCGCGGCGGTGCGCCCATCCGGCTCGGCCCCGCCCCGCCGCAGGATTCGTGGGGCGACGGCCTGGATGGCGCCGTAGCCAATCACCCAGAGGGCCAGATAGCCGCCGACCTGCCAGAAATCCCAGCCCAGCTGGGTGGACAAAAAGACCGGCAGCCCAACCACAAACCAGACATCGCGGGCCGCAAACAATGCCAGGCGCGCCCCCGACAGCAGATTGATCGCCGGGGTTTTGGCGAACATCTGGGTCCATTTGGGCTTGGCCTTGGTGCGGCCCAGATCGCTGGTCAGCAGCAGCATCGCGGCGACCAGGACGAGCGCGATCCCGGCGGCCATCAGGGCGAAGGAGCTGCGAAATCCCACGGTGGTCAGCAGGACGCTGCCGAGGAAAAAACCCACACCCTTGAGCGCGTTTTTCGATCCGGTCAGGATTGCGACCCACTTGAAGAGGGTCGAATGGGCATCCTCGGCGACCAGCAGCTTGATCGTGCTCTTCGAGCTCATTTTGGTCAGGTCTTTGGCGATCCCGGAGAGAGCCTGGGCGGCCATCACATACGGCACCACCAGCCAGCTGGCCGGCACGACCATCATCCCCAGTGCCAGCACCTGCAGCGTCAGCCCGCCGTACAGGGTGCGGTTGAGGCCGACCCGCGCCCCAACCCAGCCGCCCACCAGATTAGTGACCACCCCAAAGAGCTCATAGAACAGAAACAGCGAGGCGACGGCCAGGGCGCTGTAGCCCAGGCCGTGGAAGTGCAGCAGCACCAGCATCCGCAGCGCCCCATCGGTGAGCGTAAACATCCAGTAGGCCGCCGTGACCAGGGCGTACTGGCGTCGATCCGCGCTCATGGCTGGGGCTCCGGCGGGCGACTGCGGGCGACCTTACTGGCCAGCTCGACCATCCGATGGACATAGCCGATCTCGTTGTCGTACCAGGCCATCACCTTGACCTGGGTGCCATTCGTGACCATCGTCAGGCTGGCATCGACAATCGCCGAGCGCGGATCGTCTTTGTAGTCAATCGAGACTAGCGGGCGCTCCTCATAGCCGAGAATCCCCTGGAGCGGGCCGTCGGCCGCCGCCTGGAGCAGGCCATTCACCTCGGCGACCGTGGTCGGGCGGGCCACCTCGAACACGCAGTCGGTCAGCGAGGCGTTGAGCATGGGCACGCGCACCGCCACGCCGTCCAATTTGCCGACCAGCTCCGGGAAAATTAGGCCGATCGCGGTGGCCGAGCCGGTGCTGGTGGGGATGAGCGAGAGCGAGGCGGCGCGAGCCCGGCGCAGATCCTTGTGCGGCGCATCGACCAGCGTCTGGGTGTTGGTCATGTCGTGGATCGTCGTGATGCTGCCGTGGCGAATCCCCAAGCCTGCGTGGAGCACCTTCACGATCGGGGCCAGACAGTTGGTGGTGCACGAGGCGGCGGTTACAATCGGATGCAGCGCCGGATCATACAGGTGATCATTGACGCCCATGACGATGTTGAGCGCCTCCGCTTTGACCGGGGCGGCCACAATCACGGTCGCAACGCCAGCCTGGAGATAGGGCGCGAGGGTCGCCGGGGTGCGGAATTTCCCCGAGCACTCCAGCACCAGATCGACGCCATACTCGGCCCACGGCACGTCGCCGGGCTGGCCGTGGGCGCTGTAGCTCAGGGCTTGGCCATCGATCGTGAGCTGGCTGTCTGTGCCGCGAACATCGTGCGGCCAGCGCCCGTGCAGCGAGTCGAAGGTGAGCAGATGGGCGGCGGTGGCGGCATCGCCCTTCAGCTCGTTGATATGCACCCAGGTCAGGTCCGGGTGGTTCCAGCCGGCCCGCAGCGCCAGGCGGCCCATGCGGCCAAAGCCATTGATCCCAACGCGGATCGTCATACGTCGGTCCTTTCACGAGTCTGATCGCGCTGGCTGCGCTCGATGATGGTCATGAGGAAGCGAATCCTGGTCATCAGCTGCTGGGCGGTCTCCTCGAAGGCGCGCTGGCGTTCGAGGGTGGAGCCGAGGACCGCGCTGGGGTCGGAAAAGCTCCAGTGCAGCATCTCGGGGTGGCCGGGGAAGGTCGGGCAGACCTCGCGGGCGCGGTCGCAGACAGTGATCACGTAGTCGAAATCCTGGCCGGCCAGCGTGTCGACATGTTTGGCGGCCAGGGCGCTGGCGTCAATCCCTTTAGCGTTCAGCACGGCCAACGCCAGCGGATGGACCTGGGCCGGCTCGGTGCCAGCGCTTGCCACCACCACGGCCGCCCCGCCAATGTGGCGGGCGATCGCCTCGGCCAGCTGCGACCGGGCGCTGTTGTGGGTGCACAGAAACAGGATCCGCACCACCGGGCGCTCGTCGTTCAGCCCAGCGGCGCCGGGCGCGGCGGGCATGAGCATGGGCAGAATTGCCTGCCCGGCATCGGCGTAGAGCGTCTGGAGGCGCTCGAAATCCAGGTGATAATACACGTCGCGGCCATCGGCGGTGCTGCGCCGCTCGGTCAGCAGCGCGGCGTCACGGAGCAGGCGCAGGTGGTAGGAGAACAGATTCATCGGTTTCTGCACCAGCGCCACCAGCTCGTGGACGCGGTAGTCGCTGCGCACGAGCGCCTGGATCATGCGCCAGCGCACCTCGTGGGCCAGCAGTTTTAGCACCACGGGCGGGTCGTGAAGCCCAGAACCAGGGGCCATCGGGATCCTCCTTCGATACCAATATTACACTTCAATTACATTTGAACCAATATAGATAGAAGTATAACACAAGATGCAGGCAGAGAATTAAGCCCCCGACTCCGGGCGCTTGCGCAACCGAATCATCGAAAAATTGAGGCTTGAGGCGGCGACCGCCTGCTGCAGCGGCCCCAGCGCCGGGGTAAAGCGCAGCTCGACGCCCTGGGCCAGCAGCGCATCAAGCAGATCGCCCAGCGGCTCGATCTGCAGCGGCGTCACCGGCGCCGCCGAGACCCAGTAGCCAGCCTCGCGGTCGTGCTCCACGAAGGTGGCGGCGGGCAGGTGGTAGACGAACAGGCGGGTGGCCCGAATCCGCTCCAGCCAGGCGCTTTCCACGGCGATAATGCGCGTGGCTGGAGTGGCGTGAAAAAAACGGGCCTGATCTGCGGCCGTGGTGGTGGGTCCAGGCGCAATGCAGATCCGCGGGCAGTCGCGGGGAAACAGATAGTTGACGGCGTACGCAGCGCTGACCGCCCAGACATAGGCCGGCTGGTCAACTCTGATCGGGTGTTTGCGGGGGACAAACGCGGCAATCGCGGGCGCTTCGCTGAAGTGGTAGACGACGTTCGGGCTGGGATCGAGCTTCATCGCGGCTCCTTAAATACGTCGGCGCAGGACCCGTTCGGATCCTGCGCCACTCGTTTGGCCGTTAGGTATCCAGCAGCTTGATCATCGAGCGCATTCCGCTGAGATCGACCTCCTCGCGGGTGATGTCCATCAGCACCTCGTCGTAGCGCTGGCCGCCGACCACCATCGCACCGCGCCGCCGCCCAACCTCGCGGAAGCCCGCCTTGCGATAGGCGCCGTGGCCGCGCTCGTTGAAGGCGACGTGCCACAGCTGAATATTCCACAGATTGAGAAAGTAAAAGCCATACTCAACCATCAGGCGCACCGCCTCGCTGCCGTAGCCCTTGCCCCAGGCGGCCGGATCGCCAATCCCAATCCCGAGGGTGGCGATGCCGTGGCGATGGTTGATCTCCATCAGGCTGACGTTGCCGATCGGCTGGTCGGTGTTGGCGACCACAATCGCAAAGGTCACGCCGGTGTCGGAGCGCTTGGAGGCCCGCGCGTACCAGCTCTCCTCGGCCTCCACGGTGGCGGCAAAGCCGACCGCCCCGAGGTAGGTTGTATATTCCAAATTGTTAAACCAGCGCACGTAGTGCGGCACATCCTCGCGGCGCAGCGTGCTAAGAAACACGCGGTCGCCACTGATCACCGGCAGGCGTGGCTCGGGCGTTGAGCTTGTCATAGCGCGAATCCTCCCACAATGTAGTTGCGGAGGAGTATAGCCGATCCCTCCAGCGCCACATCAGGCGCTGGAGGGATTGGCGTGGTCGGTCGGGCGGCTGAGGTGGGCGGCACCGCCCTTGCAGGCCTATTTGGTGCGGTCGGCCAGCGCCTTTTTAAGCTCATCGCTGGCGCGAAAGACCCCAAAAACCTGGATGGACTTGATCGTGGCGCGGGCCAGCTCGGGCGAAATATCGCTCCCCAGGTGTAAAAGTCCAACAACGTTGATCTCGACCTGGGTTCCAGCCGCCTGAAGGCGACTCAGGTCCTGGCTGGTGTAGATGACGGCGCCAATCACCAAGGTTTTGCGGGTCACGGTTTGTTTGACCACGTCGGCGTGCACATTAATTTGATTGCGAATCGCGGTGCGGATAAAGTCGGTGCGGTTCGAATAGAACCCTTCATCGACCAGCAGATCAACCTGCCCAAGATCGACGACGCTCATATTGATCGTGATTTTTTCCATGTCAGCCATATGCCAGCTCCTTACCATCTAGATGGATTATCAATACTTGAAGTATAGCATCTGTCTGCCATCTGTCAAGATGGTGCAGAGCTGATTTTACAGGCAAATGTAGCGAGCCAAATCTGGATGAATTCCCCCACCGCTGCGACGATCTAACCCTTAAAGCCCTTAATATGATAGGATAAGCGCATCCATTGCATGCGACAGTGCTGCAGGTCGTAGTTATCAAGGAGTAACCGATGCCAAATCAACCCTCCGACGAGTCGGCCCAGGAGAAAGCCAAAGACCTGATCAATCAGGCGTTTGGCCGCGAGAAAAAGGATGACCGCTCGTTTGCCGAGCGCATCAAGGATCAGGTTGCAGCGGCGGCAGAGGACGCCCAGGAGAAAGCTGAGCAGAAGCACGACCAGGAGGAGCGCCGCGAGGCCCAGCTCGAACAGCAAAAGGCTCGCGCCGAGGAGCAGAAGGCCCGCGCCGAACAGCAGCGCGCCGCCCAGCAGACCCAGAGCGCTGGCGCGAGTATTCAGGACAGCATCGCGGCGGCGGCCAAGCAGGCCGCTGAAAATGCCGCCAAAGCCCGCGGCCAAAGCGCCCCAGCGGCGCCAGCCAGCGATACCGAGGAGCTGGAGACGCTGCGCAATCGCGTTGCCGAGCTGGAGAAGCAGAAGCCCGCCGCTGCGCCAGCCGCCGCCCCCGAGCCACGCACCTACACCGTCAAAGGCGGCGACAGCCTGAGCAAGATCGCCAAGAATTTCTATGGCGACGCCATGCAGTGGAAGCGCATCTACGAGGCCAACCGCGACAAAATCAGCAACCCCGACCTGATTCACCCCGGCCAGGTCTTTGTTATCCCCGAGTAAAGCGGACGCCGAACCGGGCATGGATATTCACCATGCCCGGTTCGTTATGTCGATGAGCTTCCCTCCACGAATGCAGAATCCCGCCGCGTGATTGGCCCTGTGGAAACTGCGAGGAATTATCCGGCCCAGCCGGGCTGGGGGTGAGGACGGTATGGAAAGCACTGAACTCCGGCCAGGCAGCCTGGCGCTGGTTGGCTCAGGCGAATACACCGCCGCGATGGTGAGCACCGATCGGCATCTGCTGGCGACCTGGGCCGAACCGGCGGCCCCAGCGCAGGTTGTGCTCGTCCCAACCGCCAGCGGCCTGGAGCCAGGCATGCCGGAGCGCTGGAATGCCCAAGGGAGCGCCCACTTCAGCGCCCTCGGCGCCCACGTCACCGCGCTGCCGCTGATCACCCGCGCCGATGCCCACGATCCGGCGATCACCGCCGCCCTGGCGAGCGCCGACTACATCTATTTCTCCGGCGGCAATCCTGAGTACCTGATCGACACCCTGCGCGACACGCCGAGCTGGGAGATGATTCACGCCCGCCATCGGCAGGGGGCGGTGCTGGCCGGCTGCAGCGCCGGGGCGATGATGCTCGGCACGGCCACGGTGCGGATTCGCACGATTCTGGAGAGCCAGACCCCAACCTGGGTCCCGGCGCTGGGCCTTGTGGCGGGCATCGTGGTGATCCCGCACTTCGACCGGATCGCGTCCTCGTTCGGCCTTGAGCGCTTTCAGCAGCTCCTGGGGCTGGTCCCGCCCGACCTGACGCTCCTGGGCATCGACGAGGACACCGCGCTGATCGGGGAGATCCAGCCGGATTATAGCCGCCGCTGGCAGGTGATGGGCCGCCAGACCGTGGTCCTGGCCCACGCCGGGCAGCTGTCCAGCTTTGTGGCCGGGGAGACGGTGCCGTTGCCTGTGGCAGCTAGTAGCTAGTAGCTGGCAGCTAGTGTTTAGGCCATTGGAGTGGGATAAAAATGCGGGGCGGGCTAGGGCTTAGTCCCTAAATAATCCTGGAGAATCTGCCAGACGATCGGGACGAGCGGATGCGCCTCGATGACGGCCGGGCGCAGGATCTCCAGGTCGGCGCGGGCGAAGCAGCCGATGCGCTGGCCCTCGTGCAGCACGGCCGCCTGCATCTCGGCGGCGACCTGGTAGCGAAAGGCATAGATAAATTCGGTCGGCGTCTCCGCGTAGCGGCCGAGAAACGTCAGGCGCTCGCGGTCGACCTCCAGCTCCAGCTCCTCCAGCAGCTCGCGGACAACTGCCTCGGTCGGGTCCTCGGCGGCCTCGATGGTGCCGCCAAACAGCCCCCAGTGCCCAGGGTGGCCGATGCCGGGCTGGGCGTCGCGCAGCTGGAGATAGATCCGCTGGTGGGCGTCTTCGATAATCGCTGCGGCCAGACGTTTCATGAGGTTCCTTTGTTGTAGAACAACCTGAGTAATTTGACAATGTTAGATTACACGGCAAAGGCGCAGGATTTTGGATGAAGATGGACGCTTGGTGGATAACGATTGGTGGAGGGACGCCATATATGGCGTCCCTCCCGCGAAT
>DAOTUS010000451.1:0-5087 GCA_034437415.1 Herpetosiphonaceae bacterium
ACCAAAAAAGACGGGAACAGTATCGCTCATTCATGCTAAAAATAAGCATTTGCTCGCCTATCATGGGGCTTTTTTGCTCAAAAATGGACACTATAGATTTAGATGCGATTGCCCTGCGCACCCTTGTGACAATCATTGACATAGAACATTTGTTCTATTATAATAGCTCTATCGAAACAGAGTTAAGTCCCGTCAATGAAAACAGGAGGCCGCTATGGCTGTTACGAGCAGGAATCTGCGGACAAATAAACCGGAACAGTGGTCTGGCCGACGGGTGATTCGGGTCCCCCAAGCTGCCCGTCAGCGTCCGCAGCGCACCGTGATTGTGCAGCCCGTCAGCCAGTCCGGCGTCTGGATCAATCGGGTGCTCTGGGGCGTAATTGTGGTGCTGCTCTCGCTGCTGGCCGGCACCCTGAACGGCTGGGTTGGGACCAAGCTGGACGACCTGCGCTATGGTCGCCCGCGGGTCTCGCACCTGACCGCCACGGTTGGCCACGAGGGCGAACAGGGCCTGGCCAGCGAGTTTATTGCGCTGAATTTGAATCGCCGCGTGGTTGTGCTAGAATTTCCAGGGGGAGATGCCACCCAGGCGCGCACCATTGTTGGTCCATATCTGTTTGGTGCTGGCGAGGATTTGACGCCGATCACCTTAGATACACTTGATGTCAATCAGGACTCGTTGCCCGATCTGCTGGTAAACATCAAAAACGAACAACTTGTCTATATCAATCAGCCGGATGGTTTTCGGATGATTACCGCCGCGGAGCAAGGCAGCCTCACTCATTCCACTCCGTAGCCCGATCTACACCGAGGAGGAGCCGCCAGGATGCTGTATGGATTCGATGACTATAATCACACGCGCCGCCGTCCACTCGTGCTCCTTGTGGTGGCGGTTGCTGCTGTTTGGGCCGTGCTACACTTTCGCAACCCCGACGCGCCCTTTTTCAGCCCGTGGAGCGCCCCGGTTCAGGCCGCCGCCCCAGCGACCGGGCTGCTGAGCGGCTCGTTTGGGGCCGTCTCCGGCGATAGCATCACCGGGCCGCCGACGATCTCGGCCAGCAAAATCGACTCCGTCCTGGCCTCATACAACTCCCCCGCCACGGGCACCGGGCAGGCAATGTACGATCTTGGCATTCAATACGGCATCGATCCAGCGTTTTGTCTGGCCTTTTTTATCCACGAGTCCACCGCCGGGACCGCCGGGGTCGCCACCGTGACGAAATCGGTCGGCAACATTCGGGTCACGCCCGGCTACGACAGCTACCAGGGCTATCGCCGCTACGCGACCTGGGAGGCCGGGATTGAAGACTGGTACAAGCTGATTCGCGAGCTGTATGTCGATGGCTGGCAGCTGACCACGATCGAGCAGATTCTGCCGGTGTATGCTCCACCTGAAGATAACAACGATACCGAGCACTATATTGGGACCGTGCGTACACTGATCAATACGTGGCGCGCTCAGGGGCAAAACGAATGAACATCTACGATCTCTCCCGTGGCAGCCACCACAAACATATTGCGATTAGCCTGGGCCTGCTGGTGATCGCCATTTTGATTCTGAAGGGCGGCGCCAGCTCGGCGGTCTTCAGCAGCTGGCGCGGCGAGACCGAGGTCGCCGCCGTGCCGGGGCTGGTTGGCCAGGCCGACCAGGTTGGCCAGACCGGCCAGGGCGATACGCTGGTGGCGCCGCCGGGGATCTCGGCCGATGAACCGTGGGGCAACCCGGTGGTCGCGCCTCGCGTAGTGATGACCCAGGGCTACGGCGTTGGCTCGCACGCGCCGGCCGAGTCGTGGGGCGCGATCGACCTGGCGGTTGATGGCGACGGCGATGGCTCCGCCGATCCGGCCGGATCGTGGGGCGCCCCGGTTCGCGCGACAATGAGCGGCACGGTCAGGGTCTCCACCGACACGTGGCCGGCCGGGAATCATATCTGGGTGATTGGCGAGAGCTACAAAACTGGCTATGCCCACCTGCAGTCGTTCACGGTCCAGGATGGCCAGTACGTTGAGCGCGGCACCGTTATCGGCACGGTTGGCTCATCGGGCGCCTCAAGCGGCCCGCACCTCGACTATCAGATCTGGCACAATGAGGTCAACCAGAATCCGCTCAACTATCACCCCCTGCCGTAAGCTAACCCCAGATTTGATCAGTGGGCGCTGAACGATTATTATTGTTCAGCGCCCACTTTTTTATTTTAAACCGACAAGGCTGTCACACCATTGCGAGGACAGGGTTATGCACACTGAAGAGACACTTGAACTTGGCCGCCGCATTCGCCTGCTCGCGATTGTCCAGATAACAATGGCCGTTGTGCTGATGGTAGCTGGCATAAGCCTGCTCACCACCGCCACCGACCGGCTGGTTATCGGGGGAGTTGGCCTGGCAATTATTCTGCTGGGGCTTGGGCTGCTGTTTGTTCGGCACAAATCCTACGCCGCCAGCGCCGCCACCGCGAACCTAGTGCTGATCATCTGCCTGATCGCCTCGATCGACCCGCTGGGTGGCTCGGTTTCCAGCGCATCGTGGTCGCTGTTTCTGCTCTGGCCCTCGGTGGCGGTGCTGGTTCTGCGTCAGCTTAAGTACGTGCTGACGGTGAGCCTGGTCGATCTGAGCCTGCTGGTGATTGTGCCATCGCTGGAGATCAGCGGGGTTATTCCGGTCGAGCTGATCGGCTTCCAGCGGCAGCTGATCTTGGCGCTGATGATTCATGTGGTCGTGCTGCTAGCCCTGA
Source organism: Herpetosiphonaceae bacterium (assembly GCA_034437415.1). Lineage (GTDB taxonomy): Bacteria > Chloroflexota > Chloroflexia > Chloroflexales > Herpetosiphonaceae > JACCRK01. The sequence goes on from DAOTUS010000451.1 coordinate 2,733, forward strand.
CCGCGATCACGCTGGTGATCGCCCGGAGCGAGCGGCTGGCTCACGAGCAGCGCCTGCACTTTAGCACCGAGCTAACCGCCCGCAAAGCCGAGCTGGAAGCCTCGCACACCACGCTTGAGACGACCAATGCGGCGCTCAATAGCGCCTATGCCCAGCAGCAGCAGCTGATTGAGCAGATGCAGCAGCTCGAAACCCCGCTGATCCGGCTCGCCAGCACCATGCTGCTGCTGCCGCTGGTCGGGCTGCTCGACCAGCGCCGGGTCGAAAGCCTGACCGCGAGCGTGCTCCAGTCGATCCACCTCAACCGCGCCACCACCCTGATTATCGACCTCACCGGAGTGGTGATCACCGATATGAGCGTGCTACCGAGCTTTTCGGAGATTCTGCGGGCGGTCCGGCTGCTTGGCTGCCAGGTTCGGGTCACCGGGCTAAGCGCCGAGGTGGTGCAGGGGCTGATCATGAACGAGGTCGATCTGAGCGCGTTTGAGCGGACTGGCCAGCTCGACCAGATGATTCGCGAGGTGCTGGAGCCGGCCTAGCGCTACAGCGGGAACAGCTCCTCGATCGACATCAGCTGCAGTGAGCCGGTCGGACACTGGCTCAGGCAGGCCCGGTCGGTGTGGTCGGCGCACAGATCGCATTTGCTGGCGACGTGCCTAATTGGCGCCGGGTCAGCCTCGCTGCGCAGACGCCGCCAGAGCGCCCACAGCGGGCCGCCGCGGTCCTCGACGCGAATATCCATCACCGCGACCGCGTCGTACGGGCAGGCGGGGACACACTCGCCGCAGCCGGTACACGCCTCGGTAATCCGCAATGCGCCATTCTCGTCCCAGACAATCGCCCCCTCAGGGCAGGCCTCCACACACTCAGCGCCAACCCGACACTGCCGACAGCTCGTGGTGACATCCCACTCATCGACCCGCGCCCCGTTCAGCTGCAGGCGGGACAGCCCAAAGCGGCTGGCGCAGGCCTCCTCGCAGATCCGACAGCCGGGCGGGCACAGCGCCGGGCGCCGCACCAGGATATGCGAGCCGCGCAGCATCCCGTGGGTGACCGCGACCTGAAGCTGTAGCCGCTGGGTCTCGTCGTTGTGGACGCGCTCGGAGTGCTTGAGGCGGGCATTGATCACCTCGTGGAGGCCGGTCTCCAGCGCGGGGTTCTCGATCATCAGCGACCGAAACATCTCGCCGGGCAGCTCCAGGCAGCGGGCTGGGGTGATACAGCGAATTGTGGCGTTGTGGGGCGCATCGGAGAGCAGCGCCATCTCGCCGAAGAAATCGCCCTCGCTCAGCGAGGCCACGATGGTGCCGTTCTGCTCAACCGTAATCTGCCCCTGCTCGATCAGATACAGGGCTTTGCCGGGGCTGCCCTGCTCAAAAATCACCGTGCTGCGCTCGAAGTCGTGGCGGATCAGATAGGCGGCCAGCATGCGCCGATCGGTGATCGCCAGACCGCTGAACAGGGGCACCCGGCTGAGGGTGCTGATAATCCGCCGCTGGGTGTAGCTGCCCTCAAGCATGTGCATAAAGATCGGAATGTGCGAGTGCTTCTCGCGCAGCTTCTCAACCGACCACTGGAGCGCAAAGACCTGCTCACAGGTGCGGGCGGTCGACAGCAGCGAGCGGTTGATAAACAGAGTGCTGTTGCCAAACATCTCGCCTGCGCCAAGCACGCCCAGCGACACCTGGCGGCCGTCGCGGTCGAGCACCAGGGTGTCGACGCTGCCCTCGACAATCAGGTAGCACTGGCTACGCGCCTGCCGCGCGATCGGAATCGCGGTCTCGGGGGTAAAGGCCCGAAACACGCCCCAGCCAACCAGGGCGGTGGCCTCGGAGAGCGGGAGCTTGCTCAGGCTTGGCAGTGAGCGCAGCAGATCGACTTGGGCGGAAAGGGTCGGTGGGGCCATAGGGCGGGTATCCTTCCAGGTGTTCCAGGGTTGCCACCGCACCAGCCGTGGCTAATGGTGACACTGAGCAATCCAGGATCGGTGCAGCGAGGTGGTGTGGCTTGGGGTGATCAAGCCCAGCGGAAGGGTTTATGCGTTCTCCTTCGGCAAGAGGTGGCTTTTGATTCGCCTCCCCTCCCCTGGAGGGCTTAGGGCATGACATGGTATTGATAGATGCTCCGTTTTTGGCGTTCTAATGGGCTAAAACCAATGAAAGCCTACCAAACGATGATTCTGCGGTGATAAATACTGGCTATGGAGGTTAGCTGCTTGGTTCGCTAATAAAGCCAGCCTGAGTAATTTGACAATGTTAGATTACACGGCAAAGGCGCAGGATTTTGGATGAAGATGGACGCTTGGTGGATAACGATTGGTGGAGGGACGCCATATATGGCGTCCCTCCCGCGAAT
>DAOTUS010000452.1:0-5436 GCA_034437415.1 Herpetosiphonaceae bacterium
GCTGAATAAACTGTATCCAAATCCCGATAAACAACCACCTTATCAATCCAAATTGAAGAATATATCTAAAAGCGATGTTATGATTATCTAGTTATTAAACGCCCTCTAAACCATGACATTGTTTGCTCAAAACGCTGTTTTGAGCAAACAATGTCTGTTTTTGATTTAGATGCGATTGCCCTGACGGCATCCAGGGCATGGGCAAAGTCGTTCCCTCACCCCGGCCGCAGCGGCGGCCACCCCTCTCGGGGTGCCCTTTGGGCCTCGCGGGCGAGGGGAAGAAATGGGCAGGTGGCTACCGCTGGGCGCCCTCTGGGCACCGGGGTGAGGGCGAACACCCCGCCCACGCGGTATACTTAATTTAACCGCAGCTCGTTAACCTTTCAACGCGAGGAATAGTTATGACAGCAGAAACAGAATCGCCCCCATTTGGCACCGATCAGGCCCGCGTGGACGCGCTGGTGCTTAGCCGTTTGCCGCGCCAGGGCGGCTGGGATGAAGAGCACTATTTGTGGCTGACCGACTATAGCAATCAGCTGGTTGAGCTAGTTGATGGTGCAATTGAGGTACATTCCATGCCAACCGACCATCATCAAGCCATTTTGCAAAATCTCTTTTTGCAGTTTTTGGCCTTTGTAAAGCCACGTGGCGGGAAAGTCCATTTCGCACCTCTGCGGCTGCACATTCGCGAAGGCACATTCCGCGAGCCAGATCTGCTGCTCCTGTGCGATGCCGCCGACCCCCGCCGCCAGAACCGCTTTTGGCTTGGCGCTGATCTGGTGCTGGAAGTCGTCAGCCCCGACAAGCCCGAGCGCGATCTCGTGGTCAAACGGAATGAGTATGCCCACGCTCAGGTGAGCGAGTACTGGATTGTCAACCCGCAGACCGAAACCATCACCGTTCTCAGCCTCGGTGATGATACCTACACCGAGTATGGCAGCTTCACCCGTGGTGAAGCCGCAGCTTCGGCGCTGCTGGAGGGATTTCAGCTCAACGTTGCGGCCGTGTTCGATGCTGATTAAGCTTAACGATTTGCTTCGGCTCATCCTCGATCTGTTGTGCAAGCTGCACAAAACACACGCGCCGAAATCTGGATGATCTGACGAATCGATCGGATTGGGCCGTGCCTTACCATAGCGATCACCGAACTTATATCACACGTAGAAAGTGGCTCGTATGGCGACGAAAGAGCAAATTCTGACCAGAATTGAGGAACAGGGCGTCCAGTTCATCAATCTGCAGTTCACCGATATTGTGGGCATTATCAAAAATGTCACCATTCCGGTCTCGCAGATTCATGCGGCCCTTGACCATGGAGTCTGGTTTGATGGTTCATCGATCGAGGGCTTTGCGCGCATCGCCGAGAGTGATATGTATCTGGTTCTGGACCTGGATACCTACGCGCTGATTCCGTGGGAGAGCACCGGCGAGTACTCGACCGTCCGCTTCATCTGCGATGTCTACACGCCCGACGGCCAGCCGTTTGCCGGCGACCCCCGTGGGGCGCTCAAGCGCATTATGGCCGAGGCCGAGGCGCTGGGCTATATCTACAACACTGGCCCGGAGCTGGAGTTTTTTCTGTTCAAGCCGGGGCCGAACGGCGAGCTGCGGCCGCACCCCCACGATGCGGCGGGCTACTTTGACGTCTCGACCGACTACGCCACCCACATTCGGCGCCAGATGGTCAGCGCGCTGCAGGGGTTTGGCATCAAGGTCGAGGCCAGCCACCACGAGGTTGCCATCGGGCAGCACGAGATTGATTTCGAGTACGGCAACGCCCTCACCACCGCCGACAACGCGGTGACGTTTCGCACCGTCCTCAAGGCGGTCGCCCAGATCAACGGGCTGCACGCGACGTTTATGCCCAAGCCAATCGCCGGGGTCAACGGCTCGGGGATGCACGTCCACCAGAGCTTTGCCAGCGTTGAGACGGGCAAAAACCTGTTCTACGCCGCCGAGGGCGACCGGGGGCTGTCGAGCCTGGCGCTGAGCTTTATCGCCGGCCTGCTGGAGCACGCCCCAGGGATGGCGGCCATCCTGGCGCCGCTGGTCAACTCGTACAAGCGCCTGGTTCCCGGCTACGAGGCCCCGGTGTACATCAGCTGGGGGCGCACCAACCGCTCGGCGCTGGTGCGGGTGCCGCGGATCAGCCCAGGCCGTTCGACCCAGGCGACCCGCGTGGAGCTGCGCTGCCCCGATCCATCGGCCAACCCCTATCTCGCCTTCACGGTGATGCTCGCGGCCGGGCTGGACGGGATCAAGCGCGGCCTGAAGCCACCAACCGCCGCCGAAGAGGACTTGTATCACGTTGACCCGGTGGCGCGGGGGCTGAAAACGCTGCCCGCCTCGCTGGGCGAGGCCCTGGAGGCGCTCAAGCAGGATCCGCTCATTCAGGCTGCCCTTGGCGAACATATCTACGAACGCTATGTTGAGGCCAAGCAGCAGGAGTGGAACGAGTACTGCCTGTATGTTTCCCAGTGGGAGCTCGACCGCTACCTGCCGATCTATTAAAAGCTACCAGCGGCTGAAGGGATGCCCCCATCCCCTGCTGCTGCTTGTGACAATTTGTGTTGCGTTGACGCACCGCCATTCTGAATGAACAGAAATCAGAATGGCGGTGCGTCGAGTTTTTTAGGAGGCCGTTATCAAACAGAAAATTGTGCAATGTGCACAAAAGCCATTCGCGATTTTTCGTAGCTTCTAGCTATAAAGCTAGCCAATCCATTATCGTATGATAGTGGACATCAACCAAACCAACACGTATCCACGCACCATATATTTCAACTTCATGTGCAATGGCGCACCCTCACCTGATTATTTCAGCTGAGGGTGTTTGATTTTAGGAGGTTCACCGCTATGGATGCCATTAACGGAGCCGATACAACCTGGGTTTTAGTGTCCGCCGCACTGGTTATGCTTATGACGCCTGCCTTAGGTTTGTTCTATGGCGGCATGGTGCGCCAGAAGAATGTGCTTTCCACCCTGATGCACAGCTTCTTTATGCTTGCGCTGATCAGTGTGCAATGGGTTCTGGTTGGCTACAGCCTCGCGTTCGGCCCGGATAAGGGCGGCATTATCGGCGGTCTGGAATGGGTCGGCCTGCGCAGTGTCGGGCTGGAGCCCAACCCAACCTACGCCGCCACCATCCCCCACCAGGCCTTTATGATCTATCAGATGATGTTTGCCGTGATCACGCCTGCGTTGATCTCGGGCGCCTTTGCCGAGCGCAAACGCTTCAAAGCCTTTGTTATTTTCTCCCTGGCCTGGTCAACCCTGGTGTATGACCCGGTGGCCCACTGGGTCTGGGCCGACGGCGGCTGGCTGCGCTCGCTGGGCGCGCTGGACTTCGCTGGCGGCACGGTCGTCCACATCACGTCGGGGGTTTCGGCCCTGGTCTGTGCGCTGGTGCTTGGCCGCCGCCTCGGCTACGGCAAAGAGTCGATGGAGCCCCACGACACCACCATGACCTTTATCGGTACCGCTCTGCTGTGGTTTGGCTGGTTCGGCTTCAACGCTGGCAGCTCACTTGGCTCGGGGGCGCTGGCGGTCTCGGCCTTCGTCAACACCAACTCCGCCGCCGCAATGGCCGCGCTGGCCTGGATGACCGCCAGCTGGCTGCGCCACAAACGCCCAAGCATCATGGGTGCATCCGCTGGCGCTGTTGCAGGTCTGGTGGCCATCACTCCCGCCGCTGGCTTTGTCACTCCGATGGCGGCGCTCTTGATTGGCTTTATCGCTGGGACCGGCTGCTTCTTTGTGGTCGAGTATGTGGTGCGCGGACGGATTGACGATGCCCTTGATGTCTTCGGGGTTCACGGCATTGGCGGTATCCTGGGGGCATTGTTGGTCGGCATATTTGCCACGAAGTCGATCAACCCGGCCGGTGCCGATGGGCTGCTGATCTCGGGCGATTTCAAACAGCTCGGCGTGCAGGCCCTGACTGTCGGCGTCGTGGCCCTGTATTCGGGCGGGATGACCTGGGGCATCCTCAAGATCATCGATCTGGTGTTCGGCCTGCGGGTTTCTCAGCGGGACGAGCAGCTGGGCCTGGATTCCACCCAGCACGGTGAGGTCGCCTATCGGATCGGATCGTAAACAGTTTGTAACGATGAATGAGGCGCTTGTTCAAGCTTCCGCCTCACGCGCTGGTCGCTGATAGCTTTCGAATACTTTATGGAGGTACTCAATGGAACTCATTCTCGCGCTGGTCTTGTTCGCCGCAATGGTTGGTGTCTGGGTCGTAATGCCGAACAATGACGCTCTCGTTACCGAAAGCGATACTGCCCGTGAAGAGGCCCCGGCCGGTCTGACCGCAGGTGCAACCGTCTAGCTATCGTTTGGCTCAAGCTCAGCCCGCCGTCTCGCAGCCCGAGACGGCGGGCTTTGGTTTTAGGGTTCTCTAACACACTTTTTGCATGGACAGGCTTGTCGAGCGTGGCTATGAGTGGTATAGTAGTAGAACACCCCCCCTGGGGGGGGCTGGTTTATCAATGCAAGGAGAACTGTATGAAAACCGAATCGTTCAATGTGCCAGGGATTTCCTGCCAGCACTGTGTCAACGCCATCACCAACGAAGTCAGCCCAATCGACGGGGTCAAAAATGTCGTGGTGGACCTGGCCAGCAAGACGGTGCAGGTCGAATCCAGCGAGACCGTATCCCGCGAAACCCTCAGCGCCGCGATTGTCGAGGCCGGCTACGCTATCTCGCCCTACAATCAGACGATTGGCCTGAGCTAGCCCTATGCTGAAACGACTTGCGCTCCTGCTGCTCCTGCTGGGCCTGGCAGCCTGTGGCGGCGCAATCGATCACGGCTCCAGCATGGCGCCATCAGCCGCCGCCGTGAATGTCACGCTCAACGCCAGCGACTTCGGGTTTGCGCCCGCGCAGATCGAGGTCGCCGCCGGCCAGACGATCAAGGTGACGCTGCAAAACATCGGCACCCAGGATCACGATATTTTATCCACGAAGAAACACGAAGGAGCCCGAAGATAGAGAACGTTGATGGAAATCTAAAAGGCGTATAGCACTTTTTCTCCATCATTATCTTCGTGCGGGTACCCGCGTGCGGGTGTCGTGGCCTTCGTGTCCTTCGTGGATCAAACCTCTTCGTAGATTGAAAATTATTAGGGATGTGTAGCATGGCTACCAAAACAATTACGCTGCCAGTCACCGGCATGACCTGTGCCTCGTGTGTCGGCCGCGTCGAAAAAAACCTCAAAAAGCTGGCCGGGGTCAGCGAGACCAGCGTCAACCTGGCCACCGAGGCCGCCACCGTCGCCTACGATCCGGCGCTGGTCTCACCACAGTCGCTGATTCAGGCGGTCGAGAAGGGCGGCTATGGCGTCATCACCGCCAGCCGCACCCTGCCGATCACCGGCATGACCTGCGCCTCGTGCGTCAATCGGGTCGAGAAGGCCCTGAAAAAGGCCGACGGC
>DAOTUS010000453.1:0-4244 GCA_034437415.1 Herpetosiphonaceae bacterium
GGATCCGTTGGCTGACGACTCACGGTACACCTCCATGCTGGATACTGATAATGCTGGACAAAGCATAGCACAGGGTACGAACGAATGCCAATGGACATGGCAAGTGACCCACTAGTGCCTGCGGCGACAACGACGATCGTGTGGACACCTGCGCCGACCGGCTGATAGGCGCTGGCGCTGGCGTAGCCCACATCCAGATCCGCTGGCGTACCATCAATCAGCACATCGATGCCGTCCAGGTCGCCCGCTGCGCCGATCACCCGGATCCGGGGCGCTGGCAGGGTCGCCGCGTCCGTGCCGTCCAGCAGGTGCTGGATCCGGGCTAGCTGCATGGCGGTGCTTTGCTCGGCCAGCGGTGCCAGGGTACCGGTCAGCGGCATATAGACCCAGTTCGGGTCAAAGTTCATATCCGGCACCAAGGTGTAGGTGACGATCTCGCCATACTGGACGCCGTTCGGCAGGTTGGCGGGGGTGATCTCCTGCCCACCTGGCGTGACGATGGAGAGCTGGGGCGTGCTGCCGATGCGGGTCAGCGAAAAGTTGGGCGTTGTGCCGACCGCAACCTCGATGGGGGTGTCCACCACGCCGCTCGCTGGGAAACTGAAGCGCGGATCGGCGTAGTTTTTGCCTTGGGCCAGGGCGTTTTTGTGGTTCTGCAGCGCACGAAGGACCGCTGGTCCATCTTCAAGCCGATAGTGGCTGACGTCGCCCACGCTCAGGGTGCCTCTGGTATCAATATAGCCGCCGATGGTGATATCGACATCAACGATTGGCACATGGGCCGAGACCCACCCTTTGGCGCCCCAGACGGAAGGTGTGCCAAACACACCCTTGAAGGCGCCAATCTCAACCCCAATCTCGCCAAATTTGATCGTCGAGAAGGGGAAATCGATGCACGGCGTACCCAGAAGCGGAGCGCAGCCGCTCCAGAGCTGGCCCTTGTTCACGCCCAGCTCCAGCTTAGCGGCGCCGGTGAATTTGAACCCGGTCGCGGAGTTCCATGCCTTCAGCGTAATCTCGCCGCGCAGCACGATCAGCTCGATCCAGAGTGTGGATTTGAAGGAGTCGCTTTTGATCGTGGCCTGCGCCCCCGCCGTCTCGAAGCCAAAGACCTTGATGGCACCGCTGAGGCTGAACTCGAAGGGGTCGGTCTTCAGGGTTGCGTCCGCAACCGCGCTGAGGACCGGGGTGTTCAGGATTTCGCGTCCGGCAATGACGGTGAGGCCAATGCTAATGGTTGGCGCGCCGTTATTCATCACGATCGAGCCGCGCGCTTCGGTGAGATACAGCCCGGTCGCGCCGATTGGGATCCGGCAGCTCAGGGTCAGGCTGGCCTGGCGCAGCGAAAATCCATCAACGGCGGCGGTAATCGCCGGCGTGCGCGGCGCACCGGGGCCGGTCACGGCCATGGCCTCCTGCCGATTGAGGGTGACAGTGGGCGCTGTTTCGCCATTCACTGCCAGCGCCGCCTGCATGGCATCAATTGAATCGGCGCTATCGATCGTGATCGCCATCTGGTTGCTGCTATCGACAAAGAAGGTCGCGCTGACCGCCAGGCCGCTACAATCGCTGGCGCCGCTCAGGCTGCCAAGCTTGAACATACCGCCTGCGGTAATCTCGTAACCGCCCTGCACTTTCAGCAGCTTGCCATTCAGCGCCATCTCTGCGGAGCCGATCTTGATGGCTGGCAGGTTGAACGATCCGCCGCCGATGGAGATACCATCGCCAGTGATGACCACGTTATAGACCTCGACGGAGGCGCCGCCGAATGAGCTGGGCGTGACAAGCCGTGCCGAGGCGGCGGTGATGCTGTCGCCATTGATCTGGAAGTTGCTCACGTTCAGGCCCAGGCCGGCGACGCTCAGCTGGGCGTTGCTAATGGTGCCGCGCACGCCGCCGTTGCTATCCAGAATAATCGATCCGCCCGCCAGCGCCTGCGTTCCAGGGATTTTGACGGTGGCAATCCCGTTGATGGAAAGGCTGTAGGTGTTATCCGCTGTGATGCTAAAGCCCGCCGTGGCCTGGCTGATCGAAACGCCCGCCGTGGTCGAGCCGATGCGGAAGCCGGGGATGGGCACGTTCACGCTGCCGCCGCCGATGCTCAGGCCGCTGCTGGTGATTTGCACGTTGGTCACGCTGCCGGAGGCGCCGCCGAGCTTGGCGGGCAGTTTGATCTGGCCGCTGTTGACCACAAAGCCATCGTTGGTGAGACTCAGGCTGCTCAGAACCAGCTCGGCCTGGCTCAGCTTGAGGGTAACGCTGCTGATCGAGCCGCTCCACGCGCCGTCGCTGGCAACGGTGAACGTCGCCCCCAGGATGGTTGTGTTGTTCTGGGGAAGATTGAGCTGGACATTGCCGCGCAGGGTCAGGAAGTACCCCGTTGGGGTCGAGCCAATTGTCAAACCTGGGTTGAGCAGGATGGCTTTGTTGCCCGCCAGGGCGATGCTGCTGGGCAGGGTGACGCTGCCGCTGCCGAACTGCACGCCGCTACCGGTGATGCGCACCTGACGGATGGTGGCGGTGGTGCCGCGAATCGTCAGCGCGGCGGCATCGACATACAGGCCGTTGTTATCGAACTGGAGCGCGCGCAAGGCCAGCGTCGTCCCCGCAATCTTGAGATCAAGCGCCTGAATGCTGCCCTTGAAGTTGCCATTGGTATCGATCTGGAACGTCACCAGGGTATTTATCGGGTTGCCGGGCAGAGTCGCCACCAGCGTGCCGCTGGCCTGGAAGCTGTAGCCGTCCGGGAGCACCAGCAGCGAGAGGCGCGGCGCAGCGATCTCGAGCTGCGCGCCGAAGCGAATGCTCTTGTTGAGGCTGATGGATGCGCCACCCAGCCGGAGCCCGGCCTTGGTAATGCTGACATTGGTGAGGGTCGCCTCGGGCGAATTGTAGCGCTCCGGCATCCGCAGCGTTGCCGTGGTGGTGCTGAGGCCCGCATTGGTGATAGTCACCGCCGTCAGCTTGAGGGCTGACCCGGCGACAATCAGGTCGAGCTGGGAGAGACTGGCGGAGAACTGGCCACCGCTGCTGATAGAAAAGGCCAGTGTGCTGCTGGGCACGTCGTTGCCAGACAGGGTGATTTTGAGCTTGCCGCTCCCCGCCAGCGTATACAGGCCATTCTGTACGGCAAGCGTCGCCTGGCCATCTGTCAGCGCCAGGCGCGTGCCATCGCCGCCGAAGGTAATTGGGGGTAGGCGCAGCGTGCCCTGATTGAAGGCGAGATCGCTGCGGGTGATTCGCACTCCGCTGACCGCAATGGAGCCACCCAGACTGGTCGGCAGAACATAGGTGGCTGCGCCGACCGTGAGGCCGTCGCGGCTCAGCGCCAGGCTGCTCATCGTTAGCGTGCCGCCCGCCAGATTGATCGTCAGCGCCGAGAGCGTCCCTGAGAGCTGGACATCGCTGCCATCCGTGACCATCATCAGGCTGATGGCGCTGGTCTGGACGTTGCCCGGCAGGCTGCTGGTCATCTGGGCACTGACCACGAGCCGATAGGTGGCGCCGCTGATGGCGAGGCTGGCGTGGTTCTGCGCGAAGGACAGCTTGCTGCCCACTGTGAAGTTTGGCAGATCGACCTCCAGGCCAGCGTCGCCAAAGCTGAGGCCCTGGTCGCTGATGACGATCTGGGCGATGGTGGCCGTCGTGCTGCCCAGGCTGGCGGGCAGTGTGAGCGTGGCATTGCTGGCGGTCAGGCCCGTGTTATTCAGCGCAATCGCGTCAATGGACAGCGCGGTGCCCGCCAGTTTCAGATCCAGCTCGGAGATGGTTGCCGCTATCACGCCAGCGCTGTCGAGGTGGAAGGTCAGCGCGATGCTCTGGTCGTTCTCGGGAAGGTTGACGTTGAGCACGGCCTCGGCTTCGAGCGCGTAGGCGGCGCCCTCGATCATCAGTGTCGCCTCGGCAGCGGTGATGCTCAGCTCATCGCCATCGCCAATGCTGATCTCGGGCAGCATGAATCTGCCGCCGCTGATGCTGAGCCCGGCGCCGGTGACCGCAATATCGCTGACCGTCACCGCGCCGCCGAGATCCGCCGGCAGCGCATAGCTGCCCTCGGCAATCACAAGGCCGACGTTGGAGAGCGTCAGATCCTCGAGAGTCAACGTGCCGCCAGCAATCTCCAGCGCCAGCTGATCGAGCGTGCCATCCAGCACCATGCCGCCGTCGGGCGCCAGGCCAATGGTGAGCGTGAGCGCACTCGACGAGGTGTTGTCGGGCAGCATGATATCCAGCTGGCTGGCGAC
>DAOTUS010000454.1:0-1510 GCA_034437415.1 Herpetosiphonaceae bacterium
CCGGTCAACCGCACTGGCAGGCTGATCGGCGGCGGCCTGCTCGGCCCCAAGCAAAATTCGATAGATCGCAGCAATCACCCGCTGGTGCAGCCCCGGCGGCACGACTCCGCCATCGACAATCAGCAGGCGGCCAGCGGGCTGCAGCACGCGGCGGATCTCGGCCAGGGTTGCGCTGTCGAACAGGTAGGGGGCGGGAAAGGTGGAGACAACGATCGGCCAGCTGGCCGCGCCAAACGGCAGACTCTGGGCGAGGCCGCGCACCAGGTGGCCGGCGGCGCCAGCGCGGCGCAGGCGGCGGCGGGTGTGGCGCAGCATTGGGGCGGACTCATCGAGGCCAACGGTGAGGTGCGGCGCGGCCAGGCGACCGTGCTGGAGATAGCCAGTGCCACAGCCAAGCTCAAGGATTGGCCGGGCCTGCACATCGGGCAGCACCGTCGCGATCCAAGCCGACCAGTAGCCGCGCGAGACCAGCCAGGCGACCGTGTCGTAGGTCCAGGCGCCCTCGTGATAAAACCGTTCAAAGGCCCACAGGACCAGCCGTGTCAGGAGTGGTTGTGCCATGCGCGCTCCCGCGTAAAACACAACGCGGGCGTAGGCTCACAAGCCCACACCCGCGTCGCCGGATTTCGAACCGAGAGTTAGCGGCGCTCTTTGATGCGAGCAGATTTGCCGGTACGACCGCGCAGGTAGTACAGGGTGGCCTGACGCACTTTGCCGGTGCGAATCAGCTTAAGGGTTTCGATGCGGGGCGAGTTGACGAGGAAGGTTCGCTCAACGCCAATGCCGTGCGAGGCGATGCGGCGGACGGTGAAGTTCTCGTTGATGCCCATGCCCCGACGGCGGATCACAACGCCCTCGAAGTCCTGCAAACGCTCGCGGGTGCCTTCAACGACTTTGATGCTGACGCGGACGGTGTCGCCGACGCGAAATTCCGGCAGATCGGTGCGTTTGTAGCGATCTTCAATCTCGTGAATGATAGGTGCCTGTTGCATTATTTCATCCTGGTGCTGCATTAACAGCTCGCCGTATTTCGGGCTGTTATCAATATACAATGCGCATTGGCGTACAACGGATACGGTCGTTGGACAAACAATCAGCGTGTGAGGTGCTCACACGCCGGGTTTTCATGCCAATGATTAGGCGAGCATTATAGCATAGACGTGGCTATACGACAACTTGGCGCGTCTGGCCAATCCATTGCAGCATAATCGAACATCTTGCGGTATACTGCGCTGTATCAGAACATAGAGCAGCGAAGCTGGTCCTGACGGGCTGGGTTTTTTGTTCTATGTTCTATCCTTTGACACTCTATTTCTTCACAGAAACTTATGACAAAAATTGCGCTCTGGTTTTGGGGCTGTATGGCCCTTGTGCTCGCCTGTGGATTGGCAATATATTTTTGGCCGCACTCCGAAACTGCCTCGGTAGCCGCGGCGATTGCTGTGCCAGCCCCGCCTTCAACCGCCACCGCCACCAGTGTCCCCGCCACCGCCACGCCGCCACCGCCACC
>DAOTUS010000455.1:0-2121 GCA_034437415.1 Herpetosiphonaceae bacterium
CAGCAGCACGGTGAACGCAATCTGGCAGCAGTGCAACGGGTCTTCATGCGCCGCTTTGATCAGGCCATCAATCGCTTGGGGCTGGGGTGAGGTCCCGAACGACTTTGCACATGCCCTGCCCGCCCCAGCCGTGGCCCAGACCGCCGCGGCAGCGCCGATCGACCCCGAGATGGTTGGCTATCCCCGCTCGATCGCCGCGCTGGGCGACTCGATCACGCGGGCCGTTCTGAGCAACAATACGCCTGATGCGCCGCAAAACTCCTGGGCGACCGGGACCGATGCGACCGTCAACAGCCACTACCGGCGGATCCTCGCGGCCGAGCCGACCATCAGCGGCCAGAGCAGCAATCTGGCCGTGAGCGGCAGCACAATGAGCGCTCTGCCAGGGCAGGCCAGCCAGGCCGTCGCCGCCAACCGCCAGTACATCACCATTCTGATCGGCGGGAACGATGTCTGCGCCGGGACCGAGGCCCAGATGACCTCGGTGGCGACCTATCGGAGCCAGTTCACCCAGGCGCTGACCACGCTGAGCAGCGGCTTGCCCAATGCGCGGATCTTCGTCGCCAGCCTGCCGAACATCTACAGCGTCTGGGAGCTTTCCCACACCAATCCGCAGGCGCAGGCCGTTTGGAGCACATACACCGTCTGTCAGGCAATGTTCGTCAACCCAACCTCGATGGCGCAGGCGGATGTGGAGCGGCGCGCGCGGGTGCGCCAGCGCAACCTGGATTTCAACACGCAGCTCGCCGAGGTCTGTGCGCTCTTCATCCACTGCCGCTTCGATGGCGGCGCGGTCACCAACGGCATCCTCCAGCCCGCCGATCTGGCCATTGACTATTTCCACCCGTCGCTCAGCGGGCAGGGGCGCCTGGCCGCAGCGACCTACCAGCAGACGTTTAGCTTCACCGACACGATCGCCCCGGTCTCAGCCGCGACGGTGGTGCCCGACGGCGCCGGGTTCAGCGTGACGCTGAGCGCCAGCGACGCTCAGGGCGTGGCCGGGATCGAATATCGGCTTGGGGCGGGCGCCTGGCAGCGCTACACCGCCCCGCTGAGCGTGTCCGGCGCTGAGGCGCTGATCTACCGGGCGGTCGATCGCAACGGCAACATCGAGGGATCGCAGGCGGCGGTGTTCCTGAGCCAGCGCGTCTATCTGCCCATGCTGGAAAAATAGACCGCATCATCTGAGCAGGCGAACGCTTCAATTTCTACCCGCGAGAGCGGCCAATCAGCCTCGTCCGCAAAATCCTGGCTAAAAACCTCGCTGATCTCGACGGCCGTCCAGGGGCCAAGCGACGTCATATAGTCACTATACGCCGCCTGGATGGCCCGCCAGTCGGCGTAGTCTTTTTTTGAAAGCAGCACCGGCCCGGAGCGGAGAATAGATGATGTGCATGCGAACATCGGTATTCATTTGATCCAGATGACACTCTGTAAGCGCAGCAGATCGATCATTTTAGCGCGGCCCAACTGCCATCAGCACCGACATTACCAGGATCACCGTGACAAAGGCCATCAGGCCGTGACGCTGATACCAGGGGATGTGGCGGGCGGCGTAGCGGGCGGTGTCAGGGGGCGGTGGCCGCAGCTCCCGGCGGCAGGTGGCGCAGCACAGCGTCTGCTGCTGCTTGGCCACGATGCCGCAGGCCAGAAAGATCGCGCACCACGAGTAGGTCATGTCGATATTAAACTGGCGTGGCTCTCGGCAGTTGGGGCAGGGCAGCGGCTTCGGATAGGCGATCCCGCTTACATGCAGGGTTTGCCAGCGTAAAACGAGCATTGGGTGTCCTTTGGAATATCGAAAGGTTTATTGTCAGCACAAGACGGCGATGTGTCAATCGGGTGCGCGGCGGATGCAGGGCATGTGCAAAGTCCCGCTTTGGCCCGATTTTGACGGCATATTCATCCCCTCGCCCGCGCACGGGGCGGGTGCCCTCTGGGCAGGTGGCCGCCGCCGCGGCCGGGGTGAGGGGCTGACTTTGCATAAGCCCTGGCCTTGGCTGCAGGGCAATCGCATCTAAATCAAAAACAGACATTGTTTGCTCAAAACAGCGTTTTTTGATCGGTATGTCATGGTTTAACGGCACCAAAACCAAAAAAGACGGGAACAGTATCGCTCAT